>JBGUQT010000134.1:0-23769 GCA_045131275.1 Treponema sp.
TTTACCAGGCTAAAGACGTTGTTCATCGTCCAGTATAAAACCAAGCCGGCGGGCGAGTCGTACAAAATCGCAAGGAAAATCAAGGCCATCGCGTAAATCGGAAGTTTTTCCTTTAGCTTAAAGCCCTTTGTGTAGACGGCGCTGCCCGCGATGTTTATGATTGTCATCGCGATCGGAAGAATGTTTATCGGAAAAGAGCCGATGTAAAAAAGCGCGTCGGGTTTTCCCATGTCGCGGATAAAAAAGAATTTGTATCCTTGAAGAACGGACAAGTTTGACAAAAAACTGTAGGCCGCGATAAAAAACGGCACTTGAATCAAAAGGCCAAAGGACGAGCGCAAGGCCATCAAGGGATGGTAATGATTTTGCTTGTAAAAGGTCGTCAGGACCATGTATTGTTCGTCGCCCTTAAAGGCTTTTTTTATTCGGTCTATCCCCGAACTCATTTCTTTTTGCTTGTCGCGCTCAATTTGTTGCCATGCTTCGGCGACGATGTAAAGGGGCAGGCACAAAAGCGAGACGGCTACGCTTACTCCAATGACGGCAAAGCCTCTGTCTCCGCAAACCGCGCGGCTTAGCCTAAACGCGGTTTCTATTATGAGAGTCAGAGGATAAATTACGAGCGTGTACAAAAAGTCTGCCATGCGCCGTTAACATACTCCAATGCTTTTCATGTAGTCGCGGAGAACTTTTGTAAAGCGCTCCATTTCTTCCGGCTTAATGTCGCCCATGTTGGCGATGCGGAAGGTGTCTATGTTGCCAAGCTTTCCGGGATAAATCGTAAAGCCAAAGCTCTTTGCGTAGTCGTGCAGCGCGTTGAAACTGTACTTGGGAGTTTCGGGAATCAAAATCGCGGTGATGAAATGCGACTGGTATTTGCGGTCCACCAGCATTTTGAGGCCGATGTCGTCCAAGGCCTTTACCAAAATTTCCCAGCAGGCGGTGAAGCGCTCAAAGCGCTTTTGAACGGTCTCGACTTTTGTTTCTATGATCGCTTGGCGCAAGGCGTAGAAAGTCTGGACGGGCGGGGTAAAGCGCGTTTGCTTGGTTTCCAAAAAGTACTTGTACTGGTCGTAAAGGTTCAAGTAGTAGTTGCGCATAGGCCAGTCTTTTTGCTTCAACAATTCGTCGCGCTTGCAAACTACAAAGCCCACGCCGGCCATTCCGCCGATGTGCTTGTTTGAAGTGCTTGTGGCAAAGTCGATTCCAAGCGAGCCAAGGTCGATCGGCATTCCGCCGTAGGCCGAGACGATGTCGCAAATTGTAGTCATTCCGTATTTTTTTGCCAGCGGACAAATTGTGGCTAGGTCGTTTAAAAGGCCGGTCGTGGTTTCGTGGTAGACAATCGCGAAGGTCGTGTATTTTTTCGCTTGCATCTGCTTTTCCAGCGCGGCGATGTCTATCGGTTCGTATGTCGAGGACTTGAATACGTCCATGTCGATCTTGTATACGCTCGCGATTTTGGCAAGGCGCGCGCCGTAGGAGCCGTTGTCCACGACAAGCAGTTTTCCGTCCGGCGGAACGCAAGAGCTGACCATAGCCTCGTCGGCGCCGGTGCCGGAGCAGCCGAACATTACGGTAATGTAATCTTTGGGATTCGCGCAAACTTCGGTAAGGCCCTCGGCGACTTCTTCCATAAGGTTTCCGAACTCAAGCTCGCGCGGGCAAATGTCGGCGACGACTTGCGCGTACTTTACGCTGTCGGTCGTTGTGGAAGGGCCGGGGTTGAGCAAAACTTCGCGGCGTACGTTCCAAAGGGATTCGTTCTCTTGGACGCGCGGCCAAATTTCCTTTACGGCGCGAGCCAGCATCGCTTCGTCGTCGATTTCCGTCCAAGCGTAATACTCGATTTTGCGAACGTAAACTTTTGAGGCAAAATCCGCGGCGCTTGAAATTTCGGCCAAGACGCTTTCGTAGTCGGCCTTAACGCGGCCGGCGTCGGCCTTGTACCAAGCCATCATGTCGTCAAGGCATGCCTTTGAAAGCTTTGAAATTCCTACAAGCTCGCCGGCCAAATTCTTTACGCTGGCCTTGTCCTTTGTGGCGCGGCAAAGGGAGCCGTCCGCGCCGTTTTCCAAATAAACTTCGTCGTCGCTATGAGTCGCGCCGCTTGCAAGAACAACGTTTGAGCGCTCGTCGTTGGCCAAAACCTTAAGGCCGGCGGCGTCGTATACCAAGTCGCTTTCGAGCAGAAAAAAGTCGCCTTTGATGTAAGGCGCGCAAACCGCGATCGTTCCCATGCTGGAAGTGTTTGCGTAGTTTTCATTCTTTACTGTTTTTATTACATGGTATTTTTTCGCCAGCTCGTCGTAGGCTTCGGAGCAGTGGCCGGTTCCGATGATGATTTCCTCAACGCCAGCCGCGATAAGCTTTTGCGCGCTGCGCTCCACCATAGGAACGCCGTCAATTTCGATAAAGCCTTTCGGCATTTCCTTTGTTCTGTTTCCAAAGCGGCTTCCGAGTCCGCCCGCGGCGATTATAGCCTGTTTAACCATATTTATCTCCCGTATGACGCTAGTCTTTCAAAAACTCCATGAGCGCTTCTTTGTTTTCGCGTGGAGTTGTCTTTGGCCGGCCCAAATCTTTTCGGGCTCCCTTTGTTACCAAAACTTCGATGAAGGAAAGCCTTTTGCTTGCCTTGGCGCTTGCGATGGCCGCGTCCAATTCGTCGAGCGTGGCGGCCTTTGTCACGTTTTGGTAGCCGCAACCAACGGCGATTTTGCAAAAGTCAATCTCGCGGCCGACGGTCGGCTGGCCGCCCACGCTGTCGTGCGCTCCGTTGTTAAGCACAAAGTGAATGTAGTTTGAAGGCTTTCGGCTTCCGATTGTGGCCATGCCGCCCATTTGCATTATGCTCGCTCCGTCTCCGTCAAGGCAGAAAACGCCGCGGCCTGGCTTTTGCATGGCGATTGCGAGCGCGATTTGGCTTGCGTGGCCCATTCCTCCGACTGTAAGAAAGTCGCGGTCGTGGCCCATGTTATGCTTGTCGCGAAGCTCGTAAAGCTCTCGGCTAATCATTCCCGTTGTGGAAACAAAGGCGGTCGTTGGCTCGGCGGAAAGCATGATTTTTTCTATCGCTTCCTCGCGGCTCATCTTTCCTTCGACGGGAACGTTGTTTTGCAATTTGTATTCGTCAAAAGTTCCCTTGCGGATCACAAAGGCGTACTGGGCCTTGTTTTCCTTTATGTATTTGTAGGCTTTTTCGAATTGGGCGGGAAGGTCAGCTTCGTTGTCGCTCAAAACTTCGTAAGGAACTTTCATCGCGTCCAAAAGATCGCAAGTGACCTTTCCCTGCTTTACGTGCTGGGGCTCGTCGTGAACGCCGGGCTCTCCGCGCCAGCCGATTACAATGAGCATCGGGATTGAGTAAACGTCGGGGTCGGCGATGGACATCAAGGGGTTGACCATATTTCCTTCGCCCGAGTTTTGCATGTAAATCATCGGAATCTTGCCTGTCGCAAGATGGTAGCCTGTGGCGAGGCCCGTCGCGCTTCCTTCGTTGGCGCTGATGATGTGCTTGTCGGCGGGAGCGGTGTCGGTGATGTAGGCGCAAAGGTTTTTCAAAAGCGAATCGGGAACGCCTGCAAAAAAGTCCGTTCCGTTCTTAACCAATAAATCGTAAAAGTATGAAGGTCGAATCATCGTTTTCTCCAGTTATTTTGTGCCGGGAATCAATTCCAAAATCTGCTTTATCGGCATGCAAAGGTCGTTGACTTCAAGCGAGCGCTCGGCCTCAAGAATCGTCTCGGCGCATTTTTTCATCGCGGGGTAGGAGGCGCGGAGCATGTGGTTTGCGTAAATGATCACGTTGGCGCCCCATTCGGCCAATTCCTTTTCGGTGAACTGGTTGTAGGTTGTCGGAACCAAAACGATCGGAACTTGCTTGTATTCGGCGCGGAACTTTTGGCAGAATTCCTTTATGTCCATTCCGCTCTTGTCCTTTGAGTGGATCATCACGCCGTCGGCGCCGGCCTTTACCGCTGCAAAGGCTTTTGCGATCGCCTCGTCAACCGTGTAGCCCGCGATGATTTCCTCGATGCGAGCGATTATCATAAAGTCTTTTGTTACTTGCGCCTTTTTTCCTTCTGAAATTTTGTGGCAGAATTCCTCTTCGCTCGCAAGCTCTTGCTTTACTTCCGTTCCAAAAAGCGAATTCTTTTTAAGGCCTTTCTTGTCCTCGATGATTACGGCGCTGATTCCGTTTCGTTCCAGCGTGCGGACTGTAAAGACAAAGTGCTCGGCGATGTCGCCCGTGTCGCCGTCGTAAATGATCGGCTTTGTCGTGCATTCCAAAATGTCGGTGAGCGACTGCATTCTTGTCGTAAGGTCGACGGCCTCGATGTCGGGCTTTCCCTTGCTGGTGGAGTCGGTGAGCGACGACGACCACATTCCGTCAAAGCGGTGGACGCCGTCTTCTTTTGTGACTTCCGCGTTCTCGATGATGAGGCCGCTCAAGCCTGAGTGCGCTTCCATAATGCGGACAATCGGCTTTGCCGCGATAAGGCGGCGGAGCGCGGCGCGTCGGACGTCGGGCGTGGTTCCGATTGAGGAGGCGTTTTCGGCCAAGGCTGACGAGTTGATGCCTTGGGTGTAGGGGATTTCGACCACTTGGCCGCCCCATTCCTTCATCGTCTCAAAAACTTCGTCGCGGATTTTTGAAAGGTAGTTGGTCTTCCAGTCGTCTCCGTGGATGATGTAGTCGGGCTTGTATTTTTTTAGGTTGGGAACGTAGCTCCATTCCTCTTGGGGAACGACGCGCGCTACGCCCTTAATGTTTTCGACGACGCTCTTTCGCTGCTCGTACGTAAGGTAGGGAAGGCGCTTGTGGCTTACGATCGCGCTGTCGGTCAAAAGGCCTATGGTAAGGTCGCCCAGTTTGGCGCCTTCCTTAATTATGTTGATGATGCCAGGGTGAATGATGTCGCCTGTGATTCCAAGATAAACTGTCTTTGCCATTACGCTGTCTCCTTTTTGGCCTTTTGATCTTCAACTGTCTTAATCATATAGTCCGCGATGTTCTTTCCGGCGCGGCCGATTTCCATCCAAGCCTCTTCCTTTGCCTGCTTTCGGCCGGCGGCCAAGCTTTCGCTGTCGCTTGCGTTTTGAATTACATCCTTGATGTTGTCAAACTGGCTTTCGTTCAACTCCAGTCCGATTTTTTTTAGCGTCTCGAATTGCCAAAGCTTTTGGCCGTGGTCGGGAAGGTCGTAAGCGTCGTAGGGCATAAGGTTCATGCCTGCCTTTACGTACATCACCGGCTTGTCTCGAAGGAAGGTGTAGTCAAAGATGATTCCAGAAAAGTCGGAAATCATTATGTCCGCTTTTTTGAGCGAGTAAATGTTGTCGCGCTCGTAGTCCCATTCGACATTGGGGCAATCCTTGTAGCGCGCCTCCAAACGTTCCAGCATGTCCGCTTCGGACTTCTTTGACTGCGGGTGCGGGCGGACGATGATTCGCCAGCCGGTTTTTGATAGCGGGTCCAATAATTTTTCGCCGTAGCGCTTGAGAACTCCGACTTCGCCCCAAGACGGCGAGACCAAAACGGTAAAAGGATGGTCTTTTTCTTCTGGAACGCCGCCCATTTTTTGCGCCAAAACGTCAAGGTAGGCGCAGCCGACTGTGACGAGATTTTTTTCTTGAATGCCGCGCGCCTTTTCCAAATAGCGCAAGTCCGTCTTTTGGTAGTCTCCTGTTAGCAAAACCGCGTCGTAGTAGTCCAAGCCGAACAAGCGGTAAGTCGTCGCGTCGTTGGACATGTGAAGGACGTGCGCGTAATGCTTTACGTTTCGGCTGCGCTTCCATTGATACACGTTAAGGCCGGGAGTGGTGGAAAGCAAAACTCCGGCGCTCAGCATGTTGAGGCGCGCGAAGGCCGCGTTTCCCTCGCCGATGAATTCCGGCTTTACGAATTGGTAGCCTTGGTCAAAGCAGGGGTCGTCTTTGGAGCTTGTCAAAAAGGATAGGGGAAGCTTTCTTGCCTCAAATTCGTCGCAAACGGGCTTGAATGTATTCCAATAGTTCTTTCCTTCGGAATAAATGACATAAGGCTTGTATGAGGCGTCCTTTAATGCCGCGTCTTTTCCTCGCGAACCGCTAAGGAAGAGTTTGGCCTTTAGCCATGCGGCCTTTGCCAAGAAGAAAAGCGTAGCCGCCGCTCCAATAACGATGGAAAAGAGCATGCTTCCCGTGCCGGGATCAATGTAAAGAAATGTCATCGGACGCTCCGTTGCGCTAAAAATTACCATATTATTATAGTGAATTTCGCGCATTTATTCAACTATTGAAATAGCGCGCGAAGTGTGTTATTATTGTAGACTATGAAAGGAATAGTGCTTGCAGGCGGTTCTGGAACCCGCCTTTACCCGATTACAAAAGCCGTTTCAAAGCAAATCTTGCCCCTTTACGACAAGCCGATGATTTACTATCCCGTCAGCGTCCTTATGCTGGCCGGAATCCGCGAGGTCTTGATAATCTCCACCCCGCGCGACATTAGCGTCTTTAAGGAGCTTTTCGGCGACGGCTCTTGGCTTGGAATGCGCTTTGAGTACGCCGTGCAGGAAAGCCCCCGCGGCTTGGCCGACGCCTTCATCGTGGGCGAAAAGTTCATCGGAAGCGACTCCGTCGCGCTTGTCCTTGGCGACAACATTTTCTACGGCCAGTCCTTCAGCCAATCCTTGCTTAATTCCACCAAAAAGATAGAGAAAGACGGAGGCGCGGTGATTTTCGGCTATTACATAAAGAACCCCACCGCCTACGGCGTCGTTGAATTTGACAAGGACGGAAAGGTTTTGGGAATCGAGGAAAAGCCCCAAAAGCCCAAGTCCAACTACGCCGTTCCAGGCCTATACTTTTACGACAACTCGGTCGTCCAAATCGCCAAGGACGTAAAGCCTTCCGCCCGCGGCGAGATCGAGATCACCAGCGTCAACAACGCCTACCTGGAAAAGGGCAAGCTCAGCGTGGAATTGTTCGGCCGCGGCCTGACATGGCTTGACACCGGCACCTACGACGGCCTTTTGGACGCCGGAAACTTCATCGCCACGATTCAAAAGCGCACGGGCCTTTACGTCAGCTGCCTTGAGGAGATCGCCTACAAGAACAAGTGGATCGGCCGCGACGACTTGCTAAAAATGGCCGCCGGCTACAAAACCACTTACGGCGAATACCTAAAGTATTTGGCCCAAGATGACTAGAGCCCCTTTGGAGCGGAGCGTGAAAAAAAAGATCCTTGCGATAAACGGAGAATTTTTTTGCCGCAATTTGACTGGCGTTGAGCGCGTCGCCACCGACACTTTGCTGGAATTGGACGCGCTTTTGTCGGAAGAGGCGGCCGCCGGCACGGGAACGGACAGCGGAGCGGACTCGATGGCCGACCGCGTTGAGCTGATTCTTCCCGCAAACGCCCAAAACGTTCCCCAATACAAGAACATTAAGCGCGTCACTCTGCCTGTCGCGGCGGCTTTTTTTCCAAAGTGGACGCAAATCGCTTTCCAAAAATACGTTTTTTTCAACCGCCGCGTAAGCCTTGATTTTTCAAACACTTGCCCGTACTTCTGTCCCGGAATAGAATTTTTGCACGACATATACGCCCGCCTTTATTCAGACGACTTTAAAAGCCGCCGCGACAAATTGATTAGATTGTATTCCAACATAATGTACCGCCGCATCGCAAAGAAGGCGAAGAAAATTATCGCCGTGAGCGAGTACACAAAAAAAACGATTGTCGACGTTTACAAGGCCGACCCAAAGAAAATTCAAGTCATTTACGACGGCCTTGGTTCATACAAAAACATCGCGCCTGACTTTTCTATTTTTGATAGGCTTCCGCAATTAAAAGAAAAAGACTTTTACTTTACGCTGGGAAGCCTTTCCACCCGCAAGAACTTAAAATGGATCGCCGAGAACGCGCGGCTTTTTCCAAACGCGTTTTTCGCTGTGTCTGGAAAGCCGCTTCCGTCGGTGGTTCCGCCGGAGTTGGAGGCGATGAAGGCCTTGCCCAACGTTTTAATGACAGGCTATCTTTCGGACGGCGAAGTAAAGGCGCTTTTGTCAAAATGCAAGGCCTTTGTATTTCCGACTTACTTTGAGGGCTTTGGACTTCCGCCGCTTGAGGCCTTGAGCTGCGGCGCGCAGGTTGTCATTTCAAACAGGACGTCGCTTCCTGAGATTTACAAGGATTACGCCCATTACATCGATCCCGACAATCCGAATGTTGACATAAGCGAATTGCTAAAGGAACCTGTCGCGACGCCCGCCGCGTTGCTAAACGAGTTTACGGCGCGAAACTCCGCGCGCCGCTTGTTTGAGGTTATTAAAGAAGTTTTGGGCTAGCCGCGGACTTTTGCCAATGTTTCTTCGCAGGCGGCTTTGAATTCCTTTATGAAGCGGTCGCGGCTAAAGGTCTTGGCGTGGGCCGCGATTTTCTTTGCGTCAAACTTTCCCGCCGCCTCTAATTTTTCAAAGGCTTGGATTGCGGCGGCGCAGGATTCCGCCGTTTGCTCGGCAAAGAAGACGCCAGTTTTGTTTTCAACGACAGTTTCCGTCGCGCCGCCCTTTCCAAAGGCGATGACCGGCGTTCCGCAAGCCTGGGACTCTAGGGGAGTGAGGCCAAAGTCTTCTTCCGCGCAAAAAATCAGCGCCTTTGCTTCGTACAAGTAGTTTCGGACGGCTTCGTCGCTCGCGCGGCCGGCAAAGACAATGTTTGGGTTTCCGGCGGCGAGTTTTTTAAGATTTTTTTCTTCGGGGCCGCCGCCGATTACGACTAGTTTTTTCCCAAGCGAGGCGCAGGCTTGAATTGCGATGTCGGCGCGCTTGTATTGAACCAGGCGCGAAAAGAAAACGTAATAGTCTTTTTTTTCGACCGTTTTTGCCGAAGGATAAAAGCGCCTTTCGTTTACGGGCGAGTAAATCACTTGCGCGTCGCGGTTCCAAAATTTTTTTATTCGCCGCGCGATGTATTTTGAGTTCGCTATTATTGTGTCTAGGCGTTGCGCGCTGACGTAATCCCACAAGCGGATTTGCGGCATCCATCGGTCCATGAAAAAGCGGGTCAAAAAGCCGCTCCTTCTTCTGTAGTCAAAGAAAAGATCCCATGCGTATCTCATAGGCGTGTGGACGTAAGCCACTTGCGCGGTGGAAGGAGGCGTTATGACTCCCTTTGCGCATGACGACGACGAGCAAATTACCAAGTCGTAGCCTGTAAAGTCAAAGGCTTCAAAGGCTTTAGGCATGAACTTTAAAAGCTTTCTGTAAATTTTTGTGGCGAACGGGATTTTTTGAAGGCGGCTTGTATGGATCGCGTTTTTTTCAAAATGGCCCTTGAGCTTTTTTTTGTCGTAAACAAGAGTGTAAATGTCCGCGTCTGGATAAATGTCCAGCGCAAGCTCGCACCAAGTTTCCGCTCCGCCGTAGCTTGTGAGCCAGTCGTGAACCAATGCCACTTTCAATTTTTGTTCCATGTTTCCGTTCGCTCCGTTACAAGGAGATTTTATTAAGCGCGTCGAGCAGGTTTCCGTTCCGCTCGCAAAGAACGCTTTGCTTTAATCCGGCGGCATCTCCGCACTCAACGTCCTTGTCGCGGTCGCCAATCATATACGAGGCCGAAAGGTCAATGTTAAAGTCGCGCGCCGCCTGCAAAAGCATGCCCGCCTTAGGCTTTCTGCAGTCGCATTCGCGCTTGTATTCCGGCCGCTCGCCCTCAAAGCCCTTGTCGGGGTGGTGGGGGCAAAAGTAAAGGCCGTCGATGTAGGCGCCCTCCCGGCCCAAAAGCGTTTCAAGCTTGGCGTGTATTTCGTTCAATTGTTGGAGCGTGACTTCGCCGCGCGCGATTACCGGTTGGTTTGTGATTACGATCGCCAAATATCCCGCCTGGTTTATTTTCTTTACAGCGTCGGCGGCTCCCGGCAAAAGCTCAAGGTCGTCGATGTTTGTCAAGAAGTTCACTTCCTTGTTTAGCGTTCCGTCGCGGTCAAGGAAGAGGGCGCGTTGCTTTTGCGAAAGGTTTTTGCCTTGGACAAGGCCGCTTTTAAGGTCGGCCTCAACTTGTTCCAATCGGTCGGGCGTTCCCATGTCCTTTATGTATTCGGTCGTGTCGTAGGCGAAAATGCGGCCGCTTTTGACGGCGGGCTTTAACACGTCGCGGTCCAAGTCAATCTTGTCAGGATTTTCGGGGTGGCGGGGAACGAGCGTCTTTTTTGTAAGGTCCAAAAGCTCTGGGCTTATGATTTGGATTCCCGCGTTGACGCGGTTTTTGTACCACAAGCGCTCGTCTTCTTTGGCAAGCCAAGCCGCGACTTTATGGCTGTCAACGGGCATGCCGCCGCTTCCTTCAGCCGGATATTCAATCTCGGTCACTATGAGCGAGGAGTCGTAAGGATGGTTGTTTGGGTGCGTCATAAGGCTTGCGAGCGCTTTTTTTTCTTGATGAAAGTTTATGAAGCGGTTAAAGTCTATGTCAAAAATCGTGTCGCCGCACAAAAGCAAAAAGTCTTTGTCCAAGCCTTGCGCCTTGAACAAAAAGCCCGCCGTTCCAAGCGGCTCCTTTTCTTCGTAGTAGGAAATGTCAACGCCGAACTTTTTTCCGTCTCCAAAATAGTCGCGGATAAAATGGCCCAAGTGGCCGATTCCAATCAAGATGTCGGTGATTCCGTTTTTTTTGAGGCATTCGATTTGCCATTCCAAAATCGGCTTTCCCAAAACAGGAATCATCGGCTTTGGAATGTCGCTCCTGACGCTCGCGATTCTTGTTCCTTTTCCACCGGCCATTATGACAGCTTTCATAGTCGCGCGTCCTTTACTCTTTCCAAAAATATTCTTCTATCGTCAAGCACAAGGCGTGGTAGACTGGAAGATGCAATTCTTGAATCTTGAACGTTTCGTTTTCGGGAACGACAATCGAAATGTCGGCGAGCGCCTTGCACTTTCCGCCTGTCTTTCCTGTAAGCGCGACGGTCTTGACTCCAAGCGCCTTTGCGACGGCAAGCGCGTAAATCACGTCCTTGGAATTTCCGCTAGTGCTGATTCCCAAAAAGACGTCCTCTTTTTTCCCAAAGCCCATAACTTGCTGAGCGAACAAAACGTTTCCGTCAACGTCGTTCAAACTCGCCGTCATAAGGGCTGAATTGTTTGTAAGCGCGATGGCGGGTAGGGAGCCTTGCAGTTTGTCGCTAAGATACGCTCCCGTGTCCGAGTCGATCGCGGAAAGCGCGTCCAAGAATTTTTGTTCCGGCTTTCTTTTCTTTACGAAAGACTTAAGAAGTTCGCCTGTGATGTGATCGCTGTCAGCGGCGCTTCCGCCGTTTCCGGCGACGATTAATTTTCCGCCGGCCTTGTATGAGTCGATTATGGCGTCGGCCGCGGCGCGAATGTCTTTTTCGCAAACCGAAAGGGCCGGGTATCGTTCGATAAGTTCCTTAATGTAGTCCATTTTATTCCTCCGCCTCGTAGTAAATGACTTTTGTTCCCTCGTTTTCAAATCTGAACGGAATGTAAAGCAAATCTTTCATCGCTTCGTGGACAGCCGCTTGTTTTTCTTTGGGAACGTAGAAAACCAAAAATCCGCCGCCGCCCGCGCCCAAAAGCTTTCCGCCCAAGGCGCCGGCCGCGATTCCCTTGTCGTAAAGCGCGTCGATTCCGCTAGTGGACACGGCGCTTCCTGTTTGACGCTTTAGCTTCCATGTGTGGTCCAAAAGACGGCCAAAGTCGTTTAGGTCGGCGCTCGCGTCAACCAAAACTTTTTGAGCGTCGTCAACTAGGCGCAGCATTTCCTTAAGGCGCTCGATTTTGGCGGCCTTTGTTTCGGGCGTGGCTTGGTTGGCTTTTTGCACGTCGGAAGAAAAGCGGGTGAAGCCTGTAAAGAACATCATCAGGTTGTCGTTCAAAAGCTTTTTTCGTTCCGGCGAAATTATTAGCGGAGTCACGTCGTAGGAGTTGTCTTTGAATGTTATCTTGTTAAAGCCGCCAAAGCTCGCGGCGATTTGGTCTTGCCAGCCGCCGGCCTCTTGGCAAAGGTCGCGCTCCAAATGAATGGCTTGGTCCGCAAGCTTTCGCTTGTCGGCGTAATGGCCTTTTAGGCAGTGAAAGGCGTTGAGCATTCCCACCGCGAAAGAGGAGGACGTTCCCAAGCCGCTTCTGGCCGGCAAATCGGCTTCGTAAGTCAAGCGGATGTCCTTTGTGTCCAGCATTTTCATCGCCTCGCGGACGGCGGGGTGGACGATTTTTTCTATTTCTTCCACTCGTTCAATCTTGGAATAAGAAAGCTCAGTCTTGTAGTCAAAAAAAGGGGGCAAATGGCGCACAGTTACATAGCAATACTTGTCGAAAGTTGTGGAAAGGACGGCGCCGCCGTGTTCGTTGAAGAATTCTTTCATGTCCGTTCCGCCGCCAAAAAAACTCATGCGGAAGGGCGTTCTTGTGATAATCATTCTTACATTTTAATCGATTCGGCGATTCTTTTCAATACCGCCTGCGCGCTGAATCGGTAGGAGTAAATGCGTTCCACAGGCTCCAGCGGTTCTGTTCTTTGGTATTCTTGAACGATTTTTCGCGCCAAGTCGTCGGCGTCGCCCGCCGTAAAAAATGTCACGGGAAGGCGGCCGTGGATTTCCTTGAATACCGGTATGTCAGAAATGACCGCGCGGGTTCCTGAATAAAGCGCCTGCAAGGGAGGAACGCCAAAGCCTTCGTAAAGGGAAGGCTGGACCAAAAGCCGCGCCTGCGCTATCAAATCCTTTAATTTTTCGTCGGGCAAAAAGCCCGTGAACTCGATTCCGTTTTTTTCGGCCTCTTGCATTATCGCGTCCAATTCCGTGTCGCTTGTGCGGAAGTTTTCTTTTGATCCAACGATTAGCAGCTTGGGAAGCGGGCGCGGCGCGTTTTTGGCTTGCGAAGGATTTTCTTGGGCCAAAATTTCGCGCGCCTTTAGGAAGGCCGGAATCAGGGTCTTGATTCCCTTATGCGCCTTGATGTTTCCGACAAAGATAATCGTGTCGGTCTTTTGAACTTTTTTTAGCGGGGCCTCGTTGTAAAGGGGAACGCCTGAGTAAACTATGGTTATCGGCTTTTTGCATTTTAGGCGCGCAAGGATCCGGCCCTTTGAAAATTCGCTTACGGTAAAGAGTTCGCGCGACTTGTTGACGGCCCTTTGGTAAATGACTTTGCGCAAAAACGTTCCAAGCTTTCCAGCAAGCGGAAGGTCCAAAAATATCACGTCGTGAATCGTCGTAAAAATAGGAACTCTGATTCCGCGGCTAAAAAGGCGGCCTGGAACGTTGCAGTAGGGCGAAAAGAAAGCGTCGCATTCGTTGATTTTTTTTAGCTCGTCCTTGGGAAAGAAAAACATTTCCTTAAGCGAAAAGGGCTTTATGTCCGGCTTTATTTCAACGACTTCCGCGCCCGCTTTGAACGTGGGAAGCATGCTGTCGATAAAGGCTCCGATTCCGCTTTTTCCGCTCATGCGGACGTCAACCGCAACTTTCATTACAGGTATTCTTCCATGCCCTTTTCGCGCAGGGCGGCCAAAACTTTCTTTATGTCGCCGCAAGCGTCTTTGGCGCAAATCAAAAGCGCGTCGTCAGCGTCTACCACAACCGTGTCCTTTAGGCCGACCGCGGCGATCAATTTTTTTCCGCCCAGTATGACATTGCCTGAACAATTTACGGCAACGACTTTTCCTTCTATCGTGGAATTGGTGTCGTCGCTTTCCTTGATCCTTCCCACCGCGAGCCATGAGCCGACGTCGTCCCAGCCAAAGTCGCCGGGCAAAACCCAAACGTTCTTCGCTTTTTCCATGACGCCGTAATCGATTGACTGCGACTCAAGCGTAGGGAAGACTTCTTCCAAAGTTTTTTGGTAGTCCGCCGTTCCGATTGAAGCCTGGATTTTTTCAAGGCCGTCGGCCATTTGCGGCATGAAGCTTTTTATGTTGGAAAGAATCGTAGAAACTTTCCAGATGAACATTCCGCTGTTCCAAAGGTATGAGCCGTCGGCAAGGTATTCTTTGGCTTTTTCGATGTCGGGCTTTTCAACAAAGCGCTCCACCTCAAAGGCCTCGCCGTCTTTTTTTTGCGAGTCGAACTTTATGTAGCCGTAGCCTGTTTCGGGATAGTTGGGCGTGATTCCAAGCGTGCAAAGGTTTGAGCCTTTTTCGGCAACGCTAAGCGCGTTTTTCAATGTTTGGACGAAAAGCCCGTCGTTTTTGATGAGGCTGTCGCTGGCCAAGACCATCATCAAGGCGTCGCCGTTTTTCTTTTGGATATGGGCGGCTCCTAGTCCGATGCAGGGAGCGGTGTTGCGGCCGATCGGCTCGCAAAGAATGTTTTCTTCAGGAATTCCGGGAAGCTGCTCTTGGACGAGCGCCTTGTATTTTTGGTTTGTCGCGACGTAAACGTCTTGAATCGCGACCAAGGGTTTTATTCGGTCAACCGTAAGCTGAATCATCGTTCGGCTGTCGTTTGTAAGGCTTAAAAACTGTTTTGGAAGGCTCTGTCGGCTTTTGGGCCAAAAACGCTCTCCGCGTCCGCCCGCCATAATTAACGCTGTTGTTTTCATTCTAACATTATAGCGCGCTTTTTACGCATTTGCAATCAACTATTTTACTTCAAACTCGACTTGCGCGGATTGGCCGCCGCAGACGACTTTGCAGCTTCTTTTTCCTTTTTCTGTCGGAAGCTTAAAGACAAAGGGTCTTTGCGTTTCAAAAAGAAGGACGCCGTCGTAATAAACTTGCGCGCTGTCTTCCGTTCCGCCGATAGCCTCGACGCTGATCGCCTCCAGCTGAGTCAATGCGCTTGCGGCCCTTGTGTAAAAGACCGAATTGTTTTTTGGGCTTGTTATTGTGAGCGGAAGCGACGAATGGTCCACTTGCGCCTCGATGTTTTCGCTCAATAGCCAGCGCTGGTATTCAGGCGGGTAGACTGTGACTCGCTCTCCGCCTTCGCTCTTGTGCCAGTCGCAAGTTTCCAAGGGCTCGTCTTTTTTTACGTACTCAAAGACAAAATTCTTGCAGTCCTTTCCCGCGAGCATTCCGGAAAGCGGGCAGATTTTTTCCTTGACCCAATTTTCTGGAGCGGGAAAAGGCTCATGCTTGGGATTCTTTTGTTCCAAAAAGTCCAGCGCGCTTTTAGCGACCCAAGCGGGCAGGGAGCTTCCGGTTTTTCCCATTACCGTTTGGCCGGAGAAATTTCCCATCCAAACGCCGACTGTGTATTTTTTTGTGGAACCGAGCGCCGTGATGTTTTGGTACTGGTTGGAAGTTCCCGTTTTAAAGATTGAAGGGTAGTCGGTTTGAAAAACTTGGTTGTAGCCAAAGCCCAATGCCCGCGCGTCCTTGTCCGAAAGAATCGAGCAAATAAGGCGGGCGGCGTCCTTGGAATAAATTTGCTTTCCCTTTGAGTCCTTTCCGTCCCGCGTCCAAACGCTAAAGGCGGTGGTCAACTCGTAAAGGCTTACTTCGCCCGCTCCAAGCGCAAGGCCCAAGTCCGCGCTCCGTCCTCCGCTCTTAAGGCTTTCAAAGCCCAGCTCCTCCAGCTTAGAAAGGTATGCGTCAACGCCAAGTTTGTTCAAAATGTAAACCGCAGGAACGTTCAGCGAGGAGGCGAGCGCGATTCTAAAGCGGACGGGCCCGTTAAAGCGGTTGTTGAAATTTTCTGGGATGTAGATTTTTTGTCCGCCAAATTCTTGCGGAACGTCTGGCAAAACCGTCGCGGGGGTGAAAAGCGGCCGGCCTTCTTGGGCTTTTGCGTCCAGCGCGAGGCCGTACAAAAAGGGCTTCATCGAGCTTCCCGGCTGGATTCTTGAAAGGACGCCGTCGATTTGCCCACTGTGCGAATAGTCAAACCAGTCGCCGTTTCCGATCCAGGCCAAGACTGAGTTGTCCTTGTTGTCGATCAAAAGCAGGGCGGAATTCGCTATTCTGGAGCCTCGCGCGAGTTTGGCCGCTTCCTTTATGTAGCGTTCGGCCGCTTTTTGTACTTCAAGGCTTGCGCTAAGGCGGACTTCAAAAGGCGCCTTTTTTTTGCCTGCCTTGATTTGCCTTTTAACGCGCTCGATGTAGTGGGGCATTTCAAAGGGATAGGAAAATGCGCCGGCGCCCTTAGCGGTTTTTAACAAGGAATTGTAGTCGCGGCCAAAAACTTCCGCCGCCCGAGAGGCGCAAGCTTCCGGCTTGTGGATCGGGTTGTAGCCGCCGGGCCGCCTTGGAATCACCGCAAGGCAGGCGATCTCGTCGTCGGTCAAGTCGGTCAGCTCTTTTCCAAAAAAAGTCCTGGCGGCGGACGTGACGCCCTCGCAGTTTTGGCCAAAGGGAACGGAGTTTAGGTAAAGCTCCAAAATTTTATTTTTGGAAAGCCGCGCCTCGATTCTTAGCGCGTTCAAGGCCTCGCCGATTTTTTTGCCCATAGAGCGCTGGCCGCCGGGAGAGGCCATCTTTACTAATTGCATCGTGATTGTAGACGCGCCTCGGACAGTTCTCTTCGCGCTTGCGTTTTGGATCGCGGCGGCGGCGGCGGAAATCGGATCGATTCCCGGATGAAAGTAAAAGCGGCGGTCTTCGGCCTTAAGGAAGGCCTTTTTGACTTTCTTTGGGATTTTTTTTAAGTCGGTCCATTCCCGCCTAAGGCCGTTGTCCACCGCCGTCGCCTGCAAGAGAATGCCGTTCCTGTCGTAAAAGCGGACGCTCCTTTCCTTGTTCCTGAATTCCTTGAACTCAGGATAAGGTGTGAGCGCGAAAAGCAAAAAGAGCGCCGCAAGGGCTGCAAGCGCGGCGATGATTTTTTTGCGCGCCAAGAGTCTTTTCATTTAATGACGAACAAGTATCCGTCTGAGCGGCCAAAGACTTCCGGCTCGTACATGCATTCCGCCTGCGCCGGCGGGGTCGGGTAAACTCCGCGGCGGCCAGCCCTAAAGGTAAAGGTGATTTCGCATTCGCCTGTCTTAAAGCTGTCCCAGAAGAATTGAATTTCGTTGTCGCGAACGTTCTTGTTCGAAATCCAATGCCTCCAGTCTCCGCTGGTCTTGATTTCCGCCGCGGCGCCGCTTGTGACAAAGGTTGAGTCAAGAATTTCCGCGCCGGATGGAATCGGGCAGCGCAAGGCCAAGTAGTCGCGGTTTCTTGCCGACGAGACTTTTATCGTAGCCTTGTAAAGCTTTGAGCTTTCCAATTCCACTACGGAAAGGTCATCGGGAATCTTGTTGACTTGTTCGCCGCCTTCGCTTTCGACAATCTTGTAGTCCAGCTTCATTCCTTCGTCGCGTCTTGTTTGCGCTTCGTCGGGAATCGCGTATTTCATTTCCACCGTGTAGAATAGGCGGCCCGTTCCGCGCTTTTCAAACGACATCGGAAGTTCTTTGTCGCGCGGCAGGCTGGAAATAAAGGCGTCGTCAAAGGGAAGCGCGATTGTTTGCGGCTTTGCGGCCACTCCCTTGAACTTTTGCGCCATAAGCTCCGTCTTGTTCAAGAAAGCCTTTCCTTCCAAGTCGGTCTTGGCCAAGTCGCGCCTCTTGATGTAATTCGCCATCGCTTCAAGAACGGCCGCGGTTGACGAAGTGTTCTTCCAATAGCCCTTTGACTCTTCCTTAAGGAGAGCGAAAATCAGGCGGTCAACCATGTTGTCGTCCGCGTTGATGTCTGAAAGCAAATCCAAAATCTTCGCAAGGCGCGAAGAGTCCGACTCCCACCAAGAGTAGCCTTTGGAGGAATCTTTTTCCGCGACCGAAACGCTTCTTTGCGAAGCCTGCAAGTAGGGGCGGATTTTAGCCGCGCAAGCTTCGGCGTTGCCCTTGTTTCCTTTGAGCGCCCAAGCCTTTCCGACGTCGGCGATTTGCGACAAGGTCAGCTTGTCCAGCTTTCCTTGGAACTCCAAAAGAAGGCCGTCCAACGAACTGTCGCCCAAGGCCGCGAAGACTTTGCAAGCCAAGATTTTTTCCGCGTCGCTTCTTTCCTTTTCTTTAATCTGTCCCTTTATGTAAGCCTTGAGCGCGGCAAGGTCAAGCTTTAGGTCTGCTTCCTTAATTCCAGCTTCTTTCGCCGCGGCGCAAACTTGCGCGATTCTAAGCGAGACGTAGAAGCTTTCGTACATAGATTCGGCCGGCCAGTAGGGGAAGCCGCCGTTTGAATGCTGGCTTTTTGCCCAAGACTTTATGATTGAAAGCGCGCATTTCTTTGGATTTGAAACGCTTGAATCCATTTCAAAAGCGTCGATGTATTGGCCGAACAAGAGCAAGGGCAAAACCTTTGACGCCTGCTGCTCAAGGCAGCCGTAGGGGTAATCAAAGACGTAGCGGACGGCGGATCCAAGGGGCCCAAGACGGCTTGTGTCCAAGGTTATTTTAATTTCGCCTTGGCCTTCCTTGGCCCAGCTGGGAATCGCGATTCTTTCGTTTTCGCTTGCCCTTTGCTCGTCGTCTGTCGCGCCCGTCATCGTGACGGTTTCGTAGACAAAAGTTTTTTCTATCGCTATCGGTGAGACAAGCTTTTCGTTTAGGACTTCTGACTTGATTTTGTAAACCAATTCCACTGTTCCGCTTTGAACGGCGGCAATGTCAAAGAAGACTACGCTTGAGCCTTCGGGCGCGACGTAAACGGTTTTTTCAGCCGTTCCGTCAACAAGCGCGACGCCGGGAACCGTCACGCGGCCTTCAAGCTCGTCTTGCGCGGTGTTTTTTGTTGGGCTTACGGCCTCGACGCTTACAGTAACCTTTTGTCCCTTGTTGTCAAGGTTCGTGATCAAAACGCCGCATTCTGCAGTGTCGCGCTCCCTCAAGCGCCTGGGTTGGACTTGCTGGACGTTTATCGGGTTCTGGACTTTGACTTCGTCTTCTTTAAGAGAGAAGGTCTCTCCCTTTACGCCAAAGGCGGTGATTCGGTAGGCGGTCAAGTTGTCGGGCATCGTGAACTCGCAAACGGCCTTTCCTTTTTTGTCGGTGACGATTACCGGCTCAAAGAGCGCCGTCGGCCTAAAGTCTTTTCGCTCCTCTTCCTTTTCGTCGCTTTCGGCCGCCGCGTCTCCGCCAAGCAAATTCTTTACGCTGTAGGTTACGGGATCCATCAACATGTCGCGCGAGTCTCCGCCCATTACTCGCAGGCGGAAGTTGTACTTGTCGTAGAAAAAGTCTATCGGGTTTGGAACGTGGTAGTTGATCAAGTCCAAGACTCCGCGGTCAACCGCCATTACAGTAAGCTCCGCGCCTTCGACAGGCTTTCCGCCTTTGGTCGCCGTAAGGGTCAGCGTGGCCTTTTCGCCCGGCCTGTAAACCTTTTTGTCGCTTTCGATCTTTACGTTAAAGGACTTGGCCTTGGGGTTGACCATAATCGCGGTCACTCCAAAGTATCCGGCGGGCTTGTCCAAGTCCGGCTCCCCGTACTGGTGGGTCGGCTGCCCGTTCCTGCAAGAATAGGAGGAAACCGCGACGTAAACGACCGGCGTGTAGTTGATTGAAACCGGAACCTCAATCACGTTGGCCGGGCTGTCAAAATGCTTTATTTCTTCGGTAAAAATTCCTTCGCGCTCGACTGTGATCAAGTAGTCGCCGGCGGGAAGGGGGCTTTCCATAAGCACTTGCGCCTTGTCTCCGGGATTGTAGATTGACTTGTCCGGAGTCAAATTTATTGAATGGCTGTTGTAGCGGTCGTACCAAGAGGAAGATCCGCCGGTGACGTAAAAGCCGTATTCCGTCGTTGTCCAGTTGCCGCTTGTGTCGCGGCCAGAAATCGCAAGGGTTCTCCAGCCGGCTTCCTTTAATTCCAAAGAAAGCTTTCCCGAGCTTTGCGGCTGGATCTTTCCGCTGGCCTCGACTTCTTCTGTCTTTTCCCAGCGGGTGTAAATTGAGTCGTCAACGCTCTGCTCGTTGGCCATCGTCCAAACTTCGCGCGTCAACTTGTATTCAAGCGAGGCGACGATGTTCGTCTTTGTCACGATTTCGCCGTCAGGAGTCGCGAGGATGAACGGAAAGTCAAGCTTGCTTCCTTTTTTTGCAAAGCCGTTAAGGTCGGCGGGCTTTTTGATTCCAATGTAAAACTTGGCCGGGTGGACAAGAATGTTTGATTGCGCCGAGATTCTTTGGTTTGAAATGTCGGTGACGTTGGCCTCAACGTGGTAAATGTAAGGCATTCCGTCTGTAATTTTTTCTGACGAGCAAGAAAGGCCCGCCTCGCCGTTGGAGGAAAGAACGCCTTTTTCGTTTGCGAAAAGGGTTCGGCCGGAATACGAGTCCGCGGGACCGAACGAGCAGCCCTTCGTTTCGGGCGTGGTCGGCTTGAACCTGGTCGATTGCTTGAACCAGCTGGACTCGTAGTCCGCTCCGGCAAGGCTTCCGCCGGCAAGGTAAGAGGCCTTCAAGGCGGCCGAAAGCTTGTCGCCTCCAAAATATTTTACGTCGGGAGCGGTGACCGAGGCCTCAAACTTTAGCCGCTCAAAGTTGGCGACTGTAAATGTGACGTAAGGATCTTCCCATTCGTAGTTTCCAACCTTGTAGCGGATTTTGTAATTGCCGGAATCAAGCTCGTCGGGCAATTTAAATGTGCCGTAAAAGCCGCCGCTTTCCGAAAGCGTTCCGTTGATTTGCGGAAGGATTTCCTTTCCTTCCCAGACGCTCTCGCTGACCGCCAGCGTGTAAGGCTCGTTTGAGCGGGGAACGAGCTGTCCGAGGCTTTGGTTTCGGACGATTCCCCTAAACGAAACTGTCTCGCCGGGCTTGTATATGCCGCGGTCCGTAAAGATAAAGGCGCGGATTTGCGACTTTCTTGCCGTGTCCAAGTCGCCGGTCGGAACGTTTTCGCGCCAAGTGTCGTGCGTGTTCGGATAAAAGAGAGCCTTGTCCTCTCCCTTTTGCGCGAGAATGCGAAGGTAGGAGCAAGAAACGTCTCTTCCAATTTCCTCAATTTTTTTAACTTGGCTTTCCGTAAAGTTGATTACCGCCAAACCGTTTTTGTCGGTCTTTCCCTTTCCGAGCGAATCCTTGTCCAAGTCAAGCGCTTCCGTGTCGGAATAGCAAGGCGTCAAAATGGTGATTTCCGCGTCCTGAATCGGACTGTTGTCCTTAAGGCTTCGCGCCATTACGACGGCGCGGTTGATTCCGATTCTTGCGGTCACGCCAAAGTCGGTTACTTGGATCGTGATTTTTCTTGAGGTTGCGTTTTCGTAAAATTTTTCGTCCCAGCGGTCCCATTGGTTGTTGACGACCCGCGCCTCAAAGTCAATCCAGCCGTAGCCCGAGCCGTTTAAAAGCGGCGACAAGTCGATTTCCTCAAATTGGCGGACGTTCCTTTGCTTGTTTTTAAGCTCGATCGCGCCGGGCGGAAGCTCGTTCCATTCCTCGTAAAGCTTGGAAGTGAAAAGGGGATTGCTTGCGGCGCCCACTTTGTAAAACGAAAGCGGAAGGATGTTCTGCGACTCAATCAAAAGCTTTGGCTTGAATTGCGCCTCCAAAAGGCGGGCGCCGTAGTCGGTGAACTTTACGTAGCTCAGCGGCGGAAGAAGCGCGATCTTCGCGGACCGCTTGTCGGAGTCTATGACAAGCTTTTGTCCGTAAACGTCTTTGATTCCGTCCCTAAAATAAATTCTAAAGCTGTTGTCGTCCTTGTCCTCGTTGTAGGAAACAGGCAAGTTGAACAGGGTAAGGGAGCGGCCCTGGACTTCGTAATTTTTTTGCGTCAGCGTAAAGTCAAAGTCAAAGGCGATGTTTCCAGCGACAGAGGCCGGGTCGATTTTTTGCGTGAACTTTATCGTTACGGGATTTCCCTTGTCGCCTTGGGCGTAGTCCGCGTTTTTCGGAAGCGAGTCAATCTTAAAGGGCTTTAATGAATGGTAGCTTCGTTTTTCGTTGGTTCCCTTTAGCGAAAGGACGATGTCGGCGTCATATGGAATCTGGCTTGTTATCGTAACGACAAAACTGTTGGCCTTTCCTGTCGCCTGGTCATAGGCCATCCTTGTTCCCCAAGCGTAAGCCTTTTTGTTGTCGTCCGCCTTGACCGTAAAATCAACCGGGCGCTTGTTCACCGTAACGTCAAGCATTTCGGAAAGGCGCCTTTCGCTTACCATATAATTTAGGCGGATGTAGGAACGGGCCGCGTATTTTGGCAAGGCTCCGCTTCTTGAATCGCATTCGTCAACGCTGTCCTTTACGTAGCCGCCGTAAAAGCGGATGAACTTTAACGGAACGGCCTTTGTCGTAAATTCCGTCATTCCCTCAAGCTTTTTTCCGCTTAGGGAACGCAAGCCTTTTTTTACCGTAACTTTGTATTCAACCGAAGGATCGGCGGCCTCGCTTGCGTCAAAGCTTAAGTGGCGGCTTCCAAGCCAGCGGTAAACGCCGGGCAGGGCGGGCTCGATTTTCATCGCGTCGCATTCGGCCATCGGCTCGCCAAGCGCGGAAAGGCTTTTTACCGGCTGCGAGAACACGACAAAGAAGGAAGGATTTCTGTCTTCGGCGATGACCTCTCCTTGCGGGCCGTACTCTTCTATTACGAACGGCTTTGTCGAATCAATTTTTTCGTCCGCTTCCTCGATTTTAGGAAAGGACATCTTTTGCCGTTTTTCTGAATATTTTGTCTTGTACTTTGAAAGCTCGCGGATTCCGGGAATCGCGGATTCGCTCTTTTCTTTTTTGGAGGATTTTTTTCCTTCGCTTTGAACGGCTTCCTCGTCCTCGTCTTCCTCGACGTACTTGTATGAAAAGTCGGGATTAAAGACGGTTTTCATCGCGTCAAACGAAGCGTATTCGCCGTCGGCTTCCTTTACGATTTTAATAGGGGAGTCAAATTCCGTTTTTTTTGC
The DNA here is from genome assembly GCA_045131275.1 of Treponema sp. Lineage (GTDB taxonomy): Bacteria > Spirochaetota > Spirochaetia > Treponematales > Treponemataceae > Treponema_D. Next base: position 22,770 of record JBGUQT010000134.1, read on the forward strand.
GGAACCGGCATTCTTTCCATTTTTGGAACAGCCAACAAGAACAAACGCGGCCAAGGCCGCAAGGGCGATTTTTGATGCTTTCATGGCGCCATTGTATAACAAAAAAAGGCTATGCTCAATAGAAAAAATTTGCCAAATCGCAAAACTCGCGCTACAATAGAAGAATGAGCATACACATTAACGCGCCCCAAGGCGCCATCGCTCCGGCGGTACTGCTGCCGGGAGACCCCTTGCGGGCCAAATTCATAGCCGAAAATTTTTTGGAAAATCCCAAATGCTACAACGAAGTCCGCGGAATGCTGGGCTTTACGGGAACCTACAAGGGCGTTCCCGTAAGCGTGCAGGGCACCGGAATGGGCCAGCCTTCGATTTCCATCTATGTAAACGAGCTTTTTGAGTCCTACGGCGTTCAAAAGGCCATTCGCGTCGGAACTTGCGGCGGCTTGCGCAAAAACATAAAGGTCCGCGACACGATCATCGCCAGCGCCGCCTGTTCCGAGTCGGCCATGCAAACCTCAAGATTCGGCCATTTGCACTACGCTCCGGCCGCCGACTTTGGACTTTTAAAGAGCGCCTATGACGCGGCCCAAAAATTGCAAATTCCGGTCCACGTTGGCCTTTGCGCTTCCAGCGACGCCTTTTACGATGAAAACGACTATTGGAAGCTTTGGGCAAAATACGGAGTTTTGGGCTTGGAAATGGAGGCGGCCGAGCTTTACACGCTGGCGGCCAAGTTTGACCGCAAGGCCCTGGCGATTCTTACGGTCAGCGACCACCTTGTGACTCACGAGCTTACCACCGCGGAGGAGCGCCAGACTACGTTCACCAATATGATGAAAATCGCCTTGGAAGCCATTATTGACGAAAATAAGTGATTTTCCACGACATTTTTTTGATTTTTGTCAAGAATTTGCTTGACAAAACAAATATTTTCGTTTAATATATTGACATAACAAGCAGGTTTGCGGTATATTTGACCGATACATCTGTAATAATAATT
>JBGUQT010000135.1:0-4456 GCA_045131275.1 Treponema sp.
TGGGACTCTCTGACCAGCTTGTAATGCGCCACCCCTTCCCAGGACCGGGGCTTTCGATAAACGTTTTGTGCTCGGAAGGAGACTTGCCCGCCGACCAAGTTGAAGAAATGAAAAAGGCGCAAGCCGAGCTTGACGGAATTAAGGTGGAAGGCTTTTGCGAGCATTGCGTTGCCGAACTAAAGAAATACGTTTTGCCAGTCCGCTCGGTGGGCGTGCAGGGCGACTTTAGGACATACCGCTTTCCGGCCGTCCTTCAATTCGGCGGCGAAAAGGCAAGCGAGGGATTTTTTCATCTTCCGCACAAATGGGAAAAACTTGACGCGGCTTCGATCCAAATCACTAACGCCGCCTCCTTCATCAACCGAACAATCATTTGTCTTTACCAAAAAACCGGCGCGGAGTTGGCCTTGCAAAAAGGCTATTGTACTAAGGATAGGCTTGACCAGCTGAGAGAAGTTGACAACATCGTTTTGACGGCCCTCCACAAGTCTGGCGACTACCAAAAGATTTTTCAGCACTTGACGATTGACCTTCCCTACGCCTCCGCGCCTAACCGCGCTTCCTTTGCGCTTAGGCCGGTGGTCAGCGAAGACGTAATGACGGCGCGCTTTGCCCAGCTTCCGCAAGAACTTGTGCATGAGATTGTAAAAGAAATCGCCGCGCTGGACTTTGTTGACGCGATTTACTACGACCTTACCAACAAGCCGCCGGCAACATTTGGCTGGGAATAAAATTAATCTGCGGCGCTGGCCAGCAATTCCGTCAGCATTGGAATCAGCTGCTTTTTGCGCGAGACGACGCCCTTTAGGTAGTAGACGTCGTCTTCCACCTTTGGATAGCTAAAGAGCGCCTTGTACTTTGCGTCAACGGCCAAAATCATAATCGAGTCAAGCTTAGTGATGTCGGTGACCAAAAGAGCCGCAAAGGCGCGCTTTGAAGACGCGCGGCTTGATTCAAGGATGTCCAAAAATTCTTTTTTGCGGCTCAAAACGTCGCTAGTGTTGTCAACCTCAATTTGGCTGACCGAATAAGAAATCTTTCCTTCCGTGTATTCCTTTAAGTCTTGGTTTATGACTTCTTTGGCGGCTCGGCCAACGATGCTGCTTCCGGCGCGGATGATTTCTTCGCCCAGAGCTTGCGGGTCAAGGTTTGTGATCGCGCTCAAGTATTCCACGGCCTCGCGGTCAACGTCCGTCGTCGTCGTCGACTTTAAAATTAGCGTGTCGCTCAAAATTCCGCAAAGCAAAAGCTGGGCGGTTTCCAAAGGAATCGAAATTTTGTTTTCGCGGAACAAGCCCGTTATCAAAGTTGACGTTGATCCGACAGGCTTGTTGATAAAAGTTATCGGATTTTTTGTGCTGAGCGTTCCGATGCGGTGGTGGTCGATGACCTCCAAAAGCTTGTAGTGCTCAAAGCCCTCGACAGCCTGCGACGCTTCGTTGTGGTCAACAAAAACCAATTCCACGTTGGGCTCGCGCAGCAAATCGCTTTCCGAAATCACGCCCAAAACTTTGTAGTCGGCGTCAACCACCGGCAAGCAGCGGCAGGGCGACTCGCGCAAAAGCGGCTTGATTTTTCCAATCGTGTCGTCCGCCTTTACCGCCGGAATCGAACGGTCGGCCATCACGATTACCGGAGTTGAATACGCGATAAGCATTGACGTTGACGACGTTCCGTACGGAGAGATGATTACGCTGACGCCGTTCTTTTCGGCCTTGTCGCGCAATTCCTTAGAAAGAACGTGGCCGCTGGTCAAAACCAAAAGGCGAACCTTGGCGTCGATGCACTGCTCGTGAATTTCGGGCCGGTTGGAGGCGATGACAACCATTTGCTCGGACTTGTGCTGCTCCAACTTGTGCACAAAACTTTCGGTGGCCGAAGAGCCTACCAAAATAGAAGCCTTGAACAATTCTTTCTCGTTTTTAAGAATGATGGGCTGCGCCTTCATCGTTTGCATTATAAGGTCAATGCTTGTCGTGACCGGAGTTTTCTTTTCCGGGTTCATCAAAAGCAAAACGTTTTTGGCGAACTCGTTGTAGTGCAAAAGGCTCTTGTAGTAGCCCTTGTCGTCAACAACAGGAAGCACTTGGTTTTGCGCGCTGTCGATTTTTTTCAACGCTTCCCACAAGGAAGAATTTTCGTTTACCGTGGCGCAGCCGCCGGTCATGTAAAAGGCGGTCTTGGGGTTCAGCTCGGAAATGTACTCAGGCGCCTTGATTTTAAATTTATTAAAAATATATTCGGTTTGCGGGCTCAAATGTCCGGCCCTGGCGGCGACATAATTCTTACAGCCCAAAAGCTCTTTTAGCTTGGCGTAGGCGGCGGCGCTGACAACCGCGTCTGTGTCTGGATTCTTGTGGCCAAAAATATATACAGTCTTTTCCATATCCTTCCATTATACAACGCTTCGCATTGTTTTGCTAGTCTTTTTTGCCAGTCTTGATTTCATTGCCCAATAGCAATATAATAGGCGTCATGAAGAAACGCTTGTCGCGCGCGGTTATTTTCGCGCTGCTTTCGCTCGCGCTTGCCGCCCCTATGTTCTCGCAAAGCTTTTCGCTTCCGCCCTCCTTTGCTTCTGAATGGAAGCAAAAGGAAATCAAGGAATTGCAGGAAGGAAAAATCGTAATCCGCAACATCCGCAAAGCCAAGCACACAAGCTTAAACGAAGGCATAAACGTTTACGCCGACAAAGTGCTAAAAATCGCCAAAGACATAAACGCCAACTACTTGGCCGAAATCATTTACAAAATGCCAAAAAGCTCAAACAAAAACATAATCGACCAAGCGGTAAAGATTTTTGAGGACATAAACCTTTACAAGGAAATCATTTATTCGGACGAAAAAAAAGGCTCCAGCAGAAATCTCTTTCCGTTAGTGGAACAGCGCTTTAGGAACGACGCTCCCGGCTACATTCAAATCGGCTCCCACCTAAAAATGGACATGCTTTCGGCATACGATTCAGAGCTGGAAATCGAATGGGGAAAAGACGGCTTTTTCTTTCACCAGCTAAACGTAACGCCCTTGATGTGGAAGTCTTTTAAGGCCGTAAAGGAAGGCAACATGATCGCCGGCATTTGCTGCTTTGAGTGGAACAATGACTACTACGTTTACGCTTTGGGCGGAATCCGCGCGCCCCGCATCCCCTTTGTCATCGCCGAAATCGAACGGCAATTCATAGGCCGCATCGAAGATTTTACCGTCTTTTACATAAAGCGCTTTGACATAAAGCAATAGGAGCCGCAAATGACAATAGAAGCCGCGGCCTTTGACCGCGCGAAATTCATTTCCGCCTTTGCGAAAACCTATGGCTCCAGCGACGGCGTCCAACTTTACTCATCGCCCGCAAGAATCAACATTATCGGCGAGCACATCGACTACAACGGCGGAAAAGTTTTTCCGGCCGCGATCGACCGCTACATGTATTTTGCCATCCGAAAGCGGAGTGACACAAAAATCATTTACAACGACTTGCAGTTTGACGGAACCTTTGCCTTTGACGCAAACGACTCTTTTTCCTACAAAAAAGAAAACGGCTACGCAAATTATTTAAACGGAATTCTTTCCATAATAAAAAGGCGGGGCTTTGAGTTTCCTTGCGGCTTTGAACTTTTGATTTTTTCAACCGTTCCGCCGGCTGGAGGAATCTCGTCGTCAAGCGCGCTGGAATGCGGCTTTGCCTACGCGGTGTCTGAACTTTTTGGCTTTGGAATTTCGCGCAAGGACATCGCCCTTATAGGCCAGCAAAGCGAACATGAGTTTATGAACGTCCAGTGCGGAATCATGGACCAATTCATAATCGCCACGGCAAAAGACAAGACCGCGGAACTATTGGATTGCGCCACGCTGGAATGCGAATACGTTCCGCTTGAATTGGGCGATTGGCGCTTTGTCGTAATGAACACAAAAAAAGAGCGCAAGCTTGCCGATTCCAAATACAACGAGCGCCGCGCCGAATGCGAAAGCGCCCTTGCCCAGATAAAAGCGGCGGCAATCCCCTTGCCGGCGGGCGGCGATTTTTCAAACACGAGCGGCTTGCCAAACCTTTGCGCGCTTACGGCGGAACAATTCGACGCGGTTTCTTCTTGCGTCAAAGACCAAACAATCCTGCGCCGCGCCCGCCATGTCGTAACCGAAAACGAACGCGTCATAAAAGCCGTCGCCGCGCTTAAGGCCAAGAACCTAAAAGAGCTGGGCCAATTGCTGCGAGAGTCCCACGCGTCCTTGCGCGACGACTACGAGGTGACGGGAATTGAATTGGACGCTTTGGCGGACGCGGCAAACGCGCAAGAAGGCTGCGTCGGCGCAAGAATGACGGGCGCCGGCTTTGGCGGCTGCGCCATCGCCATCGTTCACAAAGACAAAATCGATTCTTTTATCCAAAACGTTCAAAAGATTTACACAAAAAAAATCGGACACGAGGCAGGCTTTTTTGCCTGCTCGCCCAGTTCCGGCG
>JBGUQT010000136.1:0-6599 GCA_045131275.1 Treponema sp.
GCTTCCCGCCACCACGCTGGCGAACTCGTGCTACTCCGTCATGTTCTACGGCTGCACGAGCCTGACAGCCGCGCCAAGCCTTCCCGCCACCACGCTGGCGGAAGGCTGCTACAACAGAATGTTCTACGGCTGTACAAGCCTTAACAGCGTAACTTGCCTTGCGACGAATATTTCCGCAAGCGACTGCACGACAAACTGGCTTGACGGCGTCGCTCCAACAGGAACATTCATCAAAGCCAAAAATATGACCAACTGGCCAACAAACACATCAAGCGGCATTCCATCCGGCTGGAACACTGTAGATTACGAGAAGATTTCCATCCCATTAACATTGGAAGCCGCCGAAGCCGGAGCGGTCGTAACCTTTAAAAACAAGGCCCTCGGCCCAGTAACCTACAAGGTTAACGGAGGCGAATCGCAAACAATCTTGGGTAGAACGACAAAAGCTATAACGCTTGCTGCTATTGGCGACAAGGTGGAATTCTTTGGCGACAACAAAGCCTACATGACAAACGACGGAAGTTACAGTAACATCACTTGTTCCAACGACTGCTATCTTTACGGCAATATAATGAGCCTTATCAAAAGTGAGGGCTTCGAAAGAACGACGACGCTTGAACAAGGCTTCACATTCAGACAACTCTTTTCAAACAACACTCATATAAAGAACAAAGATGGCGCCGAATTGCTTTTACCCGCAACCACACTTGCGTGGGATTGCTACAACGGGATGTTCTCCGGCTGCACAGGTCTGACCGTCGCACCGGCACTTCCCGCAACCGCTCTGGCGAATTCCTGCTACCGAGAAATGTTCTTTGGCTGCTCAGGCCTGACCTCCGCTCCGGCACTCCCCGCAACTACCATGGCGAATTCTTGCTGTTGTTGCATGTTCTACGGCTGCTCAAGCCTGGCCAGCGTCACATGCCTTGCCACAGACATTTCCACAACGTATTGCACATATAACTGGCTCGATGGCGTGGCCGATTCCGGCACATTTACAAGAGCCGCGGGCGTAGATTGGCCAAGCGGTGCCAGCGGCATTCCCTCCGGCTGGACGGTCGTGGACAAATGACGCGCGGGACATCCGTTCCTCCAAAAAAAGCAGGCAAAATATTTTTGTAAATTTATGAAAATTTTGCTTGCTTTTTATAAAATAGCGTGTTAGAATAGATTAATTACATAAAAAACGCTATACATAGCGCTAATTTTGGGGAATATAGGGGAAAATATGCGCTGTCCTTACTGCGGCTCGCTTGACGACAGGGTCATAGAAAGCCGCGCAATGGCCAACGGCGAGAACATTCGCAGGCGACGCGAATGCCTAAGCTGCGGCTACCGCTTTACCAGCTACGAACGCATAGAAGAAAAGCCCCTGATGGTCATCAAGCGAGACGGCCGCAGGCAGCCCTTTGACTCCAAAAAACTAGAAAAAGGCATCGAGCGGGCGCTTGAAAAACGGCCCGTTTCGACGACGACGGTGGAAAACTTGGCCGCCGAAATCGAGGACCAGGCCGTAATGCAGGCCAAGTCCAGCCGCGAGATTTCGACCAGCGACTTGGGCGAGTTGGTCTTGCAGCGCCTTAACGACATCGACAAAGTGGCCTACATCCGCTTTGCCTCTGTCTACAAGCATTTTGAAAATTTGGAAGAATTTATAAACGAAGTAAATAAGGTTGGGGGAATCAAAAAGTGAGCGAGCAGTCGGTTTTTCCGCAATGGAAAAGTTTTTTGGGAAAGAGCGGCGACGAGGAAACCAAGTCGTTCATCAAAAACGTTGTAAAAAGATCGGGAGACATCGTTTCCTACGATCGCAAGAAGATCGAAAAAGCGATTGGAAAGGCCATCCAGGCGGTTGAAAAATTCGCAAACCCGGACAAGGCGGCCGCTCTTACCGACAGCGTCGAAGAAAAGCTTAGACTTTTGCTTGCGGGAAGGCGCGCCCATTCGATTCCCGCGATAGAAGAAATTCAGGACGTTGTAGAGTCCGCGCTCATCGAGGCCAAGGAAGTCGAGGTTGCCAAGGCCTACATCCTTTACCGCGCCCGCCACGAGGCCGTCCGCGACGCCAAGAGCCTTATGCTTGACATCAACAAGACGATGGACGGCTACCTTGCCCAAAGCGACTGGCGCGTAAACGAAAACGCCAACGTAAACTTCTCTCTCGGCGGCCTTATCCTCCACAACTCAGGAACGATCACAGCTAACTACTGGCTTAACAACATTTACTCAAAAGAAATCGCGGACGCCCACAAGACAGCCGCCTTCCACATCCACGACCTTTCGATGTTCTCCGGCTACTGCGCCGGCTGGTCTTTGCGCCAGCTTATCGTCGAAGGCCTTGGCGGCGTAAAGGACAAAATCACTTCTAAGCCCGCCACTCACCTTTCCACTTTGGTAAACCAAATCGTAAACTTCTTGGGAATCATGCAAAACGAATGGGCGGGCGCCCAAGCCTTCAGCTCATTCGACACATACTTGGCTCCCTTTGTAAAGATTGACAACCTTAGCGAAAAAGAAGTTCGCCAGTGCATCCAATCTTACGTTTACGGCGTCAACACTCCCAGCCGCTGGGGAAGCCAGGCGCCCTTCTCCAACATCACGCTTGACTGGACTTGCCCGGCCGACCTTAAGGACAAAAAGGCCATCGTCGGCGGAAAGGAGCAGGACTTTACTTACGGCGACTGCCAAAAAGAAATGGACCTTATCAACAAGCAGTTCATAAAAATCATGCTTGAGGGCGACGCGGAAGGCCGCGGCTTTGGCTACCCGATTCCGACATACAACATCACAAAAGACTTTGACTGGAACAGCGAGAACGCAAAGCTTTTGTTCGAGATGACTTCAATGTACGGAACGCCCTACTTCCAAAACTTCGTCAACTCAGACCTCAACCCAAGCGACGTGCGCTCAATGTGCTGCCGCCTTCGCCTTGACAAGCGCGAGCTTAGAAAGCGCGGCGGCGGGCTTTTTGGAAGCGACGAGTTCACGGGAAGCATCGGCGTCGTCACAATCAACCTTCCGCAAATCGGATACTTGGCAAAGAACGAAGAGCAGTTCTTTAAGCGCTTGGACTACCTTATGGACTTGGCCAAGCAGAGCCTTTGCATTAAGAGAAAGGTCATCCAAAAACTTTATGACGGCGGACTTTTTCCCTACACAAAGCGCTACCTCAAAACGCTCAACAACCACTTTAACACAATCGGCCTTTGCGGCATGAACGAATGCCTTTTGAATTTCTTGGGAGTCAACATCGTAGACCCCAAGGGCAAGGCCTTTGCCGAAAAAGTCTTGGACTACATGCGCCAAAGAATGCAGGACTATCAGGAAGAGACCGGCGAGCTTTTCAACTTGGAAGCCACGCCTGCCGAAAGCACAAGCTACCGCTTGGCGCGCCACGACAAGCAGAACTATCCGGACATCATCGCCTCTGGAACAAGCGACCCCTACTACACAAACTCAACCCAGCTTCCCGTCGACTACACAAGCGACATCTTTGAAGCCTTGGATCAGCAGGAATCATTGCAAACCCGCTACACGGGCGGAACGGTGTTCCACACATACATGGGCGAGCAAATAAAGGATTGGAAGGCTTGCCGCGATTTGGTAAAAACCGTAATGGCCAACTACCGCGTTCCTTATGTCACGATATCTCCCGTCTACTCCATTTGCCCCGTGCACGGATATCTTTCTGGGGAACACCAGGAATGCCCCAAGTGCAAAGAAGAAAAGAGGCGCGCTCTGCAAGCCAAGCTTGACAACTTGCTTGCGGAACGACAAGTCGCGCTGGCGGCGCAAAGATAGAAAGGGAGGAATTTATGAAAAGCGTACAGGAACTTGACAAGGAAATCGCCGACGTTCAGAAGGAACTTGCCGACGTTCACGGAACGGAAACGGAAGTTTACGCCCGCATCGTAGGCTACTACCGCGCGATTAAAAACTGGAACAAGGGCAAGGCCGAAGAATTCAAGCTGCGCAAAAACTTTAAGTTGGAAGACTCCTCCGAATACGACATCCACAATTACGGCGACGCGGACGAAAGCGGCCAGACAACCTTTAGCCCGGAAAGCGAAATGCTTATGGAAGACGAAAGCGTTTTGCAAGAACAAAACGCCGCCGCCCCCGCGCGCGCCGCAAGCGAAAGCCTTCGCTACGAGCTTTTTGCAAGAAAGACTTGCCCCAACTGCCCTCCCGTAAAAGAATGGATCGCCAACAGCGGCCTTGAAGGAAAGACTATCGACGTTGACACGGAAGAAGGCCTTAGCCAAGCCGCGCAAAAAGGCGTATTCGCCGCTCCTACAGTAATTTTCTACAAAGCCGACGGAAGCGAAAAGGCGCGCGCCCACAACGTGGCCGAGTTGGAAGAAATCTTTAACCTTGCAACAGCCTGAGGCAGTCCTAGTAAAAACTTCTTTAGTTGACTATCCCGAACGAGTCGCGGCCGCGTGTTTTTTGCGCGGCTGCAATCTTCGTTGCCCCTATTGCTACAACACCGAGCTTGTCTCGCCAAGCAAGGCCTTGCAAGCCCAAAACGCGGGCGACGATAATCGTTTGCAAGCCCAAAAATCGGGCGCGCAGGCAAAGCGCGACGAGCCGCAATTTGTTTCCATCCAGGACATAATCGCCCATCTAAAAAAGCGCGCCAATGTGTTATCCGGCTTTGTGATTTCAGGCGGCGAGCCCTTGCTGCATCCCGACACGGTCCGCCAATTAATTTTGGAGGCGCGCTCTTTGGGCTACAAAATAAAGCTTGACACAAACGGCATGTTTCCCGACCGCATGCAAGAACTTTTGTCCGACAGCGCTTGCGCGCCCGACTACATCGCGCTGGACGTAAAGACAAGCCCCGCGCGCTACGGAGAGCTATCGCATGCCCAAGAAGCGGCGGCAGCTTCCTCGGCTTGCGACAGCTCCTCAAAAAAAATCATTCAGTCAATAAAAATTATTTCCGCGTTGCCGACAAACGCGCGCGAATTCCGCACTGTTCTCTACCCGCCCTTGGTCGGTCGCGCGGAGATAGAAGAAATCGCCTCCATCTTGCCCAAAGACGCGCGCTGGTTTTTCGCCCATTTTCTAAACAATCACTGTCTGCGCGCCGCCGCCGAGAAAGTCCAGCCCTACACGGAAGATCAAGAAGCGGCGCTTGTCGATTTGGCGCGCGCGACAATTCCTGGGGCCATCTTACGCTAGGAAAACAAAAAAGGCTTCCCGATTGGGAAGCCTTGGATAGCGACAATAGGGATTGAACCTATGACATCACGGATATGAGCCGTGTGCTCTACCAACTGAGCTATGTCGCCGTATGTTTTACTAATATATCAAAAAGCGCGCATTGTGTCAAGAGGCCAAAAGCCTTGGTCATAAAAAAAACGCGGCGATTGCGCCGCGCTTTTTTGTTCTTGCTATCGTTCAACTAGAACTTGCTGTCGGCGTAGCCGATCCAACCTTCTTTTTCGACCAAGGCCTTTTCAAAGCCTTCAAGCGTAAACGGATAGCTCTTGGAAAGGCTTCCGGCGATGAGCTTGACTTTGGCAGTTCCGTCGTCGTTGATTACGATCTTGCACTCAGTGTCCTTTTCAGCAAAAGTGCGGAACATGTCCTCTACAGACTTTTTGTCCATCTCAACGGCAAGCAAGCCGCAGTTGTACATATTCTGGCGGAAAATGCGCGCGAAGTTCACGGCGACGACAACGTAAATGCCGTTGACTTCCAAAGCCCAGGGAGCGTGCTCGCGGCTTGAGCCGCAGCCAAAGTTGTCGCGCGTGATGATGACTTTTTTTCCGGGAACGTCTGTCTTGGAGTCAAAGCCTTCCAACTTTAAGTCTTCCAAAAGGTAAGGCTTAAGGGCTTGCTTTGTGTTTTCCGTCAAGTATTTTGCCGGAATTATTTCGTCAGTGTTGATGTCCGTTCTGTCCAAAAAGAGGACCGGGCCTCCAAATTGCTTCATACTTTACTCCTACAATTTATGCTTTGTATAATGGTGAATTCGTTATCGTTCCAGCGATGGCTGTGGCGGCGGCGGACGCGGGGCTCATAAGGTGAACCATTCCGCCCTTGCCCATGCGGCCGTTAAAGTTGCGGTTTGTCGTCGAGGCGCAAACTTCGCCTTCGGCCAATACGCCGTTGGACATGCCAAGACAGGCGCCGCATGTCGGGTTTGTGACGCAAAAGCCCGCGTCCATAAAAATCGAAAGCAAGCCTTCGTCCAAGGCCATCTTGTAAATTTTGGGAGTGGCAGGGCTTACGATTCCGCGGACGCCGGCGGCCAAATGCTTTCCTTTAAGGACTTCGGCGGCGACGCGCAAGTCGGAGATGCGACCGTTGGTGCAGGAACCGATGTAAATCTGGTCAACCTTTGTTCCCGCCAATTCAGCGATGGGCTTTACTTGGTCGGGCTTGTAGCCTACAGTCGCGAGCGGCTGCAAGTCGCTCAAATCGCATTCGATTACTTTTTCGTATTCGGCGTCGGCGTCGCTCTTCCACTGCTGGTAGTCGGCAAGCGCCTCTTCTTTGGTCTTGTATTCATCTTTGATGAATTCCCAAAGGTAGTCAACGGTCTTTTGGTCGGGGAAGCAAATGCCGCTTGTGGCGCCGGCTTCTAC
>JBGUQT010000137.1:0-1764 GCA_045131275.1 Treponema sp.
TTGACTCCCAAGGCGTTTCTTGGTTTCCAGTCATGAACGGCGCGGTAATAAGTTTGGACAAGCGCCGTGTTGTGGTCCGCCGCTTTTTTGTCGGTCAAAATGGCCATTATGTTTTTTTCGATTTGTCTCTCGGCTTCATTAAAGGAGGCTTGGCGCGACTCGCCGGGCTCAATCTGATTCTTAGAAAGCCAGTCATAGTTGACGCAAAGGTTAAAGTCGTCCTTGGGCGACGGCTTTTTTGAAGCGACGACATTTTCCTTGATGTCGCTGTCTATCCAAGGCTTTCCGCCGGTAACAACCATTTTGCCGTCGTCGGCAAAAACAAGGCCCGCGCAAAGAAGGAACGCGCAAAAAGCCGCTCCAACTCTAGGAATTTTGTTAAAAAGACTTTTCATATTTTTCTCCGTCCACGCGCCGAGAGCGCGTTTTTACTATTAATAGTTTACTATAAAGAGCGGGATTGGACAAGAGCGATTTTTTTTGCAAATTTTTCCAAAAAACACGAATTTTTTGATAAACGCATCTATCTTATAGGCAAGGGGGAACGCAAGACGTTTCCCAAAATTGCTTATAAGGAGTGAATGAATGGAAACAAACAATTCCAACACAATCGAAGAAAAGCCGCAACCAAAGTTCCGCGACAGGCTTTTCATCGCAATCTTTGGCAAGGACAACGAGAGAAGCAAGCGCTGGCGGCTGGACTTGTACAACGTCTTGAACGGAACGAATTACACAGACCCCAACGCGCTGGAGCTGAACACAATCGAGAATGTCATTTTTATCAAGATGTACAACGACGTTTCGTTTTTGGTTGACGGACAAATGACGCTCTACGAGCAGCAAAGCACGCCCAATTCTAACATGCCGCTCCGAGGCTTTTTCTACTTCGCACAACTTTACCAAAAGCACATAGCGAAAAAAGACTTGAACCTGCACCGCTCGTCGCTGATAAAGATTCCAAATCCGCGATTCATAGTTTTCTATAACGGCGACACAAAAAAAGCGGAGCGTTACAAACTGAGGCTGTCGGACGCTTTTGAGGTAAAAGACGCAAGCGGCGACTTTGAATGGACGGCGGATGTCATAAACATCAACCAAGGCGCCAACGAAAGCCTTGTCAAAAAATGCGCGGCGCTATATGATTACGTAAGGCTTGTCAGTAGGATTTCCAGCAACAAAAAGAACGGCATGAAAATCGAGCAGGCCGTGCGCGAGGCCGTCGACTGGGCAATTGAAGAAAACTTTTTGGAAGGCTTCGTCAAAGAGCAAAAAGAGGAGATTATCGCGATGTGTTTGACAGAATACGACGAAGAAAGCGCCATTCGCGGCTGGAAACAAGACGGCCGCCAAGAACAAGCCGAGGAAGCCGCAAAAACAATGTTATCTGATCATCTTCCTACCGATAAAGTTGCGCTTTATTCCGGTCTTCCTCTTGAACAAGTACTAGAACTCCAAAAGCAGATTCCCGTAAAGGCTTAATTTAATACAACAACAGCGGACACCGAACTTCTTGGACGACGTTGCCCGCGAATATGGAGTTGACAAAAGCGAAATAGAGAGCCGTCTGCATCCCGCCCCCGCAAACTAAGCGCGAGCAAGTTAGTTGAACAAAACCCACAAACCAAAAATCTTATAAAAAACATTAAAATTTTTTACGATTCTTCCGCAAAAAACGTAAAAAAACGCAAAACGCATCTACCTTATATACAAGGGGGAACGCAAGACGTTCCCCAAAATTGTTTATAAGGAGTGAATGAAAGGACG
>JBGUQT010000138.1:0-7435 GCA_045131275.1 Treponema sp.
TCGCCCGAATCGTGTCGGACGCCGCTAAACAAGGTGGCGTAGGTTTTTCTAAAGTCGCGCAAAAAGACTTCGGTTCCGACGGTGTCGGTAAGGGCGATTCCGTTAAGGACGCCGTATTCTTTTACCCAGGCTTCAAGCATGAACCAATTTGAATAGGCGGGATTTCGCTTTCTGTCGCCCTGGCCGACACATTGAACGAACTCGTGGGCCATTGTTCCGATAGGCTTCACGCCCATTTTTTTTGCAAGCAAAACGTTGCTGGTTCCGACAAAGCTTGATTCCTTAAAGCCGCCGGATTTTTGCGCGTCGATAATTTTTTTGACTGCGTATTCCTGCGCTTCGGCGCTAAGGCGGCGGCGCATTCCAAACTCAGAAAAGCCGCCGATGTTCCAGGTTCCGTCAACCAAGGCTTGGACTTTTTTGTCGGCCCGCTCTTTAAAGCTCTTCAACAAGTCATCGTAATTGTGGGCCATCCTAAAATAGACTTCGTTTACAATCGCAAGCGTGGGAATTTCGTAAAAGGAAGTGTTGGCCCAAGTGCCAAAGGTTTCTATTTCAAGGCCGCAGCCGTCGTCCGTCTCGCGGATTGAAAATTCCTCAAAGCGGGGATGCCAGAGGCGCAAGTAGTCAACGTAGTCGCGCTTGATCCATTCGATGTTTTTTAGGTAAGCAAGCTCGTCTTCGGTAAAGGAAAGCTCGCAATAGGATTTGATTTGGCGGCGGATTTCTTCCACCATTTCGTGGGTAAAGCGGACGTCCTTGTTGCGGCACTTAAAGTCCCACATCGTCATATAGCTGGGGAACTGGTGGAATATCGCCTGTCCCATGCTGAACTTGTACATGTCCGTTTCTAGCAAACTTGTAATAATCTGATGCATAATCGCTCCTAAAAAACAATACGGCGCCGCTTACCAGCCGCCTGAGGCTCCTCCGCCTCCAAAGCCGCCGCCGCCTCCGCTAAATCCACCGCCGCCTCCAAAGCCGCCGCTTGAGCCGCCTCCAAAGCCGGAACCTCCAAAGAAAATGTCGTCAAAGCCGCTCGATCTTTTTTTGCCTTGATGCCTGATGAACCAAGAAGCCCAGGGAAGCCAACTAAGGGCCCTGAACTTTGTGGCCAAGCCGCCAGAGAACATTACAAACCAAACAATCCAGAAAATTCCCATAATCAGCGCGGCGACCCAATCGTCGTCGTCATCGTCCTCAAAGGCGATTTTGTTTCCTTCGGCGTCGCGGGCCACCACGCCGGCGATGGCCTTGGCTCCAAGAATTATTCCGCCGGAATAGTTTTCCTTTTGGAACTCAGGCGCGATTATGTTTCTGATTATCATTCCGCACTTGGCGTCGGTAAGGTCGCCTTCGGCCCCGTAACCGGTTTCTATGCGAATCTTTCTTTCTTTGTAGGCCACCAAAAGCAAAACGCCCTTGTTGTCTTCGCTTTCGCCAAGCTGCCAGTAACGGGCGGCTTTTATCGCGTACTCTTCAAGAGATTCGCCTCCAAGCGTGGGAACGGTGTACACGACAATTTGCGCGGTGGAATTTTGGTCGATTTGTAAAAGGTATTCTTCCAACTCTTTTCGCCGAGACTCCGACATGATGCCGGCGGTGTCCATGACGGGACTGGTCAACTCCGGAATTCCGCCGGCGAAAGTAGAAACGCAACAAATGGCGAGCGCAAAAAGCGCGGACAAAATTTTTTTCATCGCTCTAAAATCACAACTCCATCGTCAAGCTCGTCGGGATTGTCGTCCTTGTCGGCGGGAAAGTATTGCGCCAAAAGCTCGCCGCACTTTTCAACGGCCTCGCAAAAAGCGCCTTCAACGTTTTTCTTTCCGATTTCTTCGGCAAGGCCGTTGACTATCAAGCGCCACAAGTCCGGGCCGATTTTTTTTGCGATGCCTTTGTCGGCCAAAACGCGCGCCTGTTTTTCCAAAAAAGAAACGTAAATCAAAATGCCGGTTCTTTCCCTTGTGTCGTAAACTCCCTGCTGGCAAAAGGCGCGCAAAGCCGTATTGTTCACGGCCTTGTTCTTGGCGCCCCTTGGAATCACAAGCCGGTCAAGCGCCGGGATTAAATTTATCAAGCCAAAAAAAGCGAGAACCAAGAAAAAGCTTGTGAAAGTGTAAATGGCGGGCAGATACCATTCCGGCGCGGTCCAGTTGAGCGATTCGTAAAAGGCGCGGATCCGCTCCGCAAAGGGCATCATAAAAATAGTGACAGCCAATGAACCGGCCAAGGCGGCGAAAAGCTCCCATATGGAATAGTCGTCGCTTTCAGCCGCGACAGCCAACACAATCTCGCCCGAAGTTTTGCTTTCGACCTTCTTTATGCATTGGCTTACGCGGTCCAAGGCTTCTTTTGACAAATTGTATTTTTTTACAAGCGTCTTAGAGTTCACTAAAACTCAACCTTGGGAGCGGACTGCGCTTCCTGACTGGCGGCGAACTGCGGGCGCTTTTCAAAGCCGTTGTGGTTGGCCACAATGCTTTGCGGGAACCTTCTGATAAAGGTGTTGTAAACTTGAACCGCCTTGTTGTAGTCCTGGCGGGCTACGGCGATGCGGTTTTCCGTTCCTTCAAGCTGGTCTTGCAAGGCCAGGAAATTTTCGTTGGCCTTTAGCTCGGGGTAGTTTTCGGCGACGGCCAAAAGGCTGTGAACGCCGGCAGTCAAAGAGTTTTGGGCGGTCTGGAAATTTTCCATTTCCTGCGCGCTCTTGGGAACTCCGGCGCCGGCAAAAGATTCGGCGGCGGCGCGGGCCTGAGTCACTTGGACAAAGGTTTCCTTTTCGTGCGAAGCGTAGCCCTTTACAGTGGCCACAAGGTTTGGAATCAAGTCCATGCGGCGCTGGTACTGGTTTTGCACTTGCGCCCACTTGGCCTCGACGTTTTCGTCATAAGTTACGATAGTGTTGTAGTTACCGACAAAAAAGCGGTAAACGCCAAGAGCCACGACGACAATCGCGGCGATCGCAATCAATAAATTCTTGTTCTTCATGCCTTATAAGATATTGCTTTTTTCGCTTTGCGTCAACTTCCGCGGGCGCAGTTGCGGCCGTGAGACTTGGCGCTGTAGAGGGCGGAGTCGGTTATTTTTATCATGCTTTCAAAATTGTAATTGTCCTTGTCGCGGTCAAAGTATGAGTAGCCCGCGCTTATCGTTACGATGCCGCTGGGGTTTCCGTCGATATTGAACATAATGTTAAGGTGGCGAACGGCCTCAAGCAAGTCCTCGGCGCAAGAGGCCAACTCCATGTAGTCTTTGGTCCAGCAAAGGCCGCAAAATTCTTCGCCGCCGTAGCGAAAGAACCTTACGTTGTTCTTTTGTCCAAAGTCGGCGAAGCACTTTCCGATGAGGCCCAGGCAAATGTCGCCCGCGCGGTGGCCGTAATGGTCGTTGTATTGCTTAAAGTGGTCGATGTCAATCATGAACATTCCGTTGGGCCTCATCAACGCGTTTTGGTCGCCGCGGCGAAGGTACTCAAAGAGCTTTCGGCGGTTGGCCAATTTTGTCAGCGAGTCGGTGTTCCGTTCCACCGTCAAAATGCGCTCAGTGTCGTAGCCCCGCAAGCGGCTTAGGCGGACGCTGCGGCCCAAACCCATTCCGGCCAAATAATACATGCAAAGGTTTACCGAATCGCGGGCCAAAAAATTGGGGCCTTTGTAAAAATACGACAGCACAAGGCAAACGACCAAGGCGGCCGTTACAAAAATGTTCACTCGGAACGTTCTGTCCAAAATAGCGACCGGAATGATGAAAATCGCGCAAACGGACGAAACATAGTCCTGGGGCTTGTCCGCGGCGAAATTCGCCAAAACCGTAAAGACCAAAAAGCACAAAAAGAAAAAGTATATGAAAAAAAGCGGATGCCTTTTGACAAATTTATTAAAAAGCCTTAAATAAGCGAAAAATATGAGCGAAGACACAAAAAAGCCCAAATAAACGGTCTTGAACATGAAGTTGTAGTTGAACCTAAACGAAACAAAGGCCATTACGCCCATAAGGGCAAGGAAAATTACGTTCACGGCTTGAACGACGGCGCTCAAGTATTCGTTGACAGCTTCCCTATTGTTTTCAAAGAGACTCTTTTCGCCTGTTAAAAAAAATCGTTCCCAAACCTTCATTTTATGCCTATATCTTAATATTCTACCCCAAAAACGGCGTTTTGTAAATAAAAAGGCCAAAAACGCTCAAAATTCAGCGTAAAATAAAAAAATGTTTTTTTTACAAAAACGGATTGTTTTTATGTCGATTATAGAGTATAATAGTTGGTAATTATAAAAGTTCATAAAAATTATGGAAGAGACTAAAACAAACATTTTCAAGCCCAAGACGTTTTCGGCTTCGGTCAAAAACTCGGGCTTGAACGACTTTATTTTTTTAATAGACCTCAAAGAAGACACTTGCTCGATAAGCGAAGACTGCGCCAAATTCATTCAGGTTCCGTCGGCAAATTTTCCAAACGCCACAAAGACCTTGGCCTCAATCGTTCACCAGGACGACATCGGCATTTTCAATGACTGCGTTGACAAAATAAGAAAAGGCAGCAGCCACGACTTTATCCTTGAATGCAGAATGAAGTCTCCGTCAAACACTTACATTCCGATTTCCTTTAGGGCCAAGAGCGTTTCGCTGCCCAACGGCCAGTCTCTTTTGACGGGAACGATTTGCCTTAAGGCCAGCCGCCACGACGACATAACCGGACTTCCGCTGGAAGCCCAAATGATTCACGACTACAACGAAGTCCGCCGCAAGCAAGGAAGCGTATCCGGCTTTATCTTGGCCATCCGCATAGAAGGCTTGGAGCACATCAACGCCAACTTTGGCCTTGAGGTTGGCGACAACATATTCAACATTGTGGCCAAGGCTTGCATTGACGCCCAAAAAGACCAAACCCGCGCCTACAGAATCAGCGGAAACAAAATCGCCTTGCTTAACATCGGAGGCGGAACCGCGACCGACGCGCAGGGCATTTACCAAAGCCTAAAGCGCCGCATCGGCGACATCGAGTTTGACTTGGACTACTCGGTAGTCTTTACAATTTCCGCCGGAATCGTAGCCTTTATCAACGACATGAGCGACCTCAAGGATTTGGTCAAAAAGGCGGACTTCTCCCTCTCGATGGGAAGAAAGTGCGGCAAAAACAACTTGTACTTCTTTAACAACTCGGAATACTCAAAGCACATAAACCGCTTGGACTTGCACGAAAAGCTGCGCGAATCGGTCAAGGACAACTTTAGGGGCTTTGAGATTTACTACCAGCCCGTCATCGACGCCACTGAATTTGACCCCAAGACCGGCGGACAAAAAGTCCACGTCATCGGCGCCGAAGCGCTTTTGCGCTGGGGTCCGCCCAATTCAGAAAAGCTTCCCGCCGACCAAGTCATTCCGGTTTTGGAAGAGACGGGCCTTATGGCTCCCGTTGGCCGATGGATTTTGATGAAAGCCTTTAACCAGTGCCACATTTGGAACCAGTTTGACAAGAATTTCCACATGAGCGTGAACCTTTCTTACGTTCAGCTTGAACGCAGCGACATCCTCTTTGACGTGGAATGCGCTTTGGAAAAGACAAAGGTTAACCCCGAGAACATCACGCTTGAAATCACAGAAAGCGGCTACATAGACCACGACGAGCTTCAGCGCCTTTTTGACGAGTTACACAAGCTTAAGATCAACATCGATATCGACGACTTTGGAACGGGCTACTCAAACTTGCGCTACATCCAAAACTTGCACGCCAACACGCTAAAGCTGGACTACTCTTTTGTTCAAAAGGCTGTAAGAGGAAAGGACGGCGACAGCGAAAGGCGCGTCATTGAGCACATCATCAACATGGCCCACGACTTGGGAATGAAAGTTTGCCTTGAGGGAATCGAGTCGGAGAACGACGTCGAGATTCTTTCAAAGCTCAAGCCGGACAAGTTCCAAGGCTTCTTCTTTGGAAAGCCGGTTTCTTCATACGCCTTCTTGGACAAGAACAAGCAATACTTTAGGGACAACGCTCCCAAAAAGAGCGACGACCCGGAAGAGATTTCATAAAAAAGATTGTTGGATTATTGCGGCGCGATAATCTTATCCGCGCCGCAAAAGGACTGAGTCAAGGCTTTAAGCGCAGCGTGCCTTGACCAGGCCTATGCGCGGTGGCGTTCAATCGCGCGCGTGTTGTTGGCAACGATGTACGCGCCGAACATTACCGTGGCGGCGTCAAAGAGCGCCGAGAAGGAGCCGATGATTACGGCGGCCGGCTTTAAGAGCAAGTAGCCTGTTTCCATTCCGCGTCCAAAAATCGAACACAAGATTGTAAGCGTTACAAAGGTTCCGCCGACAGGAAGGTTTCCCAAGACAAAAGAAAGCAAAAAGGCCGTCATCGAAATCGCAAGCATGTCAAAGAATTCGATGTTCAAGGTTGAGTAGGATCTCCAAATCACGACAAAGCTGATGATGGAAACCAAAGCCGTTCCGCCGCGCGCGAAAATCGAAAAGAGCGGAAAAGCAAAGCCGTTGACCCTTTGGCGGATTCCAAGCATTTCTTTTCCAAGGCGGGTTTCCGCAGGGAGCGCCAAGTTGGTGTCGCCGGAAAGGAAGGCCACCAAGAAGGGAGCGATAGAAGCGCGCAAAACCTTAAGGGGCTTTCCGTTGCGGCAAATCGAAACGACCAAGAGCGGATAAATCGCTCCGACCAAAATCACAAAGTCAATCGCAAGCATAATGATTAACGGAGTGAATACGCCGCTCTTTAAAACGTCGCGGAACTGGATGGCCCAGCTGCACATTACAAAGACGATTCCGGCGGAAAAAAGTTCCGTAAAAATCACTGTGACGTTGTAGAACAATTCGCTAAGCGCGTCGGCCAAGGAAAGAACCGGCTTGATGTTGGAATGTTCCATGCAGCAGCCGATTCCGATAATCACGGCAAAGAAAAAAGCTGGAAGCAAGAAAGAGCCTTGCGTTAAAGACTCAAAGGCGGAGTTGGGAAAAATCATCCTGCAAAATTCCTTTAAGTCCAAAGTGGAAAGCTCCGCCGCGCGCTCGGTTGTGATTGGAATGCGGGGAAGGCGCACGATTACGATGGAAATGAATCCAAGCGCGGTAAGCAAAAGGGACGAAAGCGCGATCACGCCAAAAGTCCAAAGGGAGGCGCGGACGAGCAAGCCGTCCTCGCGCATTCTGACCACGGCCATAATGCCGGAAAAAAACAAAAGCGGCAAAAGCGTGTAGCGGCCAATGCGAACTATGATGTCCGTAATAAAGGAAAGAGCGGCCGCTCCCTGCAAAGAGTCAAGCGGCAAAATCAAGGCGGCGGCCAAACCAAGCGCGGCGCCGATCAAATATTTTAACCAAAGTTTCATAGATAATATTGTAGCATAAAACGCATTTTTGCGCTAGAATGTATAGTATGAGCAAAACAATTTTGATTGCGGGCAAAAACCTGCCTGACGGC
>JBGUQT010000139.1:0-13032 GCA_045131275.1 Treponema sp.
GTTACCAACGCGCTCGCCGTTGGCTTGGGCTTCTTGGTATTGCTTTTGTCAGGATTCCAAATCCTTAGATATATCGGATTGCTGGTGGCCATCGTTATGTTCTCCAGCTCTTTCTTGGCTATGACTGTAATCCCTGGCGTTCTCAACGCCTTTGATCCCAAGTTCATCAAGCCCAAAGAAAGCAAAACACAAAACTAATTTTTTACCTTTAGGAGGGTATTATTATGAAAATGACAAAATTGATCGTTGCAGCCGCCGCTGCTCTCGTTGCTGGAACAATGGCTTTTGCCCTTGATGGAAGAACTGTAATGCAGAACGCCGACGACGTAAAAAAGCCGGCTTTCACACGCGCCCAGGTTCAAATGATTTTGATTGAAAAGAGCGGAGCCAAAGAAGTCCGCGTCATCGACGAATGGGGAAAGAACGAAGGCGGCCTTTCCACAGTTGTAATGCAGTTCAACACTCCCGCCAGCGTAAAGGGAACTCGCTTTAGCCAAAAGGAAAACGCTTCCGGCCCTGACACAAAGTTCATCTTCTTGCCCGATGTTGGAACGGTTCGCCCGGTTGCCGCCAGCCAAGGATCAAGCTCATTCATGGGAAGCGACGCCACATACGACGACATGTCAACTCGCGAAGTAGACGCCGACACACATGAATTGCTCGCGGAAAAGGAAGCCAAGAACGGATTCGCCAACTGCGCCAAAGTAAAGTCAACGCCCAAAGACCTCAAGGACGCCCAGTACGCTTACCGCATCTCTTGGGTAGACAAAGACACTTGGGTTCCGGTTTACGTAGAAATGTACAGCAAGAAGACGGGAAAGATTTGCAAGACTTTGGAAGTAAAGTCTCTTAAGGTAATCAAGGGCTACCCCACACCGCTCATCAACGAAATGACAAACCTTGAGACTGGCCACAAGACTCAGCTTGTTATGAGCGAAGACCGCCTCAAGTTTGACGAGCCGATCAACCCCGCTTACTTTAGCAAAGGCTTCTTGCAGAACGGAAAAGTAGCAAAATAGGAACGACATCATGATTGCGACTAAAAAATTATTCGCGGCGGCGCTCGCTTGCGCCGTACTCGCGGCTAACATTTACGCCCAAGACGATTGGGGCAGCGATGATTGGGGCGGAGACTCGTCCGCCTCAACAGAAAGCTCCGAAAAATCTTTCTGGGATAAATTCAAAATCAACGGCGACGCCTCTTTGGCCGGCCGCGTTTACTTTGACGGAGAGAATGCCGAAAAAACAACGGTTACTCCCATTCCGCGCCTAAAGCTTGGCTTGGACTATGAAGGCGACTCAACCAAGTTCAGCTCAAAAATTCGCCTTGATGAGCAGACTTTGCGCTACGACAACGAAATGATTCTTGACGAATTTAACGCTGACTTGTTCGTTGGCGATTGGGTTTTGAGCACCGGAAAAATGAAAGTCGTTTGGGGAAAGGGCGACAAGCTTCACGTGCTTGACAACTTTAACTCAAACAACTACTACGACTTTTTGATTCCCGACTACCTTGACCGCCGCAACGCCGAGTATATGTTCCGCGCCCAGTACAACTGCCCGCTTGGCTTCCGCGTTGAAGGAATCTACACTCCGATCATGCACGGCGAAACCTACGCCCAAAAAGGTCCCTGGGTTCCCAACAAAATCACTAACTTGACCAATATGGTAAAGAAGGCCCAGGTCGCGACAATTCTTACCGCGGCCGGTCAAAATGGAACTTTGAACCAAGACTCGCTCGCCGCTTTGATGAACGCTTCGTCTATGTCAGCCGACAGCCTTACGCCCAACACTTATCAGTTGGAATACGGCCAGTTCGGCGGCTACGTCAACTTTACGGTTGGCATTGTTGACCTCGGCGTGTCTTACTACAACGGCCACTACAAGCAGGTATCGACGGACTTGAGCCAAGTTATTTTGACAAGCCGTTCGTTGGGTGGAAACGGTTCAGGAATGCCCAGCCTTCACTACGACAAGCTGCAATCCTTTGGCCTTGACGCTCAAACAGCGATTGGCCCCTTTACCCTTCGCGGTGAATTTGTCTACAACTTGACAAAGGACACAAGCGGAAACGACCCTTGGACCCGCAACAACAGCATCGGCTATCTCTTGGGCTTTGACGTAGGCCTTCCTCTCCATAATGTCACTTTGAACATTCAAGCCACAGGAAATGTAGTTCTTAAAAAGGACGAGATCATCGACGGCAAAATGCTCAACGGCATGGTTTCCACAAAAGCCTATGACGTTGACTACGATCCGACAGGCTGCTACACGAACCACAAAATCGTAGTCCAGTTGCAGGACAAGTTCTACTACGAAAAAGTCACCGCGACCATCAAGGCCATCTACGGCATTGAGCGCGCCGACTTGATTTTGATGCCTGAACTTTCGTTCAAAGTTCGCGACGGATGGAAAGCCACCGCAAGCGGCTTGATCATTCACAACTTTGGAACGAAAGAACACAGCGAGTTTTACGGCTGGCTGGACAACAGCTTTGTTCAATTGGCTGTAAACTACACATTCTAATAAGGGAACGGCAGGTTATTATGAATCAGGAAGAAGAACTTTTAAGCTTATTCAAAAATGTAAATGAGTTTATTCCTATATTTCAGGCTCTTGCTGATTCAGAACGCCTGCTGATTCTGCTAAAGCTCTTTTACGCCGGCCCTAACGGAAAGAACGTGACAGAGCTTAGCGGAAAAACCCGCCTTTCGCGCCCGGCCGTAAGCCACCACTTAAAAGTGCTCAAGGCCGCTCGCATCATCAATTCCCGCAAAGACGGAACTCAAGTTTATTATTCGCTAGACGCAAAAGAAAAAATCGCAAAAATCGAAATGCTCGTAAACAGCTTGATGGGCCACTTAAAATTGATTGATTCAGAACAGGGACAAGTTTTGGACGACGCGGCCTTGGAGCGCATAGTCGCCAAAGCCCGCGACATGATAAAATCAGCATAATTATTGCGGCGCGAAAATTTTGTTCGCGCCGCAAAAAGAACGAGTCAAGGCTTTAAGCGAAGCGGGCCTTGACCGTTCTTACAAGCCGGTGCCTTCGTCGATTCCCATCATTATGTTCATGCACTGAACGGCGGCGCCGCTGGCTCCCTTGCCCAAATTGTCAAAGCGGGAGCACAAGCAAATGCGGTCGTCGTTTCCGTAAACAAAAATCTGCATATTGTTAGTTCCGCTCAAAGTGTTGGCGGGAATAAAGGCTTCCGGCAAGACGCCCTCGCCCATCAGCGGCGCTACTTTCACAAAACGGCTTCCTTCGTAGTGGGCCGCAATCTCATCGCGAACGCCCGCCGCGCCGATTTTTTTGGCTAGCAAACGCCCGTAAAGGGGAATCGTCACCGTCATTCCGCTAAAGTAATCGCAAACGTAAGGATTAAAAATCGGCTCATATGCAAGACCGCAAACCGCTTTCATTTCCGGCAAGTGCTTGTGCTCTTGGGTAAGCGCGTATTGGCGCGGCGAGTCAAGCTCGGGATTGCGGCCCGGATCCTCGTATTGGGCGATGGCCTTTTTTCCCGCTCCGCTGTAACCGCTAACGGCGTGGCAAACCAAAGGATAGTCGGGCGCGATGATTCCATGCTTTACAAGCGGGTAAACCAAGCTGATAAAGCCGCTCGCGTAGCAGCCCGGAACGGCGACGCGCTTGGAAGAAATTATTTTGGCGCGGTGTTCCGCCGACAATTCCGGAAAGCCGTAAGCCCAATCGGGATTGGTTCTATGGGCGGTGGAAGCGTCGATGATTCTTGTGTTGGGATTCGAACAAAGGCTTACGGCTTCTCTAGAGGCCGCGTCCGGCAAGCACAAAAAGGTTATGTCCGAAGCGTTGATGCATTCCGCGCGAGCGGCGGGATCTTTGCGCTTATCTTCGTCAATAAGGATAAGCTCGATGTCTTTGCGGCCGGCAAAGCGCTCGTATATTTTTAGGCCTGTTGTGCCTTCTTTTCCGTCAATAAAAATTTTGTACGCCATATATTTTTTCCTTAATTTGAATCGCGCCAAAGCGGCGAGTTTTGTCTATAAAATATCAGATTAGAACAAATTGTTCAACAAAGTCCGCGATGCCGTCCTGGTCGTTCGTAAGGCGGGTCACATAGGCGGCCGCATTTTTTATTTCTTCCAAGCCGTTCGACATGCCGACGGACATTCCGCATTTTACAATCATTGTTTCGTCATTCATGCTGTCGCCAAAGGCCATCACTTCCTTCATATTAATTCCAAGGCGGCCGCACAAAAATTCCAGGGCCTCGCCCTTTCCGCAATTTACAGGAAGAATTTCCAAAAAGTAAGGCTTGCTTATCAAGGCAACGGCTCGGCCTTCAAAGCGCTTGGCCAGCTCTTTTTGCAAGCCGACCAAAATTTTTGGGTCGCCGGGAATCATCATCTTGGCAAAGCCGGCGGCCAAAAAATTTTCAAAGTCTGGAACGATTTCCGAAGGAACGCCGGTAAGCTTGGAATCCATTCTTGTGTACTCGTTGTCAACATTGGCGTAAACCATAGAGCTGCTGTAGACCTGGCACGGAAGGCCAACCTTGTCCGCCGCCTTCATCGCTTCCACCAAAACGTCTCCGCTTACCTTGGCCGAATATATTTCTTGGCGCTGGTGCAAGTCAACCACAACCGAACCGTTTGACGCCACCGCGTAACGGCCTTGCTCGGTTCCCGCCACATCCAGGCGGCGGACAAAGGGCAAAATCGCGCTTGGCGACCTGCCGGAACAAATGGCGATGTAAATTCCTTGGGCGGCGGCTTTTTTTATCACCTCCACCGTTCTGTCTGAAATCAAAAGCTTGTCATTTAAAAGACTGTCGTCCAAGTCCAGCGCCATCAGCTTTGGCGCGATTTTGCCGTCGGGAAGTTTTTGCAATTCTTACCTCTTTTCGCGGCCGGTGTCGCGAATCACGCCGGGAACGTATTCCGGGTCCTTTGTTCGGACAATCGTTCCGGCCTGCAAATCATATTTAGTGTAAATGACGCAGTCGTGGCCGTCGCACGCCCAAGAAAGCTCTAGTCCTGTCTCAGGGTCCACAAAGAACCACGAATCTTTTTCGCTTACAACGGCGGTAACGTCCGGGCTGACAAATTCAATCTCTTGTCCCGCCTTGACCATGTTCATCGGCTGGTACTGGTAGGCCTTCCATCCGTCGCGGGCTTGAACAGCGGGCGGCGCTTTTTCTGGATGCTTTTTATAGTCGGCCAAGCGCGCCTCGCGGGCGGCTGGATGCATTGAGTCTAATTCAGTTTGACGCAATTTAATTGTATCATCGCCTTTTTGCAAAAGCGCGCGGACTTCGTCGTCGGTCAAACGCTGGCCGATTGTAGCCGCCAAATCGTAGGGGCTGTCGCTGGCGCCGCTGGTCGTTTCGTTGGCGTCGGCCGCGTTGTAGTAAAAGCCGGTTGTCGATTCGCGGTGGGCAACGTTCTCCAATTCCGCCACAAAGGGAGCGGCTTCTTCTTGGCTGATTTTTCCTTCAAGGGCGTCCAAGGCCTTGCGGTAGGCGCGGGTGACCAAGGCCACGTAATAAAGGCTTTTCATTCGGCCTTCGATTTTTAGGGAATCGACGCCCGCGGCCTTTAGGTCGGCCAAATGCTCGATCATGCGCAAGTCCTTGCTTGAAAGTATCGCGGTGTAGTTTTCGCCCTCGAAGACCGGAAGGTATTCTCCGGGCCGGCTGGCTTCCTCCAAGACAAGGCCGCCGCTTTGGGCGATTTGTTTGGCTTGCGCTTCGGTCAAGGCCGCGTTTGTGTTGACGTCAAAATTCCACCTGCACGCGTGGGAACATAGGCCGCCCTGCGCGCTGCGGTTGGTCAAATAGGCGCTCATAAGGCAGCGGCCGGCGTAGGCTATGCACATCGCTCCGTGGACAAAAACTTCCAGCTCCATGTCGGGAACGGCGTCTTTGATTTGGCGGATTTCGGCAAGGCCAGCCTCGCGGCCAAGCACGACGCGGCTAAAGCCCATCGACTTGTACATTTTGACGGCCTCTCGGTTTACGCAAGAAGCTTGGGTGCTAAGGTGCAGCGCCGCGTTCGGAAAATGCTTTTGCAGTATCGGAACGATTCCCAAGTCTTGAACGATAAAGGCGTCTATCGGATACTGCTTAAAATAGTCAACGCTGGCCAAAAGATTGTCAATGTCTTTGTTGTGGAAGATTATGTTTAGCGCGCAGTGAAGCTTTTTTTGCGGAAACTGTTTTTTCAGCGCGTTGACCCTTTCAACGTCACCCTCGTAAAAGTTGTCGGCCTTGGCCCGCAGGGAAAAGCGCTTTAGTCCGATGTAGGCAGCGTCGGCTCCGTAAGCGTAGGCGTAGTATAATTTTTGCGAATTGCCCGCAGGGCTCAGCAGTTCCATCTTTCTATTACGCCTCTACGGTCATGCTGTTTTCCAAGACGGGGGAACGGGTCAAAGTTTGCTCGTCCGCCGCTTCTTTTTTGAACGTAATCAATTTTCCGACCTTTTCGATGGCCAAATGGGATTCGGCCAAAAATTCGTCGGCCATTTGGAACATGAACATCATGTCGGGCCAAACGTCAAGCTGGCAAACGTTTCCCGCCTTTGTCATCACTTTTTGGAAGAGCTTGGCGTCGTCCAAAAGGATTTCTTTTTCTCCCATTTGAATGAACACAGGCGGAAGCTTTTGTAAGGTTTCTTCCGAGATGAAAATCGGAGAGACCATCGGATTTTCCAAATTTCCTGAATAAGTGTAAATGTCGCCGCTTTTTCGCAAGGCCTCGGAACTGACAATTTCGTCATGCGCCTTTTTGTTCTTGATTAAAGAGGAATTGGGCGAAAGGCTTAGCCAAGGCGAAAACAAAATAATTTGCTTTATGCAGGAACGGTATCGCTCCCTCAAAGACAAAACCAAAGCCATGGCTTGGCTGGCTCCGGATCCGTCGGCGGCGACAATAATTTCGGGCGATTCCTGCGTCCTTCCGTCCGCCGAAGAATCAAGCGAGCAAGCCACTTGCTCCTCCGTAAACACGTTCCTAAAAACCGCCTGCAAGTCCTCCACGGCCGCAGGAAAAGCGTAGGCAGGGGCCAACCTAAAATCGGGCACTACAATTCTGCAGCTAGTCGCCGCCGCCAAAGAGGCGCAAAAGCCCCTCCACGCCTGCTTGGATCCTCCAACAAAGGAGCCGCCGTGAATGTAAATCATAATTCTATGCAAAGAGTAAATTTCGGGGGCCAAGACGTCGCACTGAATGTTGGCGTATTCCAGCTCGGAACATTCAACATGGTTTGGCAAAATCACCTTGGAAAACTTTTTGTCAACGCTTTTTCTAAAATCTTCAACCTGTTGCTTTGATGAATAAACAAGGGTTCTTAACTTTTTTATAGCGGATTTTCTGTCATCGACCTTATTCATAATTAATCCATTCTATCATATTTTGCGCGCTTGACGCAAGTTTCTTTTCCCTTATATAATCAGCAAAGTTTTTTTTTAGGAGGAAGTTATGAAAAAACTAACAATCGCAAGCGCGGCCCTTATCTTGGGAATCATTTCGTCAGGATTTTGCGCCAAAGTTGCGGAACCTGAAACGGCTCCCGCAATGTCATTTAACGGAGCGGCAAACAGCGTCGCCCTCGACACATCCACTTTGAAAGGCAAGTTTAGCCAAAACGTTCGCTTTATCAGCGGCTTGGACGGCGAGAACTCATTTGTAGTCCGCTACTATGATGCCGCAAAAAAAGACTGGATTGTTTTTGGCGGAGCCACCACAACAAGCTTTGCCGACACCGCTTTCATAAACAGCCGCGGCCACATTGGAAACCGCCGCTGGATCGCGGTCACCCCGGAAAAGGCCGGCTCTTACAAGTATGAGATCGCTCCCGTTCACAACGACCTTTACATCTATGTCTTCCAAGCTAAATCTGATGTAGACGCCGCCACTAAGGCAAAGGCCGCCATCATCGATCCGTCAAAGCATGTCGGAAAATTCAACGACAATGTCGCCATCGTAAACAACACGCAAACTTTTAACGAATCGTTCACGGTTTACGGTTTTGACGACAAGGACGGAGATTGGTCAAAAATCGGCAGCGTAAGATTTGAGGCCCTCAAAGAAGAACGCGTCGTAAAAACGCCTTACGACAAAGTTTCAATCTTCAAGGGTTTTGCCGTCGTTCCATTGAGCGGAAAGACTTACACTTACAAAACGTCCGCAGCCAGCCACGATTTGATCATCACAGTCCAAGAATAAAGCCAAAGCTTTTGCCGCTATCTTTAAGCGGCGTTTTTTGCCCGCCTTTTTGGCGGGCTTTTTTTATACCCTTCTCCAACAAAAAAATTCAGCCGCCGCGCGCCCCCTCCCTCTGCAAAAAAAACTAACAACCATTCGTTCCGGTTTTCATTTACGAACGTTTGTTAGTTTTGAACGCGTCTAAAACTTTCACAAATCCCACAGCCTTTGTGGAAAACTTGTGAATTGTGTGGAATTCGAATCAGCCACAAAATAGCCAGCTTATGTTTCACGTGAAACAAAAAAACGCTAATCTCCAACGCCAATCCAATTTTTCTCTGCCGTTTTTTCGTTCCCAAAAATACGCCATAAAAACATGAGTGTTTCACGTGAAACACAAATACTTTGGGCGACAAAAAACGCCCTTCAAAAATCCAGTTTTCCACCATTGTGGAAAACTTGTGCAAAATGTGGAAGTTATGACAAGGCTTTGTTCTGTGGAATGTTTCACGTGAAACACAAGGGCATAAAAAAACCAGGGAGCAAGTCCCTGGTATGCCTGATGTGTTTTATTGTAGCAGACGAATCTGCTTCCCCTCAGTTGTAAGTATATTACAAAAAAAAATTTTTGTCAGCAAAAAAGACAAAAAATAACAAAAAATTTAAAAGTTTTTGTCCGTTCTTTTGTAATACACAATTCTTTATAATATAAAGAGTTAGTAAATAACTCTTTATATTATAAAGTTTTATCTGTGGCGAGCGGTCTGCCTACTTTTTTTCGTCGGCTTCCTCGTCCTGCGGGATCTTGTCAACGCCGACCAAGAAGTCGGGGTCCGAAATCTTTACGACCTTAACGCCTGTCGAGCCGGCTCCCTGTTGGTTGATTGTGTTGACGCTTACGCGCAAAGTCTTTCCTTGGCTGGTCATACAGACAATCTCTTCGCTGTCTTTGACAGAAAGCAAGCCGATAATTTCGCCGCGCTCGCCGGTGTTGCCAAAAATCTTTTGTCCGCCGGTTCCGCGGCCGTGCGGCTTAAAGTCTTCAAAGGCGACGCGCTTTCCGTAGCCCTTCTCTGTCAAAAGCAAAATGCTTTCGCCTTCGGTATAGGTGATGGCTCCGCTAACTTCGTCGCCTTCGCTAAGCTTCATGCCCTTAATGCCGCAGCTGGCGCGTCCCATTTCGCGGACGTCGGCTTCGCTAAAGCGCAAGGCCTTACCGTTGCGGGAAATCAAGAAGATGTCCGAAGAGCCGGCTGTCGGAATGGCGCTGACAAGCTTGTCGCCTTCCTTGAGCTTAAGGCCGATGATGCCTTTGACGCGGGCGTTGGCAAACTCGCTTGTCTGGACTTTCTTTACAACGCCGCTGGCCGTTGTCATGAACAAGTATGTGTCGTCGGAGAATTCCTTTAGCGGAACGACCGTCGTGATTTCTTCGTCCGCTCCGATGGCAATCAAGCTCTTGATGTGGGTGCCGCGGCTGTTCTTTGACATTTCGGGAATCTCGTGGACCTTGATCCAATACGCGCGGCCAAGGTTTGAAACGAACAAAATGTAGTCGTGTGTGCTTCCAATGAACAAGTGGTTGACATAGTCGTCTTCGATGAGAGCGGTGCTGTTGCTTCCCGTTCCTCCCCTGCCCTGCTTTTTGTAGCTTGTGACCGAGGCGCGCTTTACGTAGCCCAGTTTGGAAATCATTACGACCATGTCTTCTTCTTTAATCAAGTCTTCGACATTGATTTGGTCAACTTCGTCGCTAACGATTTCGGTGCGGCGGTCGTCGCCGTATTTTTCGGCCAGCTTGTTGGTCTCGTCCTTTATAAGGCCAAGAATCTTTTCGTGGTGGGCCAGAAGATCTTCCAAGTGGTCGATAAAGGCTTGCAATTCCTTAATCTCTTTTTGCAAGTCTTCGATTTGAAGATGGGTAAGGCGCTTGAGCTGCATGTCAACGATGGCCTGAGCCTGCTCGTCATCAAAGTTAAAGCGTTCTTCCAAAGCAAGCTTGGCGGCTTCGGTGTCGCGGCTTTCCTTGATGATTTTAATTACTTCGTCAATGTTGTTGATCGCGGTGATGATGGCCTGCAAAATGTGCATTCTGTGCTTGGCCACCTTTAAGTCGTAAATCGTGCGGCGTGTGATTACCTCGTCGCGGTGGTTTACAAAATGCTGGATCAACTGTTTTAGCGTCAAAACTTCCGGCTTAAGGTAAGTCTTTTGAAGGGTCAAAAGGCCGGGCTCTTCGTAGCGGTTTCCGCCGTTTTCAAGCGGAACAGGAACAAGCGCCAAGTTGATCACGCCAAAGTTGGACTGCAAGTCGGTTTTGGCAAAAAGCTGGTTCAGTACCAGTTTTGTAACGGCGCCGCGCTTAAGGTCCACGACCAAGCGCATGCCGGAGCGGTCGGAAGACTCGTCGTTGGCGCCGGAAATTCCTTCTATCTGCTTGTCGCGTACAAGCTCTTTTATGCGGCGTATGATGTTGGTCGTGTTGACGCCGTAAGGAACTTCTGTAAAGACGATAGACTCGCGGCCGTGCTTGTCGGTTTCGACAGTGAACTTTGAGCGAATCGTGACTTTGCCGCGGCCAGTTTTGTAAGCCCTTTTTATTCCGTCACGGCCGTAAATGATGCCGCCGGTCGGAAAGTCCGGTCCCTTTATGTAGCGGCAAAGCTCGTCGATTGAAATTTCGGGGTTGTCGATGTAAGCGCCGATGGCCGCCGCCACTTCCCTTAAGTTGTGGGAGGGCATGTTGGTGGCCATTCCGACCGCGATTCCCGTTGTTCCGTTACAAAGCAAGAAGGGGAAGGAGGCCGGAAGAACCGAAGGCTCGACGGTCGTGTCGTCAAAGTTGGGGGCCATGTCAACGGTGTTCTTGCTGATGTCGGCCACCATTTCTTCGGTGATCTTTGACATCTTGGCCTCGGTGTAACGGTAGGCGGCGGCCGGGTCTCCAGCAATAGTACCAAAGTTTCCCTGCGGAGTTACGGTTGTGTAACGCTGCGCGAAGTCTTGTCCAAGGCGCACAAGGGCGTCGTAAACCGACATGTCTCCGTGCGGGTGGTAGTGGCCCAAAACTTCGCCGACGATTTGCGCGCATTTTTTTGTCTTTCCGCCGCTAGTAAGGTTAAGCTTGTCCATCGCATACATGATTCTGCGGTGAACTGGCTTTAGTCCGTCGCGAACGTCGGGCAAGGCGCGCTGAACGATTACCGACATCGAATAGTCAATGTAGGCCTTTTTTACTTCGTCCTCAATCGGAATCTTTATTACTGAGCCGCCCTCAGGCGTTTTAAATTCTTCCATATCTCTTTCCTAAATCTTTTATATATCCAAATTGGCGTAGCTGGAGTTGCTTTCGATGAATTCGCGGCGGGGCTCAACTTCTTCGCCCATGCAGACCGTGAATATTTTGTCGGCGGCTTCAGCGTCGGGAATCGTAACCACGCGCATTTTTCGGCGGGCGGGATCCATAGTTGTTTCCCACAGCTGCTTTCCGTCCATTTCGCCAAGACCTTTGTAGCGCTGGACGTCGGCCTTTTCTCGCTGGTCGCCCAAAGCCGCCAACGCGTCGTCGCGCTCTTGGTCGGAGTAGCAGTAAACCGGCTCTTTCTTTCCAAGCTGCACTTTGAAAAGCGGCGGCATGGCAAGGTAAACGTAGCCGTTTTCTATAAGCTGCGGCATATAGCGGAAGAAGAAAGTCAAAAGCAAAGTGCGGATGTGGCTTCCGTCAACATCGGCATCGGCCATGATGATGATTTTATGGTAGCGCAACTTGTCGATGTTAAAGTCTTTTCCAAAACCGGCTCCAAGGCTGGCGATAACAGGCTCCAGCTTGTCGTTGTTCATGACTTTTTCAGGGCGGACTTTCTCAACGTTGAGCATCTTTCCCCAAAGCGGCAAAATGGCCTGGATTTTTGGGTCGCGTCCTTTTTTTGCGGAACCGCCGGCCGAGTCACCCTCGACTATGTAAACTTCGCACATCTCTGGGTCTTTGAGCGAACAGTCGGAAAGTTTTTCGGGCAAGCCAAAGCCGTCGGACAAAGACTTTTTGCGGCTGGCGTCCTTGGCTTTTTTGGCCGCTATGCGGGCAGTAGCTTCCGCCAAGGCCTTGTCCAAAAGGGCTTCCAAGACGCTTGGGTTTTGCTCAAAGAAGAGCGTAAGCTTTTCTTTTACAAGCGCGTCAACGATCGTGCGCACTTCGGTGTTTCCAAGCTTTTCCTTTGTCTGGCCTTCAAACTCAGGCTCGGGAACTTTCATAGAAACTACAAGAACGATTCCTGAAAGAATGTCCTCTATGCGGAGCTTTTCGTCCTTGTCGGCTTTTTCCAGGCGTTTTTTGAACTTGTCGTTTGAGTCTAGGAATTTGTTGAGGACAAAGTTGATGGCGTTCTTAAAGCCGTCAAGGTGGGTTCCGCCCTCGCGAGTGTTGATGTCGTTTACGTAAGTGTTGATGCTTGAAGAATAGCCTGAGTTGTACTGAAAGGCGCATTCAGTCACGACGTTGTCGCGCTCGCCGGTAATGTAAATCGGATTTTCTGGAAGGTAGAACTTTGAAGTTGTCTTTTGGTTCATTTCCTTGACGTACTGGGTAATTCCGCCTTCAAACTTGTAGACGGCTTCCTTTGGCTCCTCCAAGCGCTCGTCGCGGAAAATGATTGTGATTCCGTTGTTCAAAAAGGCAAGTTCCCTAAGGCGCTTGGCCAAAACGTCAAAATTGTAGGTTGTCGTTTCTTGGAAAATAGTTTTGTCAGCCTTCCAGCGAATTGTAGTTCCGTGGCGGTCGCTGTCTCCAATTTCCTCAACCTTTGTAGTCGGCTTTCCAATGCTGTATTTTTGCTGGTATTTTTTT
>JBGUQT010000140.1:0-20664 GCA_045131275.1 Treponema sp.
CAATCCAATCTTCCCGCTGATTTTTCCAGTGGACCGCGCCGCGCAAATAGAAAAGCTCACTTTGGCCCACAGGCAAAATTTTGGAAAACGCCCCAGGGGCGCGACTCTCTTTTGCGACAGCTGGGACCCTTCCTTGCTTACGACTTTGGACGCCGCCAGTCTGGAATACGTTTTGCTTGACTCAAGCCTTTTGCCCAAGGACAAAAACCATTTCCTTCC
Source organism: Treponema sp. (assembly GCA_045131275.1). Lineage (GTDB taxonomy): Bacteria > Spirochaetota > Spirochaetia > Treponematales > Treponemataceae > Treponema_D. Next base: position 220 of record JBGUQT010000140.1, read on the forward strand.
CCTTGTAATGAACAACTTGGACAAATCGACTTTGATTCTTCCGGTCTACTCAAACTTGGCCGCAAAAAATGGCGAAAGCCCCAAAGACTTGTTCGCTAGACTCGCCGCGGCCTGCAAAACGGCGGCCAAAAGCGATCCCGACAACGCGGGCTGCGACAGAATGCTTTGCGTTTCCTACGACATAAATTCAATCAAAACGCTGCTTAACAAAGAGTGGATGAAAGAAGCGCTTGGCTTGGTTCAAAACGAACAAAAGTGCTCGCTTGACTTGCCCTATGACTGCGTAAGGGACGCAAGCGTGTTTCTTCCTTGCTACATTCACGCGGGCATAAACAAAAAGATCGCGCGCTGGTGCTTTACGCCCTACGAGCCGGAGGAACAAAAGGACAATTATCCCGCAAACATATACGACTATCTGCAAGTTTACAAGTCAAGCCATTCTCTTTTTGACAGAATGATGAACGTAAGCATTCTTGTAAACCAATGCCACGGCGACAAGATGCGAAAGAACGCCGCGCGCGAAAAGCTTTTGGCGGCCCAATGCGGAGACGCATACGTTTGCCGCTCGTCAAGCGAGTTGGCGACCTTTAAGGAAAGGCAGAACGCCTACAAAAACCTCACCGAATCCGAGCGCTTGGTTCGCGAATGTTCCGCCTTTAAGGAATCGGTCACCAGCTACGACTACAACGGCGACGGCTTTAAGGAATACGTTTGCCGGCTTGAAAAATGCAACGTTTGCGTCGGAAACGACGGCGGCTCGATTTTTGAGCTTGACGTTATGAAGGCCAGCGGAAACTACGCCGACAACATTTCTCGCGTCCAAAAATACGACGGCCTTGACGACAATTACTTCCGCGGCATTTTTGTGGACCACTTGTTCGAGGACGAGGAGGCCAAAAAGTATTGCAGGGGAGAGCCTTGCAGGAACGGAATGTTCTCCGCCAAACGATACAAGGAAGTTTTGTTTTCCAGCCAGCGGCAGGAAATTCACTTTGAGACAAAGACAAAATTCTCAACGCTTGACCAACCGATTCTTTTAAAGAAAAACTACATCATAAAGTCAAACGGAATCACCGTTCAATACATTCTTAAAAACGAAGGTCCGATAGCGGTTCAAGGAAAATTCGCGGTTGAGTCAAACTTCGCCGAGCTGAACCTTCTAAACCCCAACTACAAGCCTTACAACATAGAAATCGTTTCGGGCCAGGACATCGTTTCGGGCACCAGCGCCGAGGCTTGCTGCAAAAGCGTTAAGGACGGCTTGGTGCAAAAGGCGTCGGCCGTTCAAATCACCGATTCAAATTCAAACGTCTCCTTTATGTTCACGCCAAACGAGGAGGCCGGGGTGACATTCTTTCCTGTAAACATAAAGCGCAGGAACATGGACACCGACATCGTCCAAAACGAAAGCAAAACTTTTGTCGCCTCTTTTGTTTGGGACGTTGACCTCGCCGCGTCAATGGAAGTTGAAAAGACAATCAACCTTACGATCACATACACAAGAAAGCGCCGCAAAAGCGCCTCCGATAAAAATTAAAAATACCCGCGCAAAGCGCTTGACACTTTTTCCCAAATAGAATAAAATAACTCTTACGTTTGACGCACCAAACGCATACGCTGCCTTAGCTCAGCTGGTAGAGCACGTGATTTGTAATCTCGGGGTCGTGGGTCCAAATCCTACAGGCAGCTTATTTTGGGGAGTTTCCCGAGTGGTCAAAGGGGACAGACTGTAAATCTGCTGGCTAAGCCTTCGTAGGTTCGAATCCTTCACTCCCCACTAACTTTTAATTTAGAACTTTGTCTGACGATAATTGCTTTTATAAAAACGGACTTTCCTTTGAATGCCAACGCTGCTCAGACTGTTGCAGGCTCTCGCCCGGCGTTGTTTATCTTTCCAAAAATGATTTGACAAGACTCTCCGAATGGTTTAAAATTAGCCAGGATGATTTCATAAAGAACTATTGCCGATGGGTTCAATATTACGGAAACCAAGAAGCCTTGGCCCTGCAAGAAAAAAAGAACTATGACTGCGTTCTTTGGGCTCAGGGCGGCTGCCTTGCCTACGGGGCGAGGCCCGTACAATGTTCAACCTATCCCTTTTGGTCGTGGATTGTTCAGGACGAACAAAGCTGGAACGAAGAAGGCAAAAGCTGCAAGGGAATCAATTCAGGAAGGCTTCGTTCGCGCCAAGAGATTGACGAACAAAAGTTCATGTACGAACACAACCTTCCGATCACTCGCGATTTGGAGAGCGACAGTTGAAAATTGTTTTTTGGGGAGTAAGAGGCTCAATTCCCGCTCCGCTTACAAGAGAACAAATTCAAGCTAAAATCATAGCCGTGATGACACGCGTTCAAAGCAAGGACCTCGTAAGTCCCGACGCGCGCCAGCGCTTTTTAGCCGCGCTCCCCGAAAGCGTTTTTGGAACGGTGGGCTCAAACACGCCCTGCGTTCAGTTGCTTGCAAAGGATGGAAAACAGATAATTTTTGACGCGGGCACAGGGCTTCGCGTCATGGCAAAAAAATCCGTTCCGCCGGAAGACGGCCATTATTCGATTCTATTCTCCCATATGCATTGGGACCATATTCAAGGCTTTCCTTTTTTTGACCCGCTTTTTAAGCCGGACGCAAAGATTGACATTTACTCTCCGTTTCCGGATTTTGAGGAAAGCTTTAAAAACCAAATGAAATCTCCGTTTTTTCCGGTTGACTTTGAGGCCGTAAAAAACAAGGTCAATTTCATAACGGTTCAGCCAGGAAAAGATTTTTACATCGGCGACGTAAAGTTGAATTGCTGCAAGATGAGCCATCCCGGGGATTCCTACGCCTATTCAGCGGTTGAAGACGGAAAGAAGTTTGTCTACGCAACCGACGTGGAATTGTACTTGGACAGCGCCAATTACGAAGGCGAGGTGCGAGCTGTTTTTGGAGACGCGGACGCAGCCGCGCTTGACTCGCAATACACGATGAAGGAAGCGATAGACAAAATCAAGTGGGGCCATTCGCCGTTCTCGCACGCCGTGGACTTTGCCGCCCAAATGGGAATTTCAAAGGTTTTCCTCTTTCACCACGAGCCGGAGCACGACGACAAAAAGCTTGACTCCATACTGCAGGCGGCAAGGTGGTACTCAAAGTTCATCGTTCAAGCGGACATAAAGGTCAATTTGGCCATCGAAGGAACGGAGGTCCAGCTGTGACAGAGACTCCCTTTTGCCTAACATATAATTTCACTTGCGAGGAGCTAAAGGCCTTGGCCTCAATCGCCCGCGAACACCAAGACAAAATCCCAAAAACTTTGTATAATTTTTCAAAGGAAGTTCAAAACAAAGTTTATTCCTGCATGTCGATAGACGAGGTTGAAAAAACATACAGAACATGAAAAGCTCAAAGAAAACCAAGGCCGCCATCATAACATTCGCCATTCTCGTTTTGGCGCTCGCTCTGTCCGCTTTTGCCGTCTTTAAAACGCTTTGCGGCGCGCGCGACGCGGAGGACGGCGCGAAATTCCTTCACCTAAAAATAGAGCAGGGCGACTCGGCGAAAAAAATCGCCGCCTTGTTGCAAGAGGAAAAAATAATAAAGAACAAAAACGCCTTTTATCTTTTGGCGCGCTTTCCCAAAATCGCGGCCTTGCTTTTAAAGCAAGACGAGCAAGCCTTTTGCGTAAAGGCGGGCGTTTGCGACCTAAAAAGCTCGATGGACGCCGCCGAGATTTACAAAGAGCTTTCGGCCGGACATGAAGAGCTTGTAAGCGTTTCGATTCCTGAAGGCTTGACGATTTCTAAAATCGGCCAAAGGCTTGAAAAGGCCGGCGTTTGTTCAGACAAGGATTTTCGCGCTGCGGCAAAAGGCCAAGAGGGCTTTTTGTTTCCCGACACTTATTCCTTGGCGCCCCAAAGCGACGCCAAAAAGGTTGTTCAAATAATGGCCGAAAACTTCTACAAAAAGATTTCGGAGATTCCGTCGCTTGCGGCGATGAAGGGCGACAAGGAAAAGCTTTTGCAAACCGTGACTCTCGCTTCGATAATCGAGCGCGAATACCGTTCCGCCGACGAAGCGCCATTAATAGCAAGCGTTTTTTCAAACCGCATAAAAAAAGGAATCGGCTTGTATTCCTGCGCGACGGTGGAGTACGTAATCACCGAAGTCTTGGGCCGCCCGCATCCCGACATCATCACTTACGACGACCTAAAAATTCAAAGCCCTTACAACACTTACCTAAACGCCGGCCTTCCGCCGGCGCCAATATGCAATCCCGGCCTTGTGGCGCTCAAAGCCGCCGCTGAACCGGCGCAAAGCGACTTCTATTACTTTCAGCTGATGGACGAAGCGGCCGGCCGCCACGTCTTTACTAAAACCTTGTCCGAACACGTGGAGCAAGGAGCGATATTCAAAACAAAGAAGGCGTCGCGCTGATGGCCGGCTTTATTTCGCAAGACACAATCGAGCGCGTCCGACAGTCCGTCGACATCGTCTCCGTCATCAACAATTACACGAACCTTACCCAACGGGGCGCGCAATATTGGGGCTGCTGTCCTTTCCACAACGAAAAGACGCCTTCGTTCACCGTTGACCCGATAAAGAAATTTTACCATTGCTTTGGCTGCGGCGTCGGCGGAGACGTCATAAAGTTCACGATGGAAATGGAAAAGCTTTCTTATCCAGACGCGATCCAAGAGTTGGCAAAAAAATACAACATCGAGGTGACCTACGAAGGCGGCTCCTACGTTCCCGAAAAAAAAGACCAAGACCTTGACCAAATCCGCGAAGTCTACGACCGCATCGCAAGCACCTTCCATTATTTTTTGACACAAACAGAGCAGGGCAAGTCCGCGCTGGAATACATAAAGGGCCGCGGCCTTACCGACGAAACCTTGGCCAAATTCAAGCTGGGCTATTCGCCGGCCGACCGCTATTGGCTAAAAAAATTTCTAAAAGAAAAAAACTATTCCGACGCTTTTTTGGAAAAGACTGGGCTTTTTAGCAAAAAATATCCCGACTTGTGCCTTTTTTCGGGCCGCTTGATTTTTCCGATTTTTGACAGAAAGGGCCAGGCCGTGGCCTTTGGCGGCCGCATTTTGGGCGACGGCGAGCCAAAATACCTAAACTCGCCGGAGCTTCCGCACTACCATAAACGAGAAACCCTTTACGCCTTTAACTTTGCCAAAAACTCAATCCACAAACAAAAGGCCGCGATCTTGTGCGAAGGCTATATGGACGTAATCGCCTACCACCAGTGCGGAATCGACATAGCCGTCGCGCCCTTGGGAACCAGCCTTACCGAGCAGCAGCTTAAAATCCTGCAAGGCTTTTGCGACACGATTCTCTTGTCCTTTGACTCGGACGGAGCGGGGCAAAACGCCACCAAGCGCGCCATCCTTATGTGCCGCCAGTTCAACCTTACAACCAAAATAATTCGACTTGAAGGCGGCAAAGACCCCGCAGAAATTATGATAAAATTTGGGGCCGAAACCTTGACGAAACAGGTCCAAAATGCTATATTAGATGTTGATTATCTGTTGTCTAAAATAAAGGCGCAATATCCGTCGGAGTCTCCAGAAGACAAAACAAAAGCCGCCTTGGCTTTCTTTCCGTACGTGGATTCCCTGCAATCAGACATTCAGAAAGAATCAAGCCTTGACCAGTTGGCCGGGGCCTTTAATCTTTCGCCGGAGGCCGTTAGAAGAGACTTCAACAATCGCAGCCAAGCGCGCTCGCGTCTGGATTTAAGGTCAAAACAGTCTGACGGACAAAAAGCTCAGCCCATAAAGTTGAACGCCGAGCTTAGGGCCGTGTTGGCCGTTCTTTCCAATCCCGATGAGTATTCAAAAATGCGGCAGGAGCTTTGCGGCGACGACTTTGAAGACCCCTTGGCAAAAGAATTATTTATAAAATTGGAGGAGCGTTACAAGCAGGGCAATTTTTCATATATGTCTGTGTTGGAACTGTGCGACGCCAACGTTCAGCAAATGGTTACCGCGGTTACCGCTAGCGGAGAGTTTTCAAAAAAGGAAAACCAGACCGAAGCGGAATTCAAGGAAATGCTTGACCGCATAGTTTTGGACAGCGTAAAATTAATCAAAAGGAATGCATTGGAGCGTCAACGTAAAAAATTAAACGAACGCCTTAGGGATTTTACCCCGACAACACCCGATGATGAAAATTACCTCAAGACGCTAATCTCCGAGATTTCGCAGTTGGACAAACAAATCCAAATGCAAAAAAAGTAAGGGAAAAAAATGGACAAAGAAGAGCTTGACTCTTTGCTTTCTAAGATTACAGAAAAGGGCAAAACAGAATTTACTTGGGACGACATCGCCGACATTCTTGGACAAGAGGTCGTTGCTGACCAAGAAAAAAGCGAGGCCTTGATGGCCGAACTTGAAAAGCGCAGAATTTACATTCAAGAGGAAATTCCGCCGGATTTGCCCGACGACGAGGACGAGGACAACCTTGTCGTTGACGACGAAGACGCCGACATTGCCGAAGACCAAGAGGCCAAGATCGCCGAGCAGGCCGAAAAAGAAGCGGCGATGACTTCTAAAAAGCGTTTGGTAAGCTCGGACAAGGACGGCGCCAACACCGACGATCCGATACGACTTTACCTTCGCGACATCGGCAAAGAAAACCTTTTGACCGCCGAAGAAGAAGTCACTCTTTCCAAACAAATGGAAAGCGGCGAAAACATCATTAAAGACGTAATCAAAGGCTCCGGCAAATTGATTCCTGAATTTTTCGCCGTCGCGCAAAAGGCTTTCCAAAGAATCGACATGCACGAGCAGGGCAGGCCTCGCAAGGAAATCAACGAAGAGATGGCCGAAAAGCGCCGCCTTAAGAGCGCCTATTCGGAATACCTTAAGCCGGTTTTGCCGGAAATCAAGCAATACATGACGCTAAAGCGCCAGTTGTTTGAAATGGATTCCAACGTAAAGATTCTTGAAAACAAGGACATTCTCAAACTTCAGAAAAAAATTCTTCCGTCCCTTCAAAAGGCCGAAATTCAAACTGAAGAGCTGGAAAAGTTCTCAACGGAATTCATCGACGCAAAACAAAAAATCGAGGAATACCAGCACCAGCAGGAAAAGCGCATGAAGGAATTGCGCGTAAAGGATCCCGCCGACTTGCGCCGTTTGGGAAGAAGGCTGGCCATACGCAGCGAATGTTCCAAGCTTGAAAAAGAGCTGGGCATGAACGCCGACGACATCCGCGAAGTGTATTCCAAGATTCAAAAGATCGAGCGCCGCTTGGTGCGCCTTGAGTTTGAATTTGAGAACAGCATCGAAGACATTCTCAAAATGGAAAAGGAAATCGAGCGCGGCCGCAAGATGATGGAGAACGCCAAAAACCACTTGATCAACGCAAACTTGCGCTTGGTCGTCGCCATCGCCAAAAAGTACACGAACCGCGGCTTGCAGTTCTTTGACTTGGTGCAAGAAGGAAACATCGGCTTGATCAAGGCCGTTGAAAAGTTTGAGTACCGCAAGGGATACAAGTTCTCTACATACGCCACTTGGTGGATCCGCCAGGCGATTACCCGCAGCATCTCAGACCAAGCGCGCACTATTCGCGTTCCGGTCCACATGATTGAGCAAATCAACAAGGTGGTCCGCGAAAGCCGAAACCTTATGCAAAAGTTCGGCCGCGAGCCCACTGACGACGAAATCGCCCAGCAGCTTGGTTGGGCAGTGGCGCGCGTAAAGACAGTAAAGAACGTTGCCCGCGAGCCAATCTCATTGGAGACTCCTATCGGCGAAGAAGAGGATTCATTGCTCGGAGACTTCATCGAAGACAAGGAAGTTGAGAATCCCGCAAACCAAACAGCCTACACGCTTCTTAAGGAACAGCTTAGCGGCGTTCTTTCAACGCTTCCGCCAAGGGAGCAGGAAGTCCTTAAAATGCGCTTTGGCTTGGAGGGCGGATACTGCTTGACTTTGGAAGAGGTCGGACTTTACTTTAACGTAACCCGCGAAAGAATCAGACAAATCGAAGCGAAGGCTTTGAGACGGCTGCGCCACCCAAGAAGGGCGACCGGCCTAAGGGATTACATAGAGATATAATCCGCGCAAATTGCAAGGGTTTTCAAGCCCTTGCAATTTCTTTCATTATATTGTATATTTTCTTAATTAAGGTAAGGGGAATGTCAAATGGAAAAGACACTTGATACAAAAGTTTTTGACAATTTGGAAAAGCTTCAGGTTGTTTTGGCCGCAAAATATCAGATTCAGGCCAAAATTGAAGACGTGCCCAAACAGTTGGAAACGCAGGAAGAATTGCTTGCCCGTCTCAAAAAGGAATACATCGAAAAGAATTCCAAGTATGAAGAATTGAAGAAAAAGGTTGACGGCTTGAAAGAAGAATTGGAAGAGGCCGTAAAGCTTCGCGAAGAAGGCGAGAAGGGCATGGACAACATTTCCACCCACCGCGAATACGAAGCTCTCGAAAAGCAAATTTCAGAAGCCAGCGAAAAGGAAGGCGGACTTCGCAAGGAATTGGACAAAGAAGAAAAGAATTTGGCCGAGCTTGACGAATTGATCAAAGCCGACGAAAGCTGGATTAAGTCGCAGGAAAAAGACTTGAACGAAGCGCGCGCCTCTTTGGACAAAGAGGCCGGCAGCCTCAAAAAGGAACTCGCTTCTTTGGAAAAGAAAGAAGCGAACATTTCGGCCAACATCGATCCCGAAATCACATACAAGTTCCAGCGCATCATCCAGCGCAACAACGAAGGAATCGTTTACGTAAAGAACGGTGTTTGCGGCGGCTGCCACATGATTTTGCCGGCCCAGTTCGCGCTTGAAGTCCGCGAAGAAAACGAAATCTTGTTCTGTCCCTACTGCAGCAGAATCTTGCGCTGGCAGGAAACAAAGGACGGTGAAGAGGAAGATTACTTTACAATGGACACCGCCGGCAGCCTTGCCGACTTGGACGACGACAGCGACTCTTATGATGACGACGATGACGCAATCGACAACGAGGACGATGTCAAAGACGATGACTTGCTCGACGATGAAGAAGACGAGGAAGAAATCGAAGACTCTGACGAAGAAGAGTCTGAAGAATAGGCTTTATTGCAGAAGAAATATAACCGCGCTGTCAACTAATAATGACATTTCTTGACAGTGAGGCAAAGTCCGGGCTCCGCCGGAAAAAATGCCGGGTAATTACCGGGAGAAGAAGGGTAGTTGCAATTTTTTGCATAACCCCTTGTTCTACAGATAGCGCAGCAGAAAACAAACCGCAAGTTTTCGCGCAAGCCTAAACTTGTAAGGGTGAAAAGGCGGTGTAAGAGACCACCGGGCGTTTGGCGACAAACGCCGCATTGCAAGCCTCATTTGGAGCAAGGTCAAGAAGCGGCTGTTTTTCCGGGACATAAGCCGCGGGTAGACCGCTAAAGTTTTTGGGCGACCAGAAACTCGGATAGATGGTTATGGCTTTGTCCTTTTGGACAAAGCTTCCAGAACCCGGCTTATGATTTCTTCTGCTTTTTTTAAGGGGAACAAGCGGGTGAAACTTTCTTTTAACAATTACAGAACAATCATCAAAAGCAAAAGCCGCCTTGTTCCCGTTCTGTTAGGAGCGTTTTTGGCGATCGCGCTTCTTGCTGTTGCTGGAAGTTTCATTCAAAAAACAATAAGCAAAAACATCCACACAAAGCCTTCCATCACGATGCTTTCAGACAAATGGAAGGAATGCGACTACCAAGCGGTTTACGACACTAGCGCGATTCTCTTGGAAAAAAAGCCCTTTAACAACACGGTTTTGGTCTACAGGGGATACGCGGCTTTTTACCTTGCGGTCTCGGCCACCGAATCGCAGCAAGCGCAAGAATACATCGAAGAGGCCATCCACTGCCTGCGCTTGGCTTTGATGGACGCCAAGAAAAAAACCTTGGGACAAATCCAATACATGTTGGGCAAAACTTATTTTTACAAAGACTCGATTTCGTCCTACCACTATTACGCGGACTTGGCCGCCTACCATTTGAACGAAGCTAAAAAACTTGGATACAAAGCCGACGACATTCCCGAATATTTGGGCCTTAGCTACGCTCAGTTGGGAATGACAATGGAAAGCATAGCGGCCTTTAGCGAGGCGCTTTTGCATCGAGAAAGCGACGCCTTGCTCTTGTCCATCGCCGAACAATACGAAAAGGCCCAGCAACATTCGGCCGCAAAACAGTATTTGTTCCAAATAATCCAAAGGTCAACCGACGACTCTTTGACAATTAAAAGCCGTGCCTTGCTTGGAAAAATTCTCTTGAACGAGCAGGATTACGAAGGAGCTCAAAAAGAGTTTGAGGCCATCCTGAAAAAAAATCAAAATTACGCTGACGCCCACTACGGCATGGGCTTGATATACGAGGCCCAGGGCGACTTGGTCAAAGCCAGGTCGGAATGGAGAAAAACGCTAAGAATTCAAGTAAATCACGCCGAGGCGCTAGAAAAAATTCAACAATATAAGTAAAATAGAGATTGGGGGAAATATGTTATTCAATAGTTTTGTAACCGACATAGGAATTGATTTGGGCACTTGCAACACGCTCATTTACGTGCGCGGAAAAGGCATTGTCATCGACGAGCCTTCTGTTGTCGCTGTTGAAAAAGGAACCAACCAAGTTGTTGCCGTTGGCGCCGAAGCCAAGCGCATGCTTTGGAAGACGCCCAACAACATCATCGCGACGCGCCCGCTTGCCGACGGCGTTATCGCCGACATCGACTCTTGCGAAAAGATGATCAAGTACTTTATCTCAAAAATAATTCCAAAACATAGATTTTTCACTTCAACAAGAATGAAGATCGGCATTCCGTCTTGCATCACCGAAGTTGAAAAGCGCGCCGTAATCGAAGCGGCCCTTAAAGCGGGCGCCCGCGAAGTCGAGGTAATTCCAGAAAGCCTCGCGGCCGCTATCGGCGCCAAGATTCCAATCCACGAGCCGGCCGGCCATATGATTTGCGACATCGGCGGCGGAACGGCGGAAATCTCAGTAATCTCTTTGGGCGGAATGGTAATCACTTCTTCAATTCGCGTCGGCGGAAACAAGTTTGACGAAGCGATTGTAAAGCACATCCAGCAAAAGTTTGGACTTACAATCGGCCAGCAAACAGCCGAGCGCCTTAAGATCGAAATCGGAAACGCCTCAAGCGACCGCAACATAGAAAAGATGGAAATCAAGGGTGCCGACGCGACCAACGGTTTGCCGCGCCGCCTTGAAATCGACAGCGTGGAAGTCCGCGAAGCCCTTAAGGAACCGGTCAACCGCATCGTTGAAGAAATCAAGACAACTCTTGGACATACTCCGCCGGAATTGGCGGCCGACATCATCGAGCGCGGAATCGTAATGACTGGCGGCGGCTCAATGCTCAAGGGTTTGCCAAAACTCATTTCAAAAGAAACAAACGTTCCTGTCATCTTGGTCGAAAAACCTCTTGAGTGCGTGGCGCTTGGAGCGGGCGAGGCCTTTGAACTCTTTAAGGATATGTCAACAGACAGATCCATTTACGACAACTTGAACGTATAATCAAAATGCAAAAAAAACCTTTTTTTGTTTTGCATTTTTCAGAATTTCTTCTCGCGATTCTATTGGTGGCTTCCACGGTAATGATGTCGCTTTCCTCCGGCGGCTTCATACTTAATTTTAGGCAAATCGGCTTTAACATTTTTTCCACCGTTCAAAATGGAATCAACGTGGTCACAAGTTCCATAACGAACTCTGTCAACGCGGTAAAAGAATTGGCCGAATTGCGAAAGCAGTACGAAGTTCTTTCTGAAAAGCTAAAAGACTACGAGTACATGCAGCGCTCCAATTCTGAAATTCGAAAAGAAAACGCAAGGCTAAAAGAGCAGCTTGACTTTTCTCAAAGCTTGGCCGTAAAAAATTTCGCGGCGAATATTATTTCGCGCGGAGCGGACAACTTGTACACAACGATTGTTGTCAACAAGGGCTCAAGGAACGGAATCAAAAAGAACATGCCTGTAATCGCGATTCAAGGCGGAAACATCGGCATCGTAGGAAAGGTTGTCGCCGTCGGCTACACGACAGCTCAGATTATGCCTGTGTTTGACTTTGGCTCTTCAATTTCGGCAAGAGTGCAAAACACGCGCGACATAGGCTTGGTAAGCGGCAACGGCTCTGACACGCTTCCGCTAAAAATGGAATACATCAAAAAACGCGTCATCGATGAATTGCGCTTTGGAGACGTCATCGTCACCAGCGGCGAAAACGAAAACTATCCCGCCGACATTCCGATTGGAACCATATCACACATTCAAGTTTTGGATTACGACACGTCTCTTGCCATAGAGCTTTCGCCGATAATCGACTTTTCAAGGTTGGAGACCGTTTTGATAATCGACCACAGGTCGCCCAACGACAAAAAGGCGGAGGAGAGCGAGCAAAATGATTAAGTCATACATTTCAAGCTTTGCGATCTTGATTGTCTTTGTATTGATAGAGACCGCCTTGCTTTCCAACATTTACTTTTTGCCGGCAATTCCGGACTTCTTGTTGCTCTGCGTTTTGTACTTTGCAATCAGGAACGGAAAGGTCGCGGGAGAAATAACCGGCTTTGCGTCGGGCTTGTTGCTGGACTTTTTGAGCGGAAGCCCATTTGGTTTGAATTGCTTGGTCCGAACCTTGATCGGTTTTTTTGCCGGCTTCTTCCATCGCATGATGAACTACGAAAGCTTCTTGGTCAACATAATCGCCGGCTTTTTTGCGACGCTCTTAAAAGTTTTGATAATTTACGCGGTCTCTTTTTTGTTCCCAAATTACGTAAACACTTACAACATATTCTCTTCTGTGTTCGCGCTTGAGCTTGCGATGAACACATTCTTGGCCCCCTTAGTCATCAAGCTTTTGCGCGGATTTGATTCCTTTATCGTTCCGCCGCAAAGAGGAATCGATTGATGGCCAGAAGCAAGTCGCTTGTTGTCTTTGTGTTCTTCTTGATGGTCGCTTCCATAATCGCGATTTACACAATGCGGCTTTTTAGCATGCAAGTCGTTCACGGAGAAAGCTACAGAAGGGCGTCAAAGGTTGTCTCAACCCGCAACACAGTCATCACAGCCCAGCGCGGAGAAATCTACGACCGCAACAACAATTCGGCGATGGTAATCAACACCGACTCCTTTGCGGTGGAAGTCATTCCCGGCGAAATTCCCCGCGACTACTACGACACGGTTTTGGCAAAATTGGCGGAATACCTTTCGGTAAAAAAAAGCGACATCGACGCGCTTATTCCCGCAAACGTAAGGCGCTCCTTTAACCGAATCACAGTAAAGACAAACGTTCCCTTTAAGACAATCTCAAACATCGCGGAAAACATAAACGACCTTCCCGGCGTCACTTGGATTTCAAAGCCGATGAGGAACTACATCGAGACCGGATCCTTTTCGCACATTTTGGGATATGTCGGCGACATCACGCGCGAGGAATACGCGCTTATGTACAACAAGGGCTACTCGCGCGCCAGCGTCGTTGGAAAGACAGGCATAGAGCGCCAATACGACGCCTTGCTGCAAGGAAAGGACGGAGTGGAGCAGCGAACGGTGGACGTCCGCGGCCGCATTTTGTCAGAGGCGCCGACAATCATTCCTCCAACATCCGGAAAAAAGCTTGTGCTTACAATCGACACCGACATACAAAAATTGGCCGAAAAGGCTTTGGGAAAACGAATCGGCGCGATGGTTGTGTTAAAGCCAAGCACAGGCGAAATCCTTGCGATGGTTTCATACCCTTACTTTGACTCAAATCTTTTTAACAACGAAAACGCCGCGGAAGAATATTCAAAGCTCACTCAAGACGAATTTAACCCGCTTCTTAACCGCGCCGTAAACGCCCAATATCCGCCGGCCTCAACCTTTAAGATTGTAATGACCGCGGCCTTGCTGAACGAAAAGGCTTTTCCAAGCTACGAAAAAATCGAATGCAAAGGCGAGGTCGAGTACGGCGGCCGCGTCTACCACTGTTGGGTTTTAAAGCCCGGCCACGGATATGTTGACCTAAAGAACGCGCTGGCGAAATCTTGCGACATTTATTATTGGCAGGTTGGCCGCGAAAATTTAGGCGTCCAAAAAATCGCCCAATACGCAAAAATGTTCGGCTACGGCTCCAGCGCGCAAGTGGACCTTCCAAGCCAATCAAAGGGCTTTGTTCCTTCGCCGGAATGGAAGGAGCGCCGCTACCACGAGCGCTGGCTTGGCGGCGACACAATGGCTGTTTCCATCGGCCAGGGATACACAACCGCGACGCCTTTGCAAGTGGCCAACGTAATGGCGATGGTCGCCAACGAAGGAAAAATATACAAGCCACACTTGCTAAAAGAAGTTCGCGATCCCGTAACGGACGAAGTCATTCAAACCGTCGAGCCGGAAGTTTTGCATTCAACCAATTTTGAGCCGGCGCTTTGGAAAGAGGTTCAGGACGACTTGCGCTGGACTGTAACGAACGGTTCGGCAAAACACTCCTTGTTCAACAAAGTCGTTAAGATTGCCGCAAAGACAGGAACCGCCGAGGTAACCGGCTACAAGGACAGCTGGCACTCTTGGCTTTTGGCTTACGCTCCTTACGACGGACCGATAGAAGACAGAATCGTCGTGGCGACAATTGTAGAGGCCGCGAACAAATACTCTTGGTGGGCGCCTTACGCAACCAACATAACGATGCAGGGAATATTCGCGGGGCAAACTTACGAAGAGGCGGTCGAAGCCTTGGGCTGGCAATATTTGGTAAAGCAAACCGACCAAGCGTCGAACGATTCAAGAGAGTAGGGCGGGGCGATGAAAATAAAATTCTTTCAGTTAATTGACTGGACAATGCTGTTTTGCGTTTTGCTTTTATCCGTAACGGGCATTTGTTTCATTTATTCAAGCGCGATAAACCAGCAGGGCCAACTAGTCACAAAGGAATACGCAAAACAAATCATTTGGGTTTGCATGGGGCTTGCGATGCTAATCGCCGCCGCCATTTACGACTACAGAAATTTTGAGCGCTACATAAGCGTCGCCTTTGGCGTTTTTATAATTCTTTTGATATTGACCAGAATATTCGGAAAGACGGTAAACGGAGCCAAAAGCTGGATTGGAATAGGCGAGTTTGGCATCCAGCCGGCTGAGTTTGGAAAAATCATTTACATACTTTTCATGGCCCGCTACTTGCATAAAACCGAGGAATTGTCCGAGAGAAAAAGATTCTTGGGCGCGCTTGGCGTAATGATTTTTACAATTTGCTTGATTTTGATCCAACCAGACTTGGGAACCGCAAGCGTTTACATTCCGATTTTTTTCTTTATGTGCTTTGCGGCCGGAATCCCCTTAAGGTATATTTTGGGCGTGCTTTCGTTTGGAATGCTTACCGTTTTGCTTGCGATTCTTCCTGTATGGCAAGACCAAATCGCGGGCCACACATACGCTCTTTTAAGCATCCTTACAGTCAAAAAAATCCGCGTTCTTTTTACCGCCGGCTTTGGAGCGATAGCCCTTACCGGCTTTTTGGGAACTCTTTTCTTCCGCCACAACAAATATTATTATTGGATCACATTCGTAAGCGCCATAATTTTTGGAGCCATGGTTTGTTCATTGGGCGTCACAAAAGTTTTAAAGCCCTACCAGATTCAGCGCCTTATAATCTTTTTGGATCCATACACTGACAAACAAGGCTCCGGCTGGAACATCATCCAGTCCAAGACCGCAATTGGCGCCGGCGGCTTTTTTGGCAAAGGTTTTTTGCGGGGAACGCAAAGCCACCTGCGATTTTTGCCCGAACAATCCACCGACTTTATCTTTAGCATCTTGTCGGAAGAAGCCGGCTTTTTGGGCGGCTTGGTTGTATTTTTCTTGTACTTTATATTGATGGGCCGAATGATTCTTATAATCCGCCGCACAACAAACCATTACGGATATTACGCCGCGTCAGGCATCTTAGGGCTGTTTTTCTTTCACTTTATGGTAAACGTCGGAATGGTAATGGGCGTAATGCCGATTACGGGAATTCCGCTTTTGTTCCTTTCTTACGGCGGATCATCCATGCTGACAGCAGCGGTTTGCGTCGGAATAATGATGAGCGTAAACTACAGGCACTTTGCCTTTATGCACCAAGAGTAAGATTGTGTCAAGGCGCGCTTGCGCTTAAAGCCTTGACACAGTCTTTTTGCAGCGCGATTATAATTATCGCGCTGCAATAGTCCTGGTATACGGCGCGCTGCGTCAAGGACTTGCGTTTTCTGCCCCATATTTCACTTCCTATAACGCATATTCTGTCTACCACGACATCATAAAGGCCGCATTTCCTCAAAAATTCTCGCTTTTTGACGCCGTTCCCACTTGAAACATTTTTCAAAATCTGATAGTATAATTCCTACACATCGGGCTATAGCGCAGCTGGTTAGCGTGCTTGTCTGGGGGGCAAGAGGTCACCGATTCGAATTCGGTTAGCCCGACTAAAGCGGTTGGTTTTTCCAACCGCTTTTTCTTTGTCCTAGGCCAACGCTTCGAGCATCTCCGACAAGAAGGCGCCTTTTTCTTTAAGCCCGATCTTTCCTGTTTGCAGTAGTATCACGTTGGAATGGGCGGGGTCAAGCTTTACGGTTCCAGGATTGGCCTTAATCAAATTCATAAGCTTTTCAACGCTGATGTCTTTTACCTTGCTAAATTCAACCCTGGCAAAGCCCTGCCGTTCCTTTATAGAGCTTATGAACAAGGCGGCGGCGATTATCTTTATTTCGGCCAAAGTCAAAAGGCTTGAAACTTCTTCGGGAACAGGGCCAAAGCGGTCGCAAAGCTCGCTGTAAACAAAATCCAATTCCTGGCGGCTTGTAACGCCGGCGATCTTTTTGTAGATTTCCATTTTGACTTGCGGATTTGAAACGTAAGTGTCAGGGATAAAGCCCGTGTAATCCAACTCAAGCAAGACTTCGTTTTGGGGAACGTATTCCTTTTGCGCCGTAAGCCGCTCCACAGCCTCGTTGAGCAAGCGCAAGTAAAGGTCAAAGCCGACAGAGTAGACGTTGCCCGACTGGTCGCGGCCCAAGAGATTTCCGGCGCCGCGCAGCTCCAAGTCCTTCATCGCGATTTTAAATCCGCTTCCAAGCTCGGTAAAGTCGCTTA
The DNA here is from genome assembly GCA_045131275.1 of Treponema sp. Classification (GTDB taxonomy): domain Bacteria; phylum Spirochaetota; class Spirochaetia; order Treponematales; family Treponemataceae; genus Treponema_D. Next base: position 17,320 of record JBGUQT010000140.1, read on the forward strand.
TCACCTGCAAGCGCTTCATCGCGACTTCGCTAAGCGAACGGTTTTCGGGATAGAACATATAGGCGCAGGCCTTGCGGTCGCTGCGCCCTACCCGCCCCCGCAGCTGGTACAATTGCGAAACGCCGTACATGTCGGCCCTGTCAATGATTATCGTGTTTACGTTTGGAATGTCGATTCCGTTTTCGATGATTGTCGTAGCGACCAAAACATGAAAGCCGCCGTTTTTAAAGCGCCGGAATATGTCGTCAAGCTCGTCGCTTGTCATTTGGCCGTGCGCGGTGTCTATAAGCATCTCGGGAACCAAGCGCTCAAGCTTTCTCTTGGTTTCTTCCAAAGTCTCGACGCGGTTGTGCAAGTAAAAGACTTGGCCCCCGCGGTCAACTTCGGCGCGGATGGCGGCGGCGACCCGCTCGTCGTTGTAAGGATCGATTACGGTTTCTATCGCCTGGCGGTTTTGCGGCGGCGTGGTCAAAAGGCTCATGTCGCGGATCTTTAAAAAGCTCATGTGCAAGGTTCTCGGAATCGGCGTGGCGCTCATCGCAAGACAGTCGATGTTGTTCTTTATCGCCTTAAGCTTTTCCTTGTCCTTTACGCCAAAACGCTGCTCTTCGTCGATTATCATAAGGCCCAAGTTCTTGAACTGAACGTCTTTTTGGATTATCTTGTGCGTTCCGATAATGATGTCCACGCCGCCCGCCTTAAGCTTTTCCAAAATCTTTTTTTGCTCGGCCTTGCTTACAAAGCGGCTGAGCATCGCGATCGAAACCGGAAAATTCTTAAAGCGTTCAACGCAAGTCTCGTAGTGCTGCTCGGCAAGAATCGTTGTCGGAGCCAAAAAGGCCACTTGCTTTCCGCCAAGAACAGCCTTAAAGGCCGCGCGCATCGCGATTTCGGTCTTGCCGTAGCCGACGTCACCGCAAAGCAAGCGGTCCATCGGAACGGGCCGCTCCATGTCTTCCTTGACTTCTTTTGTGACGGTGATTTGGTCGGGCGTGTCTTCGTACGGAAAGGCCGCTTCAAAGGCCGTTTGCCATTCCGTGTCCTTGGGAAAGGCGTAGCCGACCGAGGCCTTTCTGCGCGAGTACAAGTCGATTAGCTTTTGGGCAAGCTCCTCAACGGCTTGCTTTACGCGGCTTTTGCGGTTTTCCCAAGCCTTGCTTCCGATTCGGTCAAGCTTTGGCGCGTCGCCTTCGTTTCCGATGTAACGCTGAACAAGGTTGGCCTGCTCTATCGGAACAAAGGCCACGTCCTCGTCGGCGTATTCCAGCTTGATGTAGTCGCGCTCAAGGCCGCCGCTTTTTACGCGCTCGATGCCCTTAAAAAGCCCTATGCCGTAATTTACGTGAACGACGACGTCTCCGGGCGTAAGCTCGACAAAGGTGTCGATCGGAACGCTCTTGGCGCTCTTAATCGATTTTGGCGCCTTCTTGCGGCGGCCGAAAATTTCGTTTTCCTGTATTACAAAAAGCTTTATGTCCGGAACCGAAAAGCCGGCCGAAAGCGCTTTGGGAACCACGGCAAGGGGCCGGCCGTCAAAGTTGACCGCGTCGGAAAGTATTTCGTTTATTCTAAGCGCTTGGTTTTCGTTGTCGGCGTAAACGACGACGTCAAAATCGTCCTTTTGCAAGGACTCGATTTGCTCCTTAAGGTAGTTGATGTTGCCAAAAAAGCTTCTGGACGGCTCCGCGTTCAGCTTGAAGGACTTTGAAAAAGAAAGGCCCTCCGCTTTTTGTCCAAAAGCGTTTTTTGCGGCCGCCTCCCCTTCCTGCAAATCCGTATGCAAGGTTCTGAGCATTACGGAACGCTTGGCCTTTGGCAAAACGCTTTCCAAGCCATACAAGGCCATTTTGGGCGGAAAACAAGGGTCTTCAAGCCGCGCCTTCCTGTACAAGGAAGACCATTCGCGGACCAAAGACTCGCGCGAGTTCAACTGGCGGTCAAAGTCAAAGTAAAAAACGCTGGCTCCGGGCGGCAAATAATCAATCAGGCAATTTTCAAAAAGCAAGGGATAAAACAACTCCTCGCCCTCGCAAGCGCCAAATTCCTCCAGCTCCAAAAGCCGCTCTTCCAGCCGTTCCTTGGCTTTGTCCGTAAAAGGCAAGAAAATGTCTGAACTTGTATCATTTTGTAGACTTTTCTCCTCAAAACCTTCTGAACTTGTATTATTTTTTATACATTTTTCATCGTATTCTTGAACTTTTTCCCTTAGTTTCCGAACTTCATCCGGCCCGAAAAACGCTTCCTTCATCGGAAAAACAAGAACGCTGTCGATTTCTTTTTCGGTCACCTGCGTGTCGGGAACGAAAGTCTTAATTTTTTCTATCGTGTCAAAGTCAAAAGTGATTCTGGCGCCCTTTCCTTCCCCCGGAAAAACAATGTCCAAGACTTCGCCCCTAAGCGCGAACTCGCCCGGAAGGCTGGCCCTTGGAACCCTAAAATATCCGTTTTGAACCAGCGCCTCGCTAAGCTTTTCCGTGTCGATCGACTGGCCCTTGCGCAAAACCCTTGACCGCTTTTTTAGCGCCTCGGGGTCTCCAAGCGGCGAAAGCAAGTCCCTTAGGCAAACGATAAAAATCCTGACCTGAGCGCTTAGAGGAGAATTGTCGCGCAAAAGAAGGCGCGAAAAAAAGGCCGCCCTTTCGCCAAAAACGGCTCCTCCCTTGGGAGCCGGCCTATACGGAACGGTTCCCCAATTTTGAAGCAAGTGAATTTCCGCGTCCGGAACCGCGCTTTCCAAATCCTGCCGCAACTCCAAGGCGTCGCGCTCGCTTGCGGTCACGGCCAAAAGGTCTAGGCTGCCCGCGCTTTGGGCGGAGCTTCCATACTGGGCCGCCTGTATTTTTTTTGACTTTTTTTCGTCAAGATACGCCTTTACAAAAAACGAAGCCAAGGAGCCGTCCAAGCCTTCTATCTGGGCGGGAAAGGAATCGACGCCTTCCTGGCTTAAAGACGCGATAACGGCGTTTAGCTCTTGCCATTTTTTTAATTTAGTTGTTACTATATTATCTAATGAATGCATAAAAAATTACCGATAATAAAAAAAGGAGTTTTCATGAAAAAGTCTTTTTTGATTATAGCAGTTTTGGCGCTTTTTGCCCATAGCGCATTCGCTCAAAGCGCTCAAAATTCCGGATATTCCAAGGCCAGCGTTTCAATCAAGTTTTTTGACAGAACCATGTACTACCCCGGAAGCGCGGAGGACAATCCGATTTTTGTTCACGTGACGATTAAGAACACGGGAACGGAAACCTTGCGCTTTAAGCTGGCGGACGACAGAATGTTCAGCGTTGACTTTTCCGCCTTTACCGTAAAGAACACCCGCTTGGAGCAGACCAACGCGCTAGT
>JBGUQT010000141.1:0-1752 GCA_045131275.1 Treponema sp.
ACGGTCACTTTGAAGGTGTATAGTCACTTCATTCCCGACACTCAAGACAGGGTTCTGAACGCCCTCGCAAAATTGGCGAGTTAGAAGATTTACAAGACGAAAGGCACTCTTGCGAGTGCCTTTCATTTGGTGGAGCGACAAGGCGGTAAGCCTTGCGGCGCTTATAGCAGATCGGTATCAGATTTTCCTTCGTTTGGAACAGTCTACGAAAAGATCGCCCCAAGCGCGCCGCTCCAAAATTTGTTGAAATCTTGATCTGCCATATTATTTGCTCCTATAAACTCCATTATCGAAATATATAGGGCGACAGACTCGACAGACAGAAGTCCCAAACTCTGGAAAATCAAACCGATCGACGCTATTGGCGTTCCCGGCGGGAATCGAACCCACAGTCTACCGCTTAGGAGGCGGTTGCGTTATCCTATTACGCTACGAGAACATTTTTTCAATTTTTTATACCGGTTTTTATACCGATTTTGTTTTACTATTTACATTTTACCGCAAAACACGCATTTCATGGCATATTTTGCTATATATTTTTCGTTTGCGGCGGATAGAGCCCGCCCTTAGGAGGGGCATGTTATATCCATTTAACTACGGAAAGATAGGTTTGGCGTGAGCCGAATGCTTATCTTGCTATTCAATATACTACAAAAGACGGAAAAAAGAAAGTGTTTTGCCGGATTTTTTATGGCGAAGAGCAGGCGGAGCTTTTATGGGCGGTTTTCGGTTAAATTGACAAAACAAGCAAGGTAAGATACAATAAGAAAGCGGCGGCCCGGGAAGAGGGCGTCGGAAAAACTATTTTGAGAGGATGTTTTGGCATGAAAAAGATCGCTTTGGTGTTTTTGGTTGCGCTCATGGCGCTTTGCTCGTTCGGTTGTATCCGTTCGACGGGGCATTATCGTACGACGATGTGTATTTCCAATCAGACGAAAACGGCGTTTTCGATGGAGTACGACAGTTTGGACGGAGATAAGACTTATACGTTCGACGTAGAGAAGGATACCGTCCTGGACGTCAAGTTCGTGACCGAGAAGGGGACGCTTTCTTGCGTCGTTACCGATAAGAGCGGAAAAGAGTATTACAGAAACGACAACGTGCAGACGGAAAACCTGACCATAAAACTGGGCGAAAAGGGCGATTATTCCGTCGCGCTGACCGCAAAAAACCATAAAGGATCTTTCTCTTTTTCGTGGTAAAGAAGTCGAAAATTCAAGGCAAAAGAAGCCGGAGCGTTCTGCTTTGGTCTTTTAGGCATTCTTTAATTGTATTTTATTATATTTTATGATATAATGGTAAAAATTTAAATTCCAGAGGTGTGTTTTTATGTGTCTTGCAAAATATTTTGCCGAACGCGAACAGAAAAAAACGCTTAAAAAAATACAAAAGACGGTCGATCTTATTAACGCCGTAGGAGATAAGTACAAGGCGATGTCGGACGAAGAGCTGAGGTCGCAGACGGAGATCTTAAAAGAGAGATACAAGGCGGGCGAGAGCCTGGACGCCATTTTGCCGGACGCTTTTGCCGTTGTGCGCGAGGGCGCGTGGAGAGTGCTCCAGATGCGGCACTTCGACGTACAGCTGATCGGCGGTATCGTTTTGCATCAGGGACGTATCGCGGAAATGAGAACCGGCGAAGGTAAAACTTTGGTCGCGACACTCCCGGCTTATCTGAACGCGCTGACGGGGAAGGGCGTGCATGTCGTTACCGTCAACGATTATCTTGCCAAGCGCGACGCGGAATGGATG
>JBGUQT010000142.1:0-4245 GCA_045131275.1 Treponema sp.
AATAATGAGCGCGTCCAACAAAAACTCGGCTGGAAAGCTCCAAGCGAGCTGGCCGCTTAAACTGTCCTAAAATTTGGGGTCAGTTCAACAACGCGAGCGGTCCCCCGCCCTAAAACACCCGAATCGCGCGGACATACAAGGGGTTCTCTCTTGGGATGGTGGAGTAATTAGAATCAACAAAACTAACAAAATACGCTTTTCCGCCGGAGGTCGCCGACGACGACCAATAAGTGTTGGTTCCTAGTTCCATCTTGCCGAGCAAACCTAGGGCGGGGTTAACCTCGCCCTTTTTAGTGGCTAGTTTAAAAAGTTCGTCTCTGGCTGGAAGATACCAGCCAGTCGCGTCACCCGCGACGGCGACTCCGTATGTGTTGCAAAAGTTAAAGGCGGGATAGTTTGTCGCCGCGTCCAACGCGCCAGTCGGGTCGCCAGACTCTATTGCGCTCCAGTTGCCGCTTCCATCGCTTTCGCTCGCGCTGAACGACGCGGTGCGTCCGGTCGTGCCAGACGGTGCCCACCTAAGGCTTGTTCCGAGCTTAAACCCAACGCCCTTTCTGCCTGTCGCGTCAAAGATTACTGCGACGGCGGCGGCCTTTTGTTCCGGCGTAAGCGTAAGGCTTGCGCTGTAGGACTCGGCGCTTCCGTCATTAAACATAATGTCGCCAATAGCAAGAGTGGCGCCAGGGGCCTTGCTTCCGAAGTAAGAGCCGCTTGCCGCAATCGTTATTTCCACTTCGCCGGAGTAAGTCTTTCCGCCGTAGACAGCGCTTATCTTCATTATATATGTTCCGGCGCCGAGCGCGGACAAGTCCATCGTGTTGGTCGCGGCGCTCATTCCTGTGTCCGTGTTAAGGTAGTAGAGCTTCATCGACCAGGCCGTCACTTCGCTTGTAATGTCAACAGGGCTTCCGCCGCTTGTGGGAGTCGCGGACGCGGTGAATGTGTAAACGCCAGCGCTGGCAGTCTTTGCGAAGGCCACGCTGTAAATGTCGCCGACGGAGATTGAGCCGCCGCCCGACGCAAGGACAGCCTCGCCGCTTGCGTCAAGAATAAAGGCGCAGCTTGGCGAGTCGCTTTCAAAGTGTACTGACGGAGCGTCTGGCACGCCCGAATAGCCGCTTGTAACCGTAATGACGCTTCCGCCAGAAGGCAAGGTTGCGGTCGTTACGCCTACCCTTGTTCCGCTAAGGTCAGCCTGGTTTATCTTAATCTTTTGGCCGGCGTCAAGGCAAATATTGGCAGGAGTGCCGCTGGAATCTTTGGTGTTGCCCAAAATCGTGACTTGGTCTTTTATGATAAGGTTTCCGCCGGAGATGTGAACCGCTCCGTCTGAAACGTTAGAGACGCTTACAATCTTAATCGCGCGCAGGGCAAGGGTTCCAGTAGAAAGATTGATTACGGAACCGGGCACGGACACGGCAAGCTCTACCGGCGCCACATTAAGTCCGTTCTCGTCATATCCGACGATGTTGTAATAGCCGCTTGAAGAGCCGACAGTGATCGCGCCGGTCATATCCTTAAGGTCGCCCATAATGCAAATCGTGTTTCCGCTCGGGTCCGAGGCGCCGCTTGCGTCAAGCGCGGTTTGGGCTTGCTGGATAGTCGAGAACGGATTAGTTATCGTTCCGCTTCCGCCTGCGGGGGCGCCTTGCTTTACATAAACCTTTGTCACTGCGACGTCGTAAGTAAAGCTTACCGAGTCGGAATACTTGTAGTAATCTTTTGAAACAGAAGCGAGAAGAATGTTTTCTCCCGGATCTGCAAGAACGACTTTTACAGGGCTTGGTCCGGTGACGTCGCCGCCGCCGCCGCCTATAGACTTGAGGCAAGTTATGGTTCCGTCTTGCGCGCTTGTGATTGTCACTTCGGTGTCTTGCGCGACTGTCGCTCCAGCTACAGGAGCCGGAGTTGCGACTGGGTCTTCAAGTTTCTTTCCAGAGATGTAAAGCGACCTAGAAATGCCGGTGCCCATCCAGCCACTCTTTGAGGCGTAAATGCTGACATAGTAATACTTTGATTGTCCGTCAATCTCAGGATACAAGTGGAAGGTGGTGGCGCCCTCGCAGCTTTCGGTGTTGCCGTTTATGTCCGCGATAACATTGTCGTTCGCGTCCCTAACATTAAGGTAAAGGGTCGCGTCAGGAACGTTGGCCGGAGGATTGACGGTAAGCTCTATGTAAGGCTGCTCGAATGTGTTTTCAAGCATAGATTCCGTGTCTGGAATGTTGCAAGTAAGCGGATCCATCATTTGCACTCGCGAATTAACCAAAGTCCAGGCTTCCATGCCCGCTTGGTCGCGAAGAACCAAATGCAATTCAAAAATGTCAAGGCTCAAAATGTTTTTTACGTCAGTGGTGACATAATATGGAGTTCCGCTATAATATGTCGGATCAAAGACCGGCCCGTTGGGGCAAGTCGGCTCCAGCGTTCCTGGCGCCACGGTGTCAATCTTCCATCCCTTGTCTTCAGTTCCTACAGTTATCGCGCCGTTGGAATATTCAAATTTATGGATAGTTTTTGTCCGTTCGTCCCTAATAAAAAACGCGTTGACGTCAATCGGCATATTTTCAGGAAGAATGAAACAAATAATCATCCGCTCGTCGTCGCCTGACAATATTTGGCTAATCGCATTACTTAAGCCTGGCGGCGCGCCGTTGACCCTTATCGCGCGGGTGTCGTAGCTTTGTCCGTAATTGTCGCTTACGCGCGTCAAGAAAATTTTTGGCGAGATGTCTCCAAAGCCGCCATAATCCATGTTGCGAGAATCGATGAAAGCGGCCGGATATGTTATGGAAAGCGAAGTGTTTGAATTTACAGAAACCGTTATTCCTTCGGCGGCAAGGTCTTCAACGCCGGCCACTTCAACAGACGCGGAAATTTCAAAGTCGCCGGGATTGTCTATTTCGTAATTAACGACAAGGTCGCTGGGAGTGGAAGTCGGGCCCAAATATTGCATTGGAGACACATTTTCCCAACCGTCCATGTGGACAACATAGCCGTTTTTATAATCAAAGGCAACGTTCTTGACTGTTGCGATGTCGCCGAATTTTTTTAGGAATTCATACGGCTCCGCGTCCATGTTGCAAGAGAACAAGCAAACGGAAGCTGTCAAAGCTAATATAGAGGAGAAAAATAGACTTGCAAAACGAATGGACTTACATTTTGTCAAAATCTGCCTCCAACGCTGACGGACGGACACACCATTCCAACAGACATGTCCTTGAACTGGGCGTAAACAAAATCTATGTTCCCTTCTGCGTAAAAATGCTTTGCAAAATGATATTGTACAGCCAAACCGCCTCCATAGGCAAGCGCCGCTCCGCTAAAGTCGTAGCTGGTTTGCCCGGTGTGCTTGTTTTCAAAATAAGCGTTCATAATCCATGCCATTCCCGCGCCGCCGTGAATGTCAAGGCATACTTTTTCGGGAACGATGTATTTTTGCAAGGCCAAGCCGCCCAGCGCCATTATGTAATGTCCATTGAATTTATAGTGCTTTGCGTCAGATTTTAAGAGCGTATAATAGCCGCCTCCAAAAAAGCCCAAATCCGCCATCTTTGTATGATAAAGCATAACGGTCAGGCGCGCGGTTCCTCCTATGAGATAAATAGGGCTTTTTCTATAACGGCTAAGCGGGCCGTTCATGGCTTCTATCGGAATCGAATAGCCGGCGCTTCCCAAAATGCGGAAGTCAAAATAATTGTCCAGTTTTTCCCTTATGTGAATGGTCTTTGAAATTACGCTAAGGCCGCCGGGGTTTTGCGCGTAGATTTCGTACTTTCCTTCGTCAACTTGGCTAATGTCAAATTGAACTTGCGCGCTTGATCCGTCTTCCGCAAGGCTCAAAACTTTTCCGTAAATGATTTTGGGCGGCTCAACGTCTTTCTTTTCCATTGTGAAGATTGTGTTTTCGGTCAAGTTTTTTCCGTTCAAAGTGAACGTTCCGTCGGCCTTCTTTCTGTTCAGGACGAGGGAATCGGTTTGCATGATGTCGATTCCAGGCTGCAGCGCCTTCAATACTTCAAAGTTTTGCCAGTTTGAAGATTTTTCCAATTGGTCAAACAAGTTTATGACGCTAACTTGAAAGCGGTATTTTCCCGCTTCAAGAGAAACTTCTATTTTATTTTCCGTCAAGTCTTTTTCCAAAACCGGAACCCAGCCCTCGTCGGTCAGGCGTTGGATCGTAATGCGGTAATTTTTTATGTCCTTGATTTTGTTCCAGCTTAATTTTTGAACAAAGCTAAAATT
>JBGUQT010000143.1:0-22439 GCA_045131275.1 Treponema sp.
AAAAAGTTGACGGCGAGCCGGTGACGGACGCAAACCATCCGATGGTCCGCGCCGCCTATTCGATTTTGGAAGTCTTAGTCCGCCGCGCAAAAGCCGACGGTTCCGACCAAGCCGCGCAGTTGGCCAACGAGGCGGCGGCGCTTCTTGACCCAACGCGCGACGCTGAAGAAATTGAAAAGATTAAGGAAATGATGAAATGATTTTTACGGAGAGCGATAGTAAAACTGAGATGGCGCGCAAGACCAAAAAAGCCGCCGCCGCAATTTTAGGCTTGCCAAAAATTTTCACGGCAAGGAAAGCGTTTGCAAAACAAAAAACCGCCGCCTTAAGGCCTTGCAAGACCATAATTTGCGCCGCGCTTTTGGCGCTCGCTTGCGCTTCACTCTTTGCGCAAGGGCAAGCCGTTGTCGGAGCCGCGCGCTTTGACAAATACAAAAAGCTTTTGCAAAACAAACGCGTCGCCCTTGCCGCAAACGCCACCTCGATAATTCCCGGCGCGGACAAAAGCGCGGACAGCGGCGCGGTCCACGACTTGGACTTTTTGCTTTCAAAAAAAATAAACGTGGTAAAAGTCTTCGCGCCGGAGCACGGCTTTAGAGGAAAGGGCGAGGCCGGAGAGACAATCCAAAACGATGTTGACGCCAAGACAGGCGTTCCGATTTTTTCGATCTACGGAAAATCCTTAAAGCCCTCGCCCGAACTTTTGTCCGACGTTGACGTTGTGGTCTACGACATACAAGACGTTGGCGCGCGCTTTTACACTTACATAAGCGCGATGCATTACATCATGGAAGCCTGCGCGCAAAACAACGTTCCCCTTGTGATTTTTGACAGGCCCAACCCCAACATCGACTGCGTGGCAGGCCCCATCCGCGACGAGCGCTACAAGTCCTACGTAAGCCTTGACCCGATTCCGACAATCTACGGAATGACGGCGGGCGAGCTTGCTCAAATGATTAACGGCCAAGGTTGGCTTGAAGGCGGCATAAAATGCAAGCTTACCGTGATTCCCGTAAAAAACTACACGCGAGCGACCCGCTACGAACTTCCCGTCGCGCCGTCGCCAAATTTGCCCAGCCATCGCGCGGTCCGCTTTTACCCATTTTTGTGCTTGTTCGAGGCGACGGTCGTAAGCGAAGGCCGCGGAACGGAGCAGCCCTTTACCGCGATCGGCTACCCCGACGAGTCCTTTGGCCAATACGTCTTCACTCCGAGCGACATTCCGGGAATGGCGACCAACCCCAAGTTTGAAGGCAAAAAATGCTACGGACTCGACTTGACGGGCCAGCCGCTTTATGGTCTTGAAAACAGCGCCGCGGCCGGCAGTCTTGGGCTTGCGAACGATTCCAGTTCCCAGCCTGAAGGAATTTTTACGCTAAAATATTTCATCGATTTTGCAAAGAAACTCGGCGGCGCGAAAAAAATGGTTGACCAGCCGGCCGGCCTCGCGCGCTTGTGGGGCAACGACAAATTGATTGAACAAATTGACAGCGGCATGACCGAAGAAGAAATCCGCGCGACATGGCTTCCCGACGTCCAAAAGTTTTTGCGCGACCGAAAGCCCTACTTGCTTTACAAGCAAGCGCGAGGCCGGCCTCTTGGGCTTGCAAACGATTAACGCTAAAACTTTATCGTAAGAACGTTCATGCCAAAAATGCTTTGCCATTCAACGCTCTTGGCAAGGCCAACGACGATTTTTAGGCCGACGTTTTTCGCCACGTCGTTTTGGTCGGAAGTCTTGACTCTTTCCAGCGGGTCAAAAGAGACGCAGTCGTCGCGCGCGCGAAGAATCACAGAACCGTCTTTGTGAACGACTCGTATTTCCAAAGAATGTTTTTTCTTGTCCTTGTTAAAGCCGTGCGCGATTACGTTTCCGGCCATCTCTTCCATGGACAAACCGGCCAAGAAAGCGCGGCGGCTGTCAATGCCGCGCTCAAGGCAAAAGTCTTGAGTCTTTTTAGAAACATTGACAACGTCTTCCATCGACTTTACGCTCATGTCCAAACGCTCGCTTTCGGGCGCGCCAAAAGTGTCCGGCATTACCATAAGCTCTTCCATAGTCTTAAGGACGCGCCTGTTGCAAAAAAGCGCGTAACTTACTAAGAAAACAAAGACAAAAATTCCGTTCAAAATGTTGGCGATGTAGACGCTGTTCATTCCGACAAAAGGAATGAGCAAAGCGGTGAATCCCGCCACAAAAATGACTCCGTCCAAAACAGACGCCATGTGGACAAGAAAATTTTTCCCGGACGCTTGGCCATAGCAAACAAAGTGCTGCAAAATCGAACCGGGAGCCAGTGTCAAGGGCAAAAGCCTAAAGCCCCAAACAGTCATCATGTACACTTGGGAATTGACGTCTTTATAGAACAAGTAGGCTAAGTTTTTGGCAAAGATGATTATGACAAGGCCCATAAAAAAATTAACCAAACAGAATTTTTTGAACATGACGCGCATTACGTCGCTTACCGTCACTCGGTCCTCGTCGCCAAGGCCAACGCTCATAACCATTCGAGAAACAGCGACCATTCCAGTCGGAACGCACCAGGCCAAAGTCATAAGGCTGTTGGCCGCGCAAAAAGCAGAAAGGCCGGCCGCTCCGACATAAACCGTAAGCAAGTAGTTTACAGCCAAACCGCGAATCGTTTGATAGCCGTTGGACAAGGCTCCGGGGTAGCCCACCTTAAGGATTTGAAGCAAATCTTTCGCAGCGACATCTTTGAGCGAAAATTTAAATTGGCTTCCTTTTGCAATAAAGGCTTGGGCTTGCGTCAAAAAATAAATCCACGCTCCGACCGAAGTCGCCAGCGAAAGGCCCCAAACCCCCATTCTGTATTTTTGAACGAACAAAAAGTTTAGCGCCAAGTTGACGACAACATAACTAACGCTGGAGAACAAATTTCTTTTCATTCTGTTTTCCAAAGAAAGAAAAGAAGAAAGCTGGTTTCCCAACAAAAACGGAATCACGCCGATTGACTGGCCAAGCAAATAGGTTGAAAAATCCGGCTGCAAGCCAGGATCCCGCGCGATAAAGCCTACAAATCCAAAGCGGCCTAAAACAAAAAGAGCGGCGGAAAAAACCGCGCCGATTAAAAATGTCACTGTCAAATCAAGGGAAAAGATTCCGCGCATTTTTCCGATTTCATTCCTGCCCATCATTTGGCCGCACAAAATCGTCGAGCCGCTTACAAGCATCAAGTTGAGCGAACTCAAAAGCATCAAAATTGGAGCGTAAAGGCCGACCGCGCTCATCGCCTTTATGTCAATGCAGTTGCTGGCAAAAAGGCTTGAAACGATTCCGTTTAGAACGACAATCACGGCAAGCAAAACTTGCACAGGCAAAAGCTTGAACATTAGTTTTCCGATTGTCTTTTCGTTGGCGATCGCGCCTTGGCTTCTTTTTCCCATAACGGCTCCTTTATCGTTCCTATAATTCTAGCGCGCTTTAAAAAAAAATCCAGCGATTTTTATCGCTGGATTTTTTTCCTTATGGGCCATACCTCGCGCAAGCGCTCGGTTTGGCCTAGCGGAAGTGATTTACGTATAGTTTCTCACTTCGTTACGAAACTATTGGGCCATCTAAGATTTGAACTTAGGACCAAAGGATTATGAGTCCTCTGCTCTAACCGCTGAGCTAATGGCCCGAATGGCATCTATTCTATCAGAAAACGCGGCCTTTGGTCAAGCCAAGAGCGTTAGTCCTTGCTGTAGCTTGAAACAAAATACGCTAGCGCGGCGCCGGCAAGAAGGCAAACGACGCATGCGATCGCCATAAGGACGCTTGTAAAGCAGCCAAAGCCCGGGAACACGGCAAAAATCGAGCCGCATATAAGGCCAAAAATCACCGCGTAAGTGTTGTTGGGGAACTTCTTTAAAAGCCAGGCGATAAGCTTGGCGCCGCAAAGGATTCCCGCAAGCACGCCGATTCCGTTTGGAAGCAAAAGGAAAAAAGCGTGGACGCAAGTTTCGGGATTAAGGAGGGCCGGAATGCTTGTAATGACGATCGGATAGACTCCCATAATCAGCATAAGGAGCGAGCCCGAAATTCCCGGAATTACCATCGCGATCGCTCCGATAACGCCGGCAATAAAAATTCTTAAGGCAAGGGGAACGCTCAAAGGAGGAAGGTAGCCAAGCTTTTCGCGTTCGCCGGCAAAAGCTTTTTCCAAATAGTTAAAGGCCAGAATCAAGGCCAAGCCGATTAAAGCGCAGACTACGATTCCAGCGATTTTTGCCGCTCCAAATTTCTTTGCGGGAACGGCTGGCTCAGCGGCGGCTTCTTCCGTTCCGCCATCTGAATTGTCCTTTAGCATGTAGACAAAAAGCATCGGAACGCTTCCGATAATTAGGCCCGTAAAAAAGAAGTCTGTTTGCGCCGGAAAATTTTCGTAAAGCGCGGTGATCATCTTGCTGAACAAAAGCACGCCCATAAGCATTCCCAAAAACAAGGGCGCCACAAACTTCCTGTTGGCCCAAAGCTTTTTTACATTGCAAGTGATGGCGTTGATGAATTTTTCGTAGATGTTGAACACTACCGCCAAAGTTCCGCCAGAAACACCCGGTATGACGTTGGCCATTCCAACCGCGATTCCAATAAGCGCTGTCTTAATAATTTCAATCATATCGTATTTATAATAGAAGAAAAGCGGATTTTGCGCAACAGCGGAGCAAGGGGAAGCCTCCCCCTTATTTTTTTCTTGCGTTTTGGCAAGAATGGGAGTAATATTATAATATTATAGGAAAGAGTATGAGCGATTCGTCATCCTTATTTGAAAAAGTCAAAGATTTCTTTAAAAGCCAAAAACGCTCCCCCTTTGTGAGGGACTACCTTCTTACGGCCAACGCCCGGTCAAGCGTTTATGTTTCGGCCCTCGTCGCGGCGCTGGAAATTTGGATGCTTGCGATGATGCTTTTTGGCGTAATCGCGGATTCCGAAAACTACAGCAGGCAATGGCTTGTCGCGCACACAATCGCCTACATCGCGCTATTGGCAATCTCCGTTGTATTGCTTGTTTATTCCATCCTTTATTTAAAAGGCAAGGTTTCAAACAGAGCCGCTGGCCGCGCTATAAAGGCGATTTTTTCAATCGCGATGGTCGCCTTTGGCCTTTATATTTCATACACCAGCAAAGATAGAGGCGGCCAAGTTTTTGCCTTTATCACAATCCTAATTTTCTTGAACTGCCTTTTGGTTTGGCACCCGATTGTTTCCTTTGTCTGCCTTACCATTGTATTTGCCGTTTACATTTACCTGCAGAGCAAACTCATTCCCATAACGCTCAGCATAAAGGTCAACGCCTTTACCACTTGGCTGGCCTTTTACGCGGCCGCGCTCAATTCCCACCACCAAAAAAGAATCGAGGCGCAAAAGGACGAACGCTTGTGCGCGCTAAACGAACACTTGGAAAAGAAATCCCTTTACGACGACTTGACCGACCTTCCAAACCGCAACTACTTTTACAAGGCCAGCTCGGACTTTTTGACAAATCCAAACAACAACATCGATGACATATGCTTTGTCTTTATAGATGTGGAAAACTTTAAGAACTACAACGAGAAGTACGGCTTTGTCGCGGGAACCAACTTTCTAAAAACCGTGACGAAAATACTTAAAGGCGCTTTTGAAGACGACCTTTTGGCGCGCTTTTCGGACGACCACTTTGTGGCGCTAACAAAGCATTACACCCTAAACCGAAAAGTAAAGAAAATTCAAAAAGAGATTCACAAGGCCGAGGACACCGTTCAGCTTGGATTTAAAGTCGGAATCTACCGTCCCAAAGAACGAGACTGCGCGCCAAACTTGGCCTGCGACCACGCGCGCTACGCCTGCGAGTCGATCAAAAAGCATTATGGCCGCGACGTGATTGAATACGAGTCCAAGATGGACAAGGTCTTTAACCAAAAACTGCACATAATCAACAACATAGACCAAGCGATAGAAAACGACTACATCACCGTTTACTACCAGCCGGTCGTTCTTTCAAAAAATGGAAAGCTTTGCGGCGTCGAGGCCTTGGCTCGTTGGAAGGATCCCCAGTTTGGAATGCTCCCGCCGGCGGCCTTTGTTCCTATTTTGGAAGAATACCATTTGATCCACAAGCTTGACTTGCGCGTTATGGAAATCGCTTGCAGGGACATCAAGGATTGCCGCGACAAAAACCTCCCCTTTGTTCCCGTCTCGCTGAATTTTTCAAGGCTTGACTTTGAGTTGATCAATCCGGCGGAAGAGCTTGACCGCTGCATCGCAAAGTACGGGCTTTCAAAAGACGACATTCACGTAGAGATAACGGAAAGCGCTCTTTCTTCCAGCGACGAAAAGCTCAAGCTTTCGCTGGAGACTTTTAGGAAAAACGGAAACTCCTTGTGGCTTGACGACTTTGGATCCGGCTACTCCGGCTTGAACGTGTTAAAAGACTACAACTTTGACTTGATGAAAATCGACATGGCCTTTCTTTCAAAGTTCTCGGAAAACAAAAAGTCGCAGCCCATCATCACCAGCATAGTTTCGCTCGCGCAAAAAATCGGAATGCAAACCCTTTCAGAAGGCGTTGAAACGCAAGAAGCCTACGACTTCTTAAAGGAAATCGGATGCCAACGTTTGCAAGGATATTTGTTCGGAAAGCCCATGCCAAAAGAAGAGCTTGTCCAAAAAATCCAGTCGGGCTTTTACGCCCTGGCAAGCTAGTCGCGCTTTTTCATGTAATGCTTAAAACTGATTCCCCATTGAAATCCAAAGCCCAAAATGTCGGCGGAGTTTCCGTAATAGACGCCGTTCTTGTTAAAGGCAAATTTGTAGCCCACAAAAATGTCGAGCAAAAACCTCCAAGGCAACGAAAACTTCCAGCCAGCCTGCGGGTAAATCGAAAACGACGACGCCCTGGCCCCTTCAGGAATCTTGTCGCCAAAATAAAAAACCAAGTCCCAGCAAAAGCCAGTGGCCAAATAAAATTTTCTAAGCTGGCGGCTGATTGGGTAATAGTAAACAAAACCCGCAGGCGAGAACGTGTAGCAGCCCCAGCCGTCGGAATTTTCAAAAAGCACGGCTTGGCCAAAATAGGCGCTGGCCGACAAGTGCGGAATGATTTGCTTTTCAAAGCTCATTCCCGCGCCGATTCCGCCGTGCGTATAGCCCTTAACAAGCATAGACCAATCAAAGGCCAGCATTTGCTTTGCCACCGTTTCTTTTTCGCTTGAGTCGTAAAATTGCTGTCGCAGCCATGGAATAAAGTCTGTCTTTAATTTTTTGTCGGATTCTTTTTTGGGGCCGGTGATGTCTTCCGTAAAAAAGTCGTCGTCGTAATAGATGAATTTCACGTCGGCGGCGAACGCAAGCGCGAAAAGCGAAAAAAACAGTACTGCCGCAAAGACTTTCTTCACGCGTTTATTGTAGCCCCGAAAAGGAATGTTTTCAATACCGCGGCCAACATTGACGCTAGGGCGTTTTTTTGGCATAATTCCCATATGCCTCTCTTGGAATGCAAGGACCTTTGCCTTGGCTACAACAAAAACATTCTCGTACAAAATCTAAGCTTTAACGTCAGCGCGGGAGACTACCTTTGCATTGTCGGAGAGAACGGAAGCGGAAAATCCACCCTAATGCGGACGATTCTTGGCTTGCAAAAAGCGATTGACGGACAAATAAATTTTGACGGCGGCTTGCAAAAAAATCAAATCGGATACCTTCCCCAGCAAACGCAAGTCCAGCGCGACTTTCCGGCCAGCGTTTACGAAATCGTAGTCTCCGGCTGCCAGTCGTCGGCGGGCATGAGGCCCTTTTACAACAAAGAAGAAAAGCAAAGAGCCTTTAAAAACATGAAGCGGCTTGGAATACTCGCGCTGGCAAAAAGATGCTACCGAGACCTTTCGGGCGGCCAGCAACAGCGCGTCCTTCTTGCCCGAGCCCTTTGCGCCACGCAAAAAATGCTTTTGCTTGACGAGCCTATCACCGGCTTGGATCCCGCCGCCGCCGAAGAAATGTACCGGCTTGTAAAAGACCTTAACGTCAACGACAAAATCGCCGTCGTGATGATTTCGCACGACGTTGACGTGGCCCTAAAGGACGCCACGCATATTCTTAACATCGGCGCCAACATCTTTTTTGGAACAAAAGAAGAATATCTTGCCCGCCAAAAAAACGGAGGCGGCCTATAATGGAATTGTTAGAGCAATTTTCGGTGTACTTTTCATTCCCCTTTGTGCGCTATGCGTTGATTGTTGGCGTCTTGATTTCGCTTTGCTCTTCCCTCTTGGGAGTGACGCTGGTTCTAAAGCGCTTTTCGTTTATCGGAGACGGACTTTCGCACGTGGCCTTTGGAGCGCTTTCAATCGCGACTGTCCTTAAAATCAACAACACGATGTTCTTGGTTTTGCCCCTCACGGTCCTTTGCGCCGTAGTCATTTTGGCGGCAGGGAACAAGACGCGGATCAAAGGCGACGCCGCCATCGCGATGATAAGCGTAAGCGCCTTGGCCTTTGGCTACTTGCTCGTAAATTTGTTTTCCGCGTCGGCAAACTTGAGCGGCGACGTTTGCAGCACTCTTTTTGGAAGCACTTCGATTTTGACTTTGACAAAAGGCGAAGTCTACTTGTGCGCGATTCTTTCTGTGGTTGTGGTCGGAGTCTTTGTGGTTTTTTACAACAAAATTTTCGCAGTCACTTTTGACGAAGACTTCGCCGCGTCTTCGGGAACCAACGCCGCCGCCTACAATCTTTTGCTGGCCGTAATCATCGCGGTGATCATCGTCTTGGCTATGAATTTGGTCGGAAGCCTTTTGATAAGCGCCTTGATAATTTTTCCAGCGTTAAGCGCGATGCGTCTTTTTAGAAGCTTTTTTTCTGTCACGATTTGTTCGGCCATTTTAAGCGTCGTCTGCTCGGTTGCGGGACTTTTGGTTTCCATCGTCGCGGGAACGCCTGTAGGAAGCACAATCGTGGCCGCGGACCTTGCCGCCTTTATCCTTTTTTGCGCGGCCGGCGCGGCAAGAAAAAGAATGTTCCAAATATGAGAATCGTTTTTGTCCGCCACGGCGACCCCAACTACGAACTGGACTGCCTCACTCCAAAAGGAAAGCTGCAAGCAAAAGCCGCGGCAACGCGCCTTTTGCGCGAAGGAATAACTGAAGTTTGGTCGTCCACGATGGGCCGCGCCAAAGAAACCGCCGACGCTTTTTGCGCCGCGGCCGGGCTTTCCTACAAGACCTTGGACTTTATGCGCGAGCTTGAATGGGGAAGTTTGGACGGAACGCCCCTCTATGCCGACGGCCACCCTTGGTTTTGCGCCAACGAAATGGCGGACAAAGGGATTCCGCTCAACGACCCCGACTGGGAAAATTCCCCTTACTTTAAGAACAACAAAGTGACCGGCATAGTCCAGAACATACAGCAAAAGACCGACGAATGGCTTTGCGGCCTTGGCCTTGAGCGCCGCCAAAACGGCTGGCGAGCCTTGCCCGGCATAAAGCAGGACAAAACCGTCGCGCTTTTTAGCCACGGAGGATCCTCTTCCGCCGCCATCGGCCGCATTTTGAACATTCCCTTTCCCCTAACCTGCGCTCTCTTCCACTTTGGCCACACCGGCATTACGATCCTGCGCTTTAACCAAGACCCCGGCGTTACAGCCGTTCCCTGCATAGAATTGTTGAACGACTTGGAGCACATCAAAAACATTTAAACGGCGCTTGCGCAAAAGCGTTTCTTTTGATAGTATCAAAGCATTATGAAAGAACTATCTGCATTGATGGGCGTTCGCGAATCAATCCGAGTGATTGACGCGACCTTGCGCGACGGCGGAATCGTAAACGATTTTTTCTTTACCGACGAATTTGTAAAGGAGCTTTACAAAACAAACATCGAAGCCGGCGTGGACTATATGGAAGTCGGATACAAGGCCTCCAAAAAACTTTTTGACAAATCCAAATTCGGAAAATGGAAATTCTGCGACGACGAAGACATAATTAAAGTCATTGGCGACAACGCCGACAAAAAGGTCAAGCTTGCCGTCATGGCCGACGTTGGCCGCTGCGACTTTAGGGAAGACATTCGCCCCAGAAGCGAAAGCCCCGTGGACCTAATCCGCGTGGCTTGCTACGTTCACCAAATTCCCGGAGCCTTGGAAATCATCGAAGACGCAAAAAAGAAGGGCTACGAAGTAAGCTGCAACATCATGGCGATCAGCACCGCGCAAGAAGGCGACATAAAGGTCGCTCTGGACATGATCGGCCAGTCTCCGGTTGACTGCATTTACATCGTTGACAGCTACGGCTCGATTTTCCCGGAACAGATGCAACGCATTTGCGCCCTCTACAAAGAATACGCCGACAAGCACGGAAAGCAATTGGGAATCCACGCGCACAACAACCAGCAGCTTGCCTTTGCCAACACAATCGAAGCTTGCGGCGACGGCGTTGACTGGCTTGACGCCACTTACAACGGAATGGGACGCGGCGCCGGAAACTGCTTTATGGAAAACCTTTTGGCCTTCCTTAAAAACCCAAAGTACAAGGTTTACGAAACGCTCAAATTCATCGAAAAATACATGCTGCAGCTTAAGAAGGACGGAGTTGTTTGGGGATACGACGTCCCCTACTTGGTCACAGGCTACTTGAACCAACACCCGCGCGCGGCGATGGCCTTTAGCAAGGACAAGCGAACGGACTACTCAAAGTTCTTTGATGAAGTCATCGCTCAGGAGTAAATATGAAGGATTTAGGCGCTAAGACAATGATGTTCCCGATGCCGGTTTTGATTTTGGGAACTTACGACAAAGACGGAAAGGCCGACGCGATGAACGCGGCTTGGGGCGGAATCGCCGACGACAACCAAGTTTGGGTTTGCCTTGCAAAAAGCCACAAGACCACAAAAAACATCGCGCAAACAAAAGAAGCGACTATCGCCTTTGGAACGGTTGAATCGCTCAAAGCTTGCGACTATGTAGGAGTCGTTTCCGCCAACAAAGAGCCTGACAAGTTGCAAAAGACCGGCTGGAAAATCACAAAAAGCGCCAACGTCAACGCTCCGATTTTTGACGCCTTTCCGCTCACATTGGAATGCCGCCTTGTAAAAGTCTTGGACGACGAAAAGCATTTGTTCCAAATCGTCAACGTCGTCGCCGACGAAAAAATTCTCGACGCGGACGGAAAAGTTGACCTTGCAAAATATCATCCGATAATCTACAATACAGCGGACCACGGCTACTACGAATTTGGAAAGCGCGTCGGAAACGCTTTTAGCGACGGAAAGTCTCTGGCCTAAAAAAAAAGGCGCAAGCAAAAAAACAATGAAGAACTCTATCGACATGCTGAACGGGTCTATTTTTAAAGGACTCGTTCGTGTTTCTCTTCCTCTAATGCTTTCAAGCATTCTGCAGATTTTATTCAACGCCGCCGACATAATCGTCATCGGCCGCTTTGGCTCAAACAATTCTCTTGCGGCGGTCGGAGCGGTGTCCGTGATTTGGGGCCTTTGCTGCCACGTCTTCATGAGCCTTGGCGGAGGAGCGGCGGTAGTCGCGGGAAAAAACATCGGCGCCGCAAAAAAGGACGCCGTTGCCGACGTTCTTCACGTTTCAATCGCGCTCGGCCTTTTGCTTGGAGCGCTAGTTTCCGCGGCGGCCTGGATTTTTATGCCCAAGATTCTTTGGGCCTTGCAAACGCCAAAAGAAGTTTTTGGCCTTGCGCTTAGATACGTGCACTACTTGATTCCAGGCCTCCCAGCGATCGCCGTTTACAATTTTGGAGCGGGAATCCTTCGCGCCAAGGGCGACACAAAACGGCCCCTTTACTTTTTGTTCGCCGCGGGAATCCTGAACGTCCTCCTCAACTTGATTTTTGTCATCGCGCTAAAAATGGACGTGGCCGGCGTAGGACTAGCCACAAGCGTTTCTCAATACGCGGCCACGCTTTTGATAATCGTTTGCCTTGCGCTTGAAGAAGGCGAGTTTAGGCTTTGCTTTAAAATGATTCGCCTAAAAGCCGCGGTCGCCGCCTCCATTTTGCGCATCGGCGTTCCAAACGTAATCCAAAACATTTTGTTCACCATCTCAAACTTGGTGATTCAAGCGGCCATCAATTCCTTTGGCGCCGACGCAATGGCTGGAAACGCCGCGGCCGGTAACATAGAAAACTTTTGCTGGACAGCGATGATTTCAGTCGAGCAAGCGGGAGTAAGCTTTGTAAGCCAAAACTTTGGAGCCGGAAATTTCAAGCGGGTAAAGAAAAGCGTTTGGGAAACCTTGGGCGTCATTTGCGCGACAGGCCTGATTTTTGGCGAGCTTACGGTTTTGTTCGCGCGGCCCTTGCTGGAAATCTACACTTCAAACCAAGCCTCAATCGCCGAAGGCGTGGGCCGGCTTCGCATTTTGTGCGGCCCCTACCTTTTGTGCGGAATAATGTCGTCGTTGGCCGCGGACATGCGAGGCTTGGGACATTCGATTGAGCCTTCGGTCATTGTTTTGCTGGGAGCGTGCGGGAGCCGCCTTGCCTGGATTTTCACGGCCTTTCAAACGCCAAGATTCCACACAACGCAATGGCTTTTGTTCACCTACCCCGCGTCATGGGCCATCACCGCAATCGCGCTTGCCTTTGTCTTTGTGAAAATTTTTAGACAAGAGAGAGCGCGGTTTGAACCATCGGCGTAAGCGCCTTTGCGTTGCCGTCGATTCCCTTGTTTGTAATTTTATCGTAAACGTTTGTAAGAATCGAAAGCGCCTTTTTATTTGCAAAGGCCGCCTGGCAGTACAAGCAAAAAGTTTCCATGTCCTGCGCAAGGCAGCCCATCTTTGCCCAAGACTTCCAGACTTGGTCGCCCAAAGCGTTGTAGGCGCTGTAAAAGTCGCTTGAAAAAATCGGGCCCGCTTCAAAGGCAAATTTATTCTTTCGCGCAAAAGCGGCGGCGGCCTCCAAAAGGCCAAAGTCCGCGGCGGGCGAAAGGTGGCCCCGCAAGCCGTACTGGTATTCGTAATTTGAATCGGTCGAGGCGGTCATGGCGAAAAACATTCCGCCAAGCTTCGCTCCCTTTTGGAGGGAACAGCAAGTGCCGATTCGGACAATCGCCTCGACATCGTAGTAGTTGAAAAGTTCGTAAATGTAAATGCCCGCCGAGCCGGCGCCCATTCCGCTTCCCATAACGGTGACGGGCTTTCCGTTAAATTTTCCGGTAAAGCCTTTCATGCCGCGAACGTCGGTGACAAGCTTTGCGCCCGTCAAAAATTCCTTGGCTATCCATTCAGCGCGCTGGGGGTCGCCGGGCAGCAAAACTGTCGGCGCTATCTGGCCCTTCTTTGCCGCGTTGTGCGGAGTGGGCGTTCGCCCGCCATTATTGTCGTTAGATTTTTTTCCACGTGTCGCCATGATTTCCCCTTGATATTTTTTATTGTATCACAGTTTAAAGTTTCATGCAATTAAAAACGCGTAGCGGAAAGGCAAACGGGGCGAACTTAGGACACGTTAAACCCCATTCTTTGCCTAAAAAGTACCTCGTTCGCAGCCGTTTGAATTTTCGCGGGAGCGTTTTTTTATTGAATTCACTTTGCAACTGCGCTACAATAAGACCATGATTGGAATTGTTGATTACAACGCCGGAAACATTAAGAGCGTGGAGCGCGCCTTGGACTTTTTAAAGGCGCCCTACATTCTTTCAAAGAATCCGGCCGATTTGGCCAACGTTGACCGCGTGATTTTTCCCGGCGACGGAGAGGCTGCCTACGCCATGCGCGAATTGGTGATGACAGGCTACGACACGTTCTTGCGCGAATGGGCTCAAGACAAAAAGCCCTTGCTTGGAATATGCATCGGCGCCCAAATCATTTTTGACAAAAGCGAGGAAGGCGGTTCCTTTCAAAACGGAACGCAAACTTACACGCAATGCCTTGGCATCATTCCCGGAACGATCCGCCACTTTAAGAACGTTTGGCGCGAGCGCGACGTAAACCCGGAAGACAATTCCCGCAAAGTTCCCCACATGGGCTGGAACGAAGTTTCTTACAGCGGAGACTGTCCGATTCTAAAGGGCGTTCCAGAAGGAAGCGACTTTTACTTTGTCCACTCCTACGTAATACAGCCGGACAACCCTTCCGTAATAAAGGGATACGCCAACTACGGAGCGATGGTTCCCGCGGTTATCCAAAGCAAGAACGTTTTTGCCTGCCAGTTCCACCCAGAAAAGTCTGGAAAAGCCGGCCTTAAAATCATAAAGAATTTTGTCGAGGGGGATTTGTCATGCTAAAAAAACGAATCATAGTTTGCCTTGACGTAAAGGACGGCCGCACCACAAAGGGCGTCAAATTCCAAAACAACCTCGACATCGGCGACCCGGTGGAAATGGCAAAAAAATACTACGAGCAAGGCGTTGACGAGCT
This sequence comes from Treponema sp., assembly GCA_045131275.1. Taxonomy (GTDB): domain Bacteria; phylum Spirochaetota; class Spirochaetia; order Treponematales; family Treponemataceae; genus Treponema_D. The sequence continues at coordinate 14,351 of JBGUQT010000143.1, forward strand.
TGTCTTTTACGACATCATGGCCAGCGCCCGCGGAGAGCGGCCGATTTTGGACTTGATAAGCAAAGTCGCAAGCCAAGTCTTCATCCCCTTTTGCGTTGGAGGAGGAATCGGTTCCATCGAGGACATCCGTTCCACCATATTGGCCGGAGCGGAAAAAGTCTCCCTCAACTCGCAGGCGGTTAAAAACCCCGACTTGATCACCCAAGGCGCGCGCGTTTTTGGAAGCCAATGCATCGTGCTTGGAATGGACGCCAAAAAAGACCCGGAATGCCCGTGCGGCTACAGGGTTTACCTTAACGGCGGCCGCGTAAAGACAGACCTTGACGCCTTGGAATGGGCCAAGCGCGCCGTAAGCCTGGGCGCCGGCGAAATCGTCCTTAACTCTATGGACGCCGACGGAACCAAGGCCGGCTACGAAATCACGCTTACAAAAATGATAGCGCAAAGCGTCGGCGTTCCCGTAATCGCCTCTGGAGGCGGCGGAACCGTGGACCACATGGCGGAGGTTTTGACAAAAGGCTGCGCGGACGCGGCCCTGATCGCCACAATGGTTCACTCCGGCGAATACACGATCCAAGGCATAAAGCGCGAGTTAAGCGTGTCGCATATTCCCGTAAGAATGTAAGGATTCGGCGCAAAAACACTATACAAAATATTTGGCCGCTCAAAAAAAAAACTTGCTTTTTAAACAAAGCTGTATTATAATTATCCTACTATTTACAAGGAGTTTACATGAAAGTTAAGCTATCCCTTAAGATTTTCTTTATCGTGGCCGTTATGGTCATTTTGTCATCGGTAACGATTTGCGCGATTTCAATTTTGACTTTCAAGCATCACTTTACAAGCGAAATCGACGACAGCGTCCGAACGGCTGGACGCGGCGGCGAATTGCTCTTGCAAAACTGGCAGCAAACGCTTACGGCGGAGTCAAAGACAATCGCCGGCCTCAACCGCACCACAAGCGGCTTGGCCAACGGCGACATTGACGTTTTGAACGGCGTCGTCCAAGGCCAAGTAGGCAACATGGATTCAGACGCCTTGCTCATCGCCGACAGACAAGGAAAAGTTGTCGCCGGAACGGTTGGCGTGGGCTCTGACATCAGCGATGTCGAAGCTTGGCAGAACGTAATGAACGGCGAAAAAATCAGCTATTCTTGGATCGAAAAAGACTGGATGGAATGGGGACTCGCCTCCTCCGCTCCGGTCCGCTACCAAGGAGAAATCGTCGGCGCGGTTCTTTCGGCCTACGACTTTACAAAGGAAGATTTTGTAAACCTTGTTCGCGAAGCCCACGGAACGGAATGTACAGTATTCAAGGGAGACTTGCGCGTCTCTACAACATTGCGCGACTCCAAAGGCAATCCAATGACTGGAACAAGAATCGACAACCAGCAGGTTCTTAGCACGGTTTTCGGAAAGGGCGAGACAATAAGGCTTAACAATGTCATCGGCGGAAAGCAGTACCGCTCGGTTTACATTCCCCACAAAAATCCCGACGGACGCGTTGTCGGAATGTTGTTCATGGCCAAAAACCAGCATGTAATCACAAGCGCCACACAGCAAACCTTGCAAATGGTAATTCCATCTCTGGTCGTTTTGTTGATAGTCATTTCAATCTTGACAACAATCGTTGTTAAGATTGTAGTCGTAAAACCCGTTCTCAACGTTCGCGACAACCTTCTCAAGATTGCCAGCGGCAAGGCCGACCTTACTCAAAGAATCTCGACAAAGTCCAAGGACGAAGTCGGCGAAGTTGTCGGCGGCTTCAACGCATTCGTTGAACGCTTGCAGGGCATCATCAAAATCGTCAAGGACCAGGACAGAGATTTGGAGGCCGGCGGCGAAAACATGGGCGCCATCAGCCAAGACACCGCCAGCGCGATTACAGAGATTATCGCCAACATCGATTCTATCCACCAACAGATCGAGAACCAGGGCCAGAGCGTAAACCAGACAGCCGGCGCCGTAAACGAGATTTCATCAAACATTGACTCTTTGAACAAGATGATTGAAGGCCAGACAGCGGGAATCACACAGGCTTCCGCCGCCGTAGAAGAGATGATCGGAAACATTTCTTCGGTCAACCAGAACGTAGAAAGAATGGCCAACTCGTTCGAAGAGCTTAACCAGAACGCCGACATCGGCTTTAAGAAGCAGCAGGACGTTAACGAGAAGATCCAGCAGATTGAAACTCAGTCCGCCATGCTTGAGGACGCCAACCAGGCCATCGCCAACATCGCCGCTCAGACCAACCTCTTGGCCATGAACGCCGCCATCGAGGCCGCCCACGCCGGCGACGCCGGAAAGGGCTTTAGCGTTGTTGCCGACGAAATCCGAAAGCTTTCAGAGACTTCTACAGGCCAGTCAAAGACAATCGGCGAACAGCTTGCAAAGATCAAGGAATCAATCTCAAGCGTTGTCGCTGCCAGCGACGAATCGGCCCAGGCGCTTACAGTCGTCGCCGACAAGATTCGCGACACCGACCAGCTTGTCATTCAGATTCGCACCGCTATGGAAGAGCAGACGGAAGGAAGCCGCCAGATCAGCGAAGCGCTTAAGAACATGAACGACGGTTCAATCGAAGTTCGCAACGCCAGCGAAGAGATGACAGAAGGCAACAAGTTGATTCTTGACGAAGTCCGCCACTTGCAGGACGCGACTTTGGCAATGAAGGGAAGCATGGAAGAAATGGCTCAGGGCGCCGAAAAGATCAACGAGACAGGCTCCGCCTTGAACGACGTAACCAGCACCCTCAAGGAATCAATCTACAAGATTGGCCAGGAAATCAACAACTTTACAGTTTAACACTAGCATCCCTTAGTCGGGATAGTAGGTCGCTCGATTGCGATCGGTTTCAAAGACGTCCACCGAATAAAGGCGGACGTCTTTTTTTTGCGCGTCAAGCTCGGCTTGAACATTTTGGCAAATGTAAAGCGCGATCCGCTCGGCGCTGGGATTTTGGTCAAAGAAAGGGTTGTCGTTGAGATTGGTGTGGTCAAGGGCGGCCAAAACTTTTTTGAGCGCGGCCTTTAGCTGCGTAAAGTCCAAGAGCATTCCGCCCTCGTTAAGCTCCTTTCCGCGAACGTGGACAAAAACCTTGTAGTTGTGGCCGTGCAAGGCCTCGCACTTTCCGTGATAGTCGCGCAAAAAATGCGCCGCCGCAAAATCGTCTTCCACTCTTATTTCAAACATAGCGCCATTATAATGTTAGATAGAAATAGTTTCAATATAAGAAAGCGGACAAAAGAGGCGGGACGCAGAAAAAAAATAATTGGAAGGGCCCGTCAGCGAAGCGGCTTGGCCGCAGGCATCAAGCCGCAAGCGAGCCGCGCGGAGCGCGTTAGCGCGACTGCAATACTTTGAGAGGCCTCGTTTCCAACGGAAACGAGAACTGACGGGAGGCTCTGATTATTTTTTTCGTCGCTGGGACCCGCCTATAAAGTCCGCGTTTTTATTATTGAAATTACTTTCAATATGCGATAAAATAATGGCGCTATGGAAAAAAAGTTGTCTTCGTTGCTGGATTCTTTTGAGTGCAAGGCGGTCGCGGCGGACGGCGTAAGCCCCCTTGACCAGTCGCTTATCGGCGCCACTCCTGTGGCGGGTCTTGCTTTTGATTCGCGCGAAGTCAAGCAAAACTATCTTTTTTTCGCTCTTCCAGGAACGCATGTAAACGGAAACAAATTCATCGCGTCGGCGATTGATTCCGGCGCCAGCGTAATCGTCTACCAAGACGAGTTGACCAAAGAAGAAAGCGCTCAAATAGCGAAGTCCATAGTTTGCCGCACTTTGAACAATATGGGCGACGCTCAAAAGAAGCTTTCCGACTTGGTGATGCCGGTTTTGCTAAAAGTCGCCGACGCGCGCAAGGCAATGGCTCCAGTAGCCTCGGAGTTTTACGGAAACCCTTCCAAAAAATTGATAGTGATTGGCGTGACCGGAACCGAAGGAAAGTCTTCGACCGTTTCCTTTATCTGGCAGCTTTTGCGCTTGTCGGGAAAAAGGGCCGGCTTTATTTCTACCGTTCAGTATTCCTTGGGAGGAGACGCGGTTGCAAATCCCGTTCACTCCACCACCCCCGAGGCGCCGATCATCCAGCGCGAATTATACGAAATGGTTCAGAACGGATGCGAGTACGCGGTTGTGGAAAGCTCCAGCCACGGACTGAGCGAAAAGCTTGGCCGCCTGGACCACGTTCTTTTTGACTGCGGCGTTTTTATGAACGTTACGCTGGAGCACTTGGAGTTCCACAAGACTTTTGAGCAATACCGCGACGACAAGGCGAACCTTTTCCGCGCCTTGGACAAGCACAACCACCACAAGGTTGTCAACAACGTTCCCCTAGACTTGATTCCCTGCGGAATCGTAAATATGGAAGATCCTTCGGCAGCTTATTTTGTTCATGCGACGCAAGCGGCTTGCTACGGCTTTGCGACAAAAGAAGTCCAGCCGATTGACGGCGTGGAATTTTTGTCGGCGCAAAAAATCACCGCCGCGCAAGACTACCTTGAATTTGAGTTTGACCACGGCTCGGCCTTTGACCAAAGCCACGAAAGCATAACCGCGCGCACAACTTGCGTCGGAGCCTTCAACGCGATGAACATAATGGCCGCGATGATCGCCGTCAACAAAATGGCAGACATTCCTTTGCGCGAACTTGCCCGCCGCGCCAACAGCTTGATTCCGATTACCGGCAGAATGACAAAGATTGAGCGGGGCCAAGACTTTGAAGTTATCGTTGACTACGCGCACACGCCGTCAAGTTTTGAGGCGATTTTCCCGCCGATTCGAAATCGTTGCGCTGGAAGAATGTTCGCCCTGTTTGGAAGCGGCGGCGAGCGCGACCTTACAAAGCGCCCCTTGCAAGGACAAATCGCGGCCAAATATTGCGACATAATTATTTTGTGCGACGAAGACCCGCGCGGCGAAGACCCCCGCGAGCTTTTGTCTCAAATCGCCGCCGGCGCGATTAAAGAAGGCAAGACGGAAAATTCAAGCTTGTTCATCACGCCTGACAGGCCAAAAGCGATTAGGCAAGCCTTTGGCATGGCAAAAAAAGGCGACATAGTTTTGCTGCTTGGAAAAGGACACGAAAATTCCATCATATACAAAGACCGCGCGATGCCCTACGACGAAATCGCCGAGGCAAAAAAAGCGCTGGCGGAACTAGGATACAATAAGGAAGTGTAAAATGAATCTAGCGATTTTATTCGGCGGAAAATCCAGCGAGCACGAAGTTTCTCTTGTAAGCGCAAGTTCAGTGGCCCGCAACTTGGATCCGGCAAAGTACAAAGTCATTCCAATCGGAATCGCAAAAAACGGAAAGTGGTTTTTGCAAAGCGAGCAAGAATTGGCCCGCGTCCAAGGCGATCCAAGCGCCGCGTTTAAAATTGACGAAGATCCCGCAAAGCTTGTGAACATAATTCCCGGCGGCAAAAAGGACGCGCTTGTAGTCGCCGAAAAGTCCTTGCAAGTTGACGCTGTCTTTGGCGTGGTTCACGGAACTTTTTGCGAAGACGGCGTAATGCAGGGCTTGCTTGAAGCGGCCGAACTTCCTTACGTCGGCTGCGGCGTTATGGCCAGCGGCATTACGATGGACAAGGAAAAGACAAAAGTTATTTGGAAGAGCAACGGCCTTCCAGTAGTCCCCTACTACTGCTTCACGCGCGCGGACGTAAACGACAACAAGCGCTACGACGCCTTGGTCGAAAAAGTAATCGCGGACTTTGGATTTCCGCTTTTTGTAAAGCCCTGCAACGCGGGCTCTTCCGTAGGAGCCAGCAAGGCGTCCAACGCGCGCGAGTTTAGCATGGCGCTTGGCGAAGCCTTTATGTGGGACAACAAAGTTTTGGTGGAAAAAGCGATCAACGCCCGCGAGGTTGAGTGCAGCGTTACTGGAAACGCGATTATTCAAAATCCCGAGAACGCCTTTAGCGCCGTCAAGGCCTACACTCCAGGCGAAATTCTTCCCACACACGAATTTTACGACTACGACGCAAAGTACAAGGATCCCGACGGCGCCGCGCTAAAAATTCCGGCGGACATCGACGAGACCACGACAAAAATCATCAAGGAGCTTGCCGTAAAAGCCTACTCAGTTTTGGACTGCTCCGGCCTAAGCCGCGTTGACTTTTTTATCGACAAAGATTCCGGCGCGATTTACATCAACGAAATCAACACGATTCCCGGCTTTACTTCAATCAGCATGTTCCCAAAAATGTGCGAAGCCGCCGGCCTTGGATACGAGGACTTGATCAATCTTTTGATTGACGAGGCGTTGGAACGCTTTGAAGCCGGCAAAAAACTTTTGACTTCAAGATAACAGCGGAGCGAAGAAAGGAGACCAAAAATGAAAGCCCATGTTTACCCAAAAGGATGTTTCTTTAAATCGATCGACGACATAAAGGACAAACACATCACTGTAATGGGCTTGGGCCTTAACGGCGGCGGAGAGGCCGTGGCGCGCTTTTTGCTAAAGCACGGCGCCTACGTTTTGGTCACCGACATGAAGACGGAGGAACAGTTAAAGCCAACCTTAAACTCCATCGCCTTTGACGACACGCTCAACAAGGAACGCCTGACCTACGTTTTGGGCGGCCACAGAATCGAAGACTTTAGGGACGCCGATTGCGTCATCAAAAATCCCGGAGTTAAAATTCAAGGAAACGAATTTTTGAGCGCCGCCCCCGCGATAGAAACGGACATCAGCCTTTTCTTGCAATTCACAAAAGCGCCGATCATCGCGGTAACTGGAAGCAAGGGAAAGTCGTCCACCGTAAGCGCGATCCATTACGGTTTGAACAAAGCCGGCTTTAAAGCGTTTTTGGGCGGAAACATCACGGTAAGCCCCCTAAACTTTTTGGAAGAAACCAACGAGAACACGCCGGTTGTTTTGGAACTATCCAGCTGGCAGTTGGCAGACCTTAGAGGCCGCGGCCTTTTAAAGCCCAAAATTTCTTTGATCACTAAAATCGTTCCCGACCACCAAAACTGGTACGGCAACATGGAAGACTACATTGCCGACAAAAAATTAATTTTCGCCGACCAGGACGCCGGCGACTTTATGATTTGCGACGCCGACAAGGATCCGCTTGGAACCGGCCCGCAAGAAGGCGGAACTTGGGGAAACGTATTCGCCCGCGAATGCAAGGCAAAAGTTTTGCGCTACAAGCAAGACCCGCTTGACGACAGCCAATACGGCGTATGGCTCAGCTTTGACGACAAAAACGATTTGGAAGCGCTGGCCCGCATTCCGTCAAAAACAAACGACACAAAAATTTTGGGAGCGGTAAACGTTCCCGGCCGCCACATGAGGCAAAACGTAATGAACGCGGCGCTAGTCCTTTACTTGATGGGCGTCCAAGCGCAAGACATACAAAAAATTCTTGGCGAATGGAACGGCATTCCGCACCGCCTGCAATTCTTTCACAGCTTTAAAAGCGCCGCGCAAAGAAACGTCCGCTTTTACAACGATTCTTGTTCCACCGTGCCGGAAGCGGCCGCGGCTGCCAGCGCGGCTTTTGGAAAATCCGTAATCTTCATCACAGGCGGCACCGACAAGGGCTTGGCCTTTGAGCCTTTGGCGCAAGCCTTGGATCCGACAATCGTTTCTTCAACGCCGGCGGCCGCAATCTATCTTTTGGCCGGAAGCGGCACCGACAAACTTTTGCCGCTCTTGCAAGAAAGAAAAATCGCTTACAGCGGCCCCTACAATTCCTTGGACGAATTGCTCAACGCCCTTAAAAGCGACTTTGACAAAAACGATTCGGACGCGGCCAAAAACGACACGGTTGTCTTTTCGCCGGGCTGCACGTCATTTGGAATGTTCTCGAATGAATTTGACCGCGGAGAAAAGTTCATGGCCGCCGTCAAGAAGATTTTTTAGTACGCGACCGCAAACGCGCGAGGCTTGCGCTAAATCTTGTATGAAGCCAAATACTTTTTCATCTCGTCAACGTAGCATTGGCCGATCGCGCTAAGGCTTAAGTTCTTTTTCTTTATCCAGCCGATTTGCATCGCGGGGCTGTTCTCTTTGGCTCCGTCGCAAAAGGGAACGGCAACGTAGTCGGAACCGTTCAATTCCTCGGAG
>JBGUQT010000144.1:0-25744 GCA_045131275.1 Treponema sp.
GGGAGCGGGCCAACGCCTTGGAATCTTCGCAGGCTCAGGCGTCGGAAAGTCAACCTTAATAAGCATGATCGCCCGCAACACTGACGCGGACATAAACGTAATCGCGCTGGTCGGAGAGCGCGGCCGCGAGGCGCCGGACTTTATCCGCCGCGACTTGGGCGAGGCCGGCCTCAAACGATCGGTCGTCGTCCTTGCCACAAGCGACATGCCGAGCATTTGCCGCTTGCGCGCGGCTTACGTCGCTACCGCCATCGCCGAATACTTCCGCGACAAGGGAAAGAACGTAATGCTTATGTTCGACTCGGTCACCCGCTTCGCGCAAGCCCAGCGCGAAATTGGCTTGGCGGCCGGCGAGCCTCCCGCGCGCGAAGGATTCCCGCCCAGCGTTTTTGACATGATTCCAAAATTGCTTGAGCGCGCCGGCGCCAACGACAAGGGTTCGATCACCGCCTTTTACACGGTATTGGTCGAAGGCGACGACATGAACGGCCCGATCGCCGACACCGTTCGCGGCGTTCTTGACGGCCACGTTATTCTTGACCGAAAATTGGCGCAAGCCTACCATTATCCTGCCATTGACGTTTTGGCCAGCATAAGCCGTCTTAGCCGCCGCGTCACCGGAAAGAAAACCCGCGAGGCTTGCGGCATGGTTCGCCAATGGATGGCCACTTACCAGCAAAACGAATTGATGATTACGACAGGCGCCTACGCGAAGGGTTCCAGCCCCGCGATTGACGCCGCGATAGAAAAGCATGAAGAGATAGAAGAATTCCTAAAGCAAGAGGAAACCGACGCCTGCCCGATGAAGGACACCTTGGACAAGCTTGCGGCCCTTACAGGAATCCAAATTCCGGAAGAGGAATATGTTGACAGGCCCGCGGTCGCGATTCCGACTGTGGCGCAAGTGGTGGACGCTCGGGAAGGCGGCGGGGCTGCCCAGACCGCCTCGGTTAGCCAAAACGCCGCGGCGCCAACCGTTTCTGAGGCCGGCGCTTGAAAAAGTTTGTCTTTGAGCTTGAGCAGCTTTTAAATCTCAGAAAGTACGAGCAAGACCAAGCGCAAATCGAATTGGGAAAGGCGATTCAAGCCGAACAGCAAATTCAAGACGGCTTGAACGCTTTGGCCCAGCAATACGCGACGACAAAAAAAATGACAAGCGGCCAGACCGATTTTGGCGCGATTGCAAAAACCCAGCAATTCTACCAGTTCATAAAGCAGCAGCAAGAAAAGCTTATGAGCGACATGGCGATGGCCAAAATCGTCACCGAAGAAAAGCGCGGCCTTTTCAACGCCGCCATGCAAAAGCACGAGTCGCTAAAAAAATTAAAGGAAAAGCAGTACGAGCTGTTCAAGGCGGAGGCAAAAAAAGCCGAGGCCAAGGCGCTGGATGACATCGTGACGGCCAAGTACAACTGATAAAAAGAAAGCCCCGGTCGCCCGGGGCTTTTTGGTCTTGTCAACAATTTTAGTACTTAAACGCGCTGCCGCCGATGAACTCGCGTATGATCGAGCGGTCGGGAACGGCCGTCGCGGGAATCGGCGGGAATGCGTTGAGGAAGCGCAAGAGGCGGCAAGCCTCCGAGTATTCCTTTTGGCCCGGATTGATGCAGCGCAAAAGCGGCTCCGCGTAAACCTTCAAGACGCTAAGCTCGTAGTCCAGCGCGGTGTTCAAAATCGCGTCGGCGTTGTTCTGGAAGGGGAAGATGTGCAGGCGCTCGCCGCGTCGCACGGAATCCCACATGGCGATTGTCGCGGCCGCGCTCTTTCCTCTAAAGTTGTTGTCGCGAACGATGCGGCGGATCAAGCGGTTGTCGCTGGTCGAGATTCTGTTGTGCTCGTTGATGTTAAGCTGGGTAAGCGCCGAAAGATACAGCTTGAACTTTAATTCCGGCTGGACAAGGTGGGTGAGCCTGTCGTTAAGGCCGTGAATTCCTTCCATAATCAAAATGTCGTTGGGGCCAAGCTGCAAGGTCTTTCCCTTGTATTCGCGGCTTCCGGTGACAAAGTTGTAGCTGGGAAGCTCCACTTTTTTGCCGGCGAACAAGTCCAAAAGGTTTTGGTTAATCAATTCGATGTCCAGCGCCTCGATGCACTCGTAGTCGTAGTTTCCGTTTTCGTCCTTGGGAGTGCGGTCGCGGCCGACGTAGTAGTCGTCAAGGCTGATTACTTTGGGTTTGTAGCCGATGGCCTGCAATTCCATCGCGAGCTTTTTGGCGCTGGTGGTTTTGCCCGAGCTTGAAGGTCCTGCGATGAGCACAAGACGCGTCGTGCCACGGTTGTGGATTTGGCTGGCAATGTCGGAAATGCACTTTTCTTGGAAAACCTCGGAAATATTGATGAACTCGTCGGCCTCCCGCTTTGAGACAAGCTCGTTAAGCGAAGCGACGCTTGTGACGCCGATTTGCTTGCCCCATTTTTTTCCGCGGGCGTAGGTTTCGAACAATACCGGGTATTCCTTGAATTCCTGGATTGTGTCCGGCTTTGAGCTGGACGGGAACAAGATTAAAAAGCCGTTCTTGTATTTTTGAAGCTTAAAGGCTCCAAGCGCTCCTGTGGAGATGAGCATCGGGCCGTAGTAAAGGTCTGTGTACTCGCCGATTGTGTTCATCTGGACGCGGGGCGGGCAAATGAAGTTTAGCTGCTTGCGGGTTTCCAAAAGGCCCAAGTTTTCAAAAGTTTGAATCGCCTGCTCGTAGGAAATGAAGTGGGTTTCAATCGGAACATTTTTCTTTATGATTGAATCCATTCTTTCCTTTAAGTCGCTTACGAATTTTTCTGGAACATCGCTTCCGTCTTGGAACGTGTAGTAGTAGGCGTAGCCAAAGGAGTTTTCGATGATGACGTTGTTGTTGGGGTTAAGCTCGTGGGCGGCCGCGGCCAAGATAAAGCAAAGGGTGCGCCTGTAAACTTGGCTTCCGTCCTTGCTGGTCATCAAGACCGGCTCAAGCGTTGAGTCCACGAACAAGCCGCGGTTTAGCGAAACGACTTCGTTGTTGGCGCGGACGGCGAAAATCTTCTCCGGCTTTTCGTCAAACTCGTTTATAAAGTCCGCGGGCGTAGAGCCTGTCTGCGCCTCGATTGTTTTTCCCGACGGGAAAGTGATTTTAATCTTGTAGTTTTGCATATTCTTCTCCTATATATTTGCTCACTTGTCTAAGTCTGCCGGTCCAAAGCCAAGCGGAAGCAATTGTTCCAGCGTAAATTCCTTGACCTCTCCCTTGGCGTTTTGCAAAAGAATCGCAAATTCCTTTGGCTTGCAAAATTCCATCATAACCTGGCGGCAAACTCCGCAAGGCGGGCAAAAGTCCTTTATGGCTCCGTCCGGGCCGCCGACAATCGCGATGGCCTCAAACTGCCGTTCCCCGGAACTGATCGCGTTAAAAAACGCCGTCCGCTCCGCGCAATTGCTGGGTCCGTAAGCCGCGTTTTCGATGTTGCAGCCGCCGTAAACCTTTCCGCTTTTTCCAAGCAGGGCCGCTCCAACCTTAAAATTGGAGTAGGGCGTGTAGGAAAAGGCCAGCATTTCCTTGGCTTTTTTTAAGAGCTCCTCTTGTTGCGTTTTGTTCATTCTTCTATTGTATCACACGTTTTGCAAAAAAGCAAAGAAAAAAACGACGCCACTAGCAAAAGCGGGCGAGATTTGATATAATCGCTTGATATGGAAATGAATCTTGACAACGAGGCGGCCCTTGTAGAGGCCATATTGTTTTTGGAAAGCGAGCCTTTGGCCGAAAAGACCATAGCGGTTGTTTCCGGCCTTTCGGAAGAAGTCGTTCAAAAGGCGCTTGAGGTTTTAAAAGAAAAGTATTCGGCCGAAAATTCCGGCCTTGAATTGCAAATGATTACCGGCGGCTGGGCCCTTACCCCCAAAAAGAAGATTTGGGACTTGGTCAAGGAGCGCTACGGCTCAAAGAGCGAAGGCCGCCTTTCGCGCAGCGCTATGGAAACCCTTAGCATTATCGCGTACTCGCAGCCCATCACCCGCGCCGAGATAGAAGGCATCCGCGGCGTCAACGCCGACAACATGATCCGCCTTTTGGTGGAACGCAATCTTATAAAGGAAGTGGGAAAAAAGGATGTTCCCGGAAAGCCCACTCAATACGGAACCACAAAGGACTTCCTAAAATTCTTCCGCCTAAATTCAATCGCGGAACTGCCCAAGCTGGACCAGGAAGAGGAAGAGAGGTTCGAGCTTGCAAGATAAGCCCAAAAATCCGGACGGCTTGGAGCGCCAGCAACGCTTACAGGCCTTTTTGGCCCACGCGGGAGTGGCCAGCCGCCGCGCCAGCGAAAAAATCATTTTGGACGGCCGAGTCAGCGTCAACGGAACTGTAATTACCGAACTTGGAACCAAAGTGGGGCCGGGCGACAAGGTTTGCGTGGACGGAAAGGAAGTCCATGCCGAAGAATCCAAGCGCTATGTTTTGCTCAACAAGCCGGTCGGCTACGTTTGCTCGATGTCCGACGAAAAAGGCCGCCCTGTCGCCGCCGATCTTTTAAAAGAAACTTACAAAGAACGCCTTTACAACGTCGGCCGCTTGGACATGTTCAGCTGCGGCCTCATCATTTTTACCAATGACGGAGACTTTGCTAAGGTTCTTTCGCATCCCAGCGCCGAAGTGGAAAAGGAATATGTGGTTGACACAAGCCTTCCTTTGCCCCGCGGCTTGGACCAAGACTTTGAAAAGGGAATGCGGGTTGACGGCGTCTTTTACAAGGCAAAAAGCGCGCGCGAGCTTAATTCCCACCGAATGGCGGTTGTTTTGGTGGAAGGAAAGAACCGCGAAATCAGGCGCGTTTTTGAGTCCCGCGGAGCGGCGATCAAGCGCCTTTGCCGCGTTCGCATAGGAAACATAAACATAAACGAGATGGCCCCCGGCGAATTCCGCGACCTTGAGCCTTTTGAGGTTCAGGAACTGCTCGGCGAGGCCACAACAAAGGAGTTGTAGATGATAATAGCAATTGACGGGCCGGCCGGAACCGGAAAAAGCACTATCGCAGGCATAATCGCCAAAAAATTGGGCGTGACTTACCTTAATTCCGGCAGCTTTTACCGCGCCATAACCCTTGCCTGCCTTGAAAATTCGATCGACATAAGCGATCCCCAGGCCGTAATCGACTTTGCCAAGACGCTCACGCTTGACTACAAGGATTCCCATTTGATTTTAAACGGAACGGACGTGGAAGCGCGCCTGCACGAGGACAAGGTCAGCGCCAACACTTCGCAGGTAAGCTCGATTCCCCAAATCCGCCAAATCGCCGACGAGCGCATGCATGAAATAACGAAAAGCCAAAGCATCGTCTGCGAGGGCCGCGACATGACGACTGTAGTTTTCCCTAACGCGGAATACAAGTTTTACCTTGACGCGTCGCTTGACGTTCAGGCCCAGCGGCGCTTTGACCAAGGCGTCAGCGGAATGACCCTGGAAGAGATCAAAGAGGCGATAAAAAAGCGCGACGAGATGGACAAGGCCAAGGCTGTGGGCGCTTTAAAGCGCGCCCCTGACGCGCATTATATTGACACGTCAGACTTGACTATAGAAGAAGTTTGTGATAAAATACTTAGCAAAATTCACTAGTGAAAAGGGTAAAAAATGGAAAAGATGGAAGTGGAAATGGACGATGTCCAGAATTCAAAGGACTCAATCCAAACACAATTAGAGGAGTCTCTCAACAACCTTAAGCCTCTTGAAGACGGCCAGCTTGTTGACGGATCAGTTATCGCTGTAACAGACGAATATGTATTCATCGACATTGGATACAAGTCTGAAGGAAAAATTCCCGTTTCAGAATTCGCGGGCGACTTGCCCAAGACCGGGGATCTTGTAACAGTAGTTCTTCTTAGAAAAGACGGTAGAAACGGTCCTGAAGTTTCTAAAGCAAAAGCCGACGCCAAGCAGATGTGGAAAGACGTTCGCAAGGCGTTTGACGAAAAGACTGTTGTTGACGGAACAATCGACAAGGTTGTCAAGGGCGGTTTTGAAGTCGCTCTTGGCGGCGACATTCGCGCCTTCCTTCCGATCAGCCAGTCCGACAGCCAGAAGGTTGAAAAGCCCGAAAGCTTGCTTGGAACAAAGGGCAAATTTTATATTGAGCGCCTCTACTCTGACAACAAGGCCAACGTGGTCGTTAACCGCCGCCGTTACCTTGAGGAGCAGATGAACACCGCTCGCGACAAGTTCTTCGCCGAGACTCAAATCGGCGACAGCGTAAAGGGCGTCGTCAAGAGCTTCACAAGCTTTGGCGCCTTCATCGATTTGGGCGGTTTTGACGGCCTCCTTCACATCAACGACATGAGCTGGGGCCACGTGACTCGCCCAAAAGACTTTGTAAAGAAAGGCCAGGAAATCGAGCTTAAGGTTATCCGCCTTGATCCCGAAGAAAAGCGCATCAACCTTTCTCTCAAGCACTTTGCCGAAGATCCGTGGGTTCACTTTGAAGAAAAGTACCATGTAAACGACATCGTAAAGGGCAAGGTCACAAAGCTTACTGACTTTGGCGCCTTCATCGAGTTGGAAGAGGGAATCGAAGGCTTGGCCCACATTTCTGAATTTAGCTGGACAAAGAAGGTCAACAAGCCTTCCGACGTTCTTAAGATCGGCGACGAAATCGAATGCATGATTTTGGGATACGACATTCAGGCCGGCCGCGTTTCTTTGGGCCTCAAGCAGGTTACTGAGAATCCTTGGGATTCAATCGCCGAAAAATATCCTGTCGGAACCAAGATTCACGGAAAGGTCGTCAAGATCACAAATTCCGGCGCCTTCATCTCTATCGAAGACGGAATCGACGGCTTCTTGCACGGAGACGACATTTCTTGGACAAAGAAGGTTAAGCATCCGGGCAGCGAGCTCAAGGTTGATCAGGAAGTTGACGCCGTCGTTATCGAAAACGATCCCGAACAGCATCGCATCAAGGTTGGCCTCAAGCAGTTGACTGACGATCCTTGGCAGAAGTTTGCCGAAGAGTATCAGCCCGGCTCTACGCTTGAAGGCGAGATCACTTCCATCACCGACTTTGGCGTCTTTGTAAAGACTCCTGTTGGAATCGAAGGCCTTATCAACAAGTCAAACCTTAGCGAAGACCGCGAAACTCCCTACGAGGAAGCGGTTAAAAAGTACAAGGTTGGCGACAAGATCAACGTATACGTTGTTGACGTAAAGAAAGACAAAGAGCAGGTTGCCTTTAGCGTTCGAGAATTCAAAAAGAAGCAGCAGCGCGACGAGATCAGCCAGTACATGAGCTCTTCTTCAAACGACGACGACGGAGCTTATACATTGGGCGACGCGCTTAACGCCAAAAAGGACAACTAGCGCGAACGATGGGCGCCGCGGAACTTGTTCACACCGACAAACTTAAAGCGCTCATCGATATCGGCGCCGGAATCAACTTAAAGTTTTCCGACGTCGATGCTTTGATGGCTTACATTCTTGAAGCGGCGATGAAGCTGATAGAATGCGAATCGTCTTCGCTTTTGCTCGCGCAAAAGGGCGGAGACAGTTTGCGTTTTGCCGTGGCTTTGGGGCCAAAAGGCGCCGAGGCCAAGAACATCGTCGTTGACAAGAACAGTTTGGCCGGCTGGGTTGCCCAGCACAAAAAGCCCTTGCTTTTGAACGACGCCAACAAAGACGAGCGCTTTTTTGACCGCGTTCAAAACAAAACCGGCTAC
Organism: Treponema sp.; assembly: GCA_045131275.1. Taxonomy (GTDB): domain Bacteria; phylum Spirochaetota; class Spirochaetia; order Treponematales; family Treponemataceae; genus Treponema_D. Next base: position 7,670 of record JBGUQT010000144.1, read on the forward strand.
ATTACCAACACGATGATCGCGCTTCCGATGACAAACGGAGACGAGCTCATCGGCGTAATTGAATTGATAAACAAAACGGGCGGCAGGCTCTTCACTCAAGAAGACTTGGAGCTTATGACGATTTTGGCCAAGAACGCCGGAATCGCCTACGCCAACGCCGCCAGTTACCGCGAGGCCAAAGACACGATCTTTGCGCTGAACGACAACCTAAAGCGGGGCGGGGAATACCACGTTTTTATCGCAAAAAGCGCTGGTTTGTCCGACCTGGCGCGGGTGGCTGACGCGGCGGCCAAAACCACTTCCTCCGTTTTGATTACGGGAGAAAGCGGCGTTGGCAAAGAGCTTTTCGCCGAACAGCTGCACTTGCGAAGCCCTAGAAGAGACAAGCCTTTTGTCCGCGTAAACTGCGCGGCTTTAAGCCAGTCTCTTTTGGAGGACGAGCTTTTTGGCCATGCCAAGGGCGCGTATACGGACGCTTGCTCTAGCAGAAAAGGCCGCTTTGAAATGGCCGACGGAGGAACGCTTTTCTTGGATGAGATTGGCGAGATTCCCTTGGAGTTGCAGGCAAAACTGCTGCGGGCCATTCAAGACAAAAAATTTGAGCGCGTCGGTTCCAGCGAGACGATAAGCGTCGACGTAAGAATCGTTAGCGCGACAAATAAAGATTTGGAACAAATGGTCAGGGAAGGAAAGTTCCGCGACGATTTGTTCTACAGGCTTAACGTCGTTCCCCTTAGGATTCCGCCGTTGCGGGAGCGCAAGGACGACATTTGGCCCTTGGCGGATTACTTTTTGCAAAAGTTCTCCGGCGAGACAAAAAAGAATTTCAAGGGTTTTACCGACGACGCCAACCAAGCGCTTTACAATTACTATTGGCCGGGCAACGTTCGCGAGTTGGAAAACTCCATAGAAAGGGCTTGCGTTCTTGGAACGCCTCCCTTTATAAGCGCCCAAAACCTTCAGATTTCCGCCGACGTGTCCGGCGTTTCTGAAAGTTCAACTTCGCAGCGGGGCTTTGTCCCTCAAAGCGGAATGACGCTTAAAGACGCGACAAATGAGTTTAAGAAGTACTACATTGAGCGCGCCTTGCAAACAAGCGGAGCGAAACAAGCCGACGTGGCCGCCTCTTTGGGCATCCAGCGGACTTATCTTTCGCGCCTTTTGGTTGAGTTGGGAATTAGACAGTAATTGAATATAGTTTGGAGAATATTATGGCTGACAATATCGTAAAGATGAAGGGTTCTGAATCAGAAAAGAAAAACCTTTCCGGCGAGCAAAAGCTCGGAGATTTCTTGAGCAAGAATTCAAAAGTTCTTGCCGGCGTTCTTGGCGCCGTGGTTGTTGCTATTGTTGCGTATGTGGTCTACTTTAATGTGTCCGCGTCGCTCGTTCGCAAGGGCTTGGACAAGATCGAAGTGATAGAGTATTCCTTTACAAAAGACGCTTCGACAATCGACGATTCGGAGCTTGCGTCAAGACAGGACACCGCTCTTAAGAACGTCGCGCCTTACTTGAACAAGGGCGGAATCGTAGGTGCCCGCGCCAACATGCTGGCCGCCGACATTTACGGACAAAAGAAAGACTGGCAGGCTTCCAAAGACGCTTGGCTCAAGGCGGCCTCAAAGCGCAAGGGTTCTTACATTGAGCCTTTGTGCGACTTTAACGCCGCCGCCGCTTGCGAGGAATTGGGACAAAGCCAAGAGGCTCTTGCCCTTTATGAAAAAGTCGCCGCCGACAAAAACTTTGTTGACAGAAGCCGCGCCTACTTTAACGCCGGCCGCCTTAAGGAAGCCGCGGGCGATTTTGAAGGCGCCCAGAGCGCTTACAAAGCGATTGCCGATTTGGGATATTCAAACGACTCTTGGAACGATTTGGCCAAGACAAGATTGCTTGACTTGGAAAACCAAGGAAAAATAAAATAAAATTTCGCGGGAGGGCGCCTTGAAAAAAAACAATTTTCTTTTCGCGTCCTCCGTTCTCTTTTTGCTAGTCTATTTTGGCGCGTGCGGACTTGACGCTTATTACACCTTAAGTCCGCCGGTCACTGTAAACCACCCGGTTATTTACACCGCGAACGACCCTGCCGAAAAATATTACGGCTTTACGACTGCTAGAAATTCAGATTTGGACAGTTTTAGGGTTTTGGGCACGGCGGTTTATTATCGAATCTACGCCAGCGCCAGCGTCATGTTAAGCCACACGTCTTCCATCAGCGCCGTAAACACTTCCAGCGATTATTCGGCCGCCGCCAACCGCATGATAAACTACGGCTACCAACAGCTTTACACTTCGGACGGAAGCGTTCAGCCCTTGCTTTCTGTGGAAGGGGCAAGGGTCAACATTCGGCTTACAAACAACCAAGAGACAGTCGCGGATGGAATAGAAAACATGGCCCAAATATCAATCGAGCCGACTGGCTATTACAAGACGCCGCGCCGCTCCCTTGGCATTAACAAGACTTTTGATTTTGGCCGCTATGACATTTCGCGTTACAGCGACAAAAGGGACAACTACACGCCGCCTGCGTCCGGCGACGAAGACTTTGAGTCCGGAACGGTTACGGACAAAAAGTATTATGTAAACATGTACGCTGTGGCTGTCGGCCGCGACACAACTTACACAACTTATTATAGCAACGTCCTTCACCTTGGATCGATTGTAATAGACGCGGGCGCCGAAAACAATTAGTCGGGAGCATCAGAGCGCGAGAGCGCTCACGTGGATAAATTTCCTTGCTTGCCTCGAAGGGATTGCATAGCGCGCGTGAGCGTGCGGTAAAATAATTTCCTTAAGGCAAACCCGAAAAAAATAAGGCCGCGCAAAGCGGCCTTATTTTTTTCGGGATGACAGGATTTGAACCTGCGACATCTTGCTCCCAAAGCAAGCGCGCTACCAGCTGCGCTACATCCCGTAACGTAACGGTTAATATATCAAAAGTCGCAAAAAAATGCAAGTCACGCTTGCGAAAAAAGTTTTTTTGCGCGAAAATGCTTGTATGGAAACGATCGATTTGCATGGCGCGGCGTGCTTTGGGGTGGCGGGAAATTTTACCGGGCACTTGGAGCAGGCGGGCGAGGCCGAAAATTTTAAGGAGCTTAAGGTTTTGGACGCGGCGGCTCCAAAGGCGCTTTTTCCGACATACATTCCGGCCGCGGCTGGCGCGGACAACGCAAACGGCGCGGGCAATAAAAGCGCGGGGGCTTCCGGCGCGGTTCCAGCCTTTCTTAACGTCTTTCCATTTGACGCGAATAAAATCGTCTTTCCAAAAAACGAAGAAAAATTGCAAATCGAGCCCGAGATGGCTCTTGTCTTTGACGCGCAGTGGAAAGACGGCGAGCTTGCAGCGCTGGAGCCGTGGTATTTTGGAGCGTCAAACGACGTTTCGATCCGCAAAGACGGCGCGTTAAAAATCAGCGTAAAGAAAAATTGGGGTCCGTCCAGCAAGGGCTTTAGCGAGCATGCGATTAAGGTGGAGGAGGGAATTTTTGACCGCTACCGAATCGCTTCCTATTTGCGCCGCGGCGACAAGCTTTTTGAGTACGGAGAGAACAGTCCCGTCAACGGCTACTCTTATTTTGGAAAAAAACTCAATGACTGGCTTTTGGACAAGTTCAACAATCAAAAGGACTTGGGGCTGGCGGAAGACGTTCACTCTTACTTAAAGGCGGCGGGATTTCCTAAAAAGATTTTTGTCAGCGTCGGAGCCACCCGCTACAGCGATTTTGGCAAGGAAAATTTCTTGGAGTCCGGCGACGATTCAATCGTGGCGCTTTATCCTGATTCATATTCAAAAGAAGAAATCGAAAGGCTGATTTTAGACGGAAAAAAGGCGGATGGAGTTTCGCTCCTTTGCCAGCGGGTGGTCCTATAAGCGGTAGACGGGAGTCGGACCCGCGTGTCGGGCTTGGGAAGCGCGCATACTACCGTTGTATTACTACCGCAAACTATTGACCCATGGCAGAATCGAACTGCCGACAACCTGCTTAGAAGGCAGGTGCTCTATCCAGCTGAGCTAAAGGGCCTAAAAAACACAATTATTATAGCGACATTAAGAAATAATTTCAAGTCCGCCGATAATTTTTTGTTTTTTTTTAATTTTTTTTCAAAAATAAACGAATTTTTTTAAAAAAATTTATATCTCTAAGTCAGGAGGTATAAATTGAAAAATGCGTTTTTAAGGTTTGGGGCCTTTTTGGCGTTGGTCTTTTACGCGGGGAACGTTTTGTTCGCGGCGGATTGGGCGCAAAGCCTTATGGCCGGTCAAAGAACCCTTGACTTTTATTTGGAGCGGGCCAAAGTCCAAACGAGCCAAGAGCGCTTTGAAGAGCTTTTGGAGCAAGGGTTGGACGCTTCCGTTTGCGAATGGGAGCGGAGCGCGGCTGACTTAAAGCTGGCCGGCTTGGAGGATTGGCTTTTTCAAAAAGAGAGCTTTAAGGAAAGTTTAAACGACCGGGCTTTAGGCGTTTTTAACGATTGGCTTATGGAGCGCAAAAAGTCCGAGGAACGGGAAATTCAAAAAAGCGGTCTTTACGCCGAACTAAAAAAGCTTGCCCAAGAATTCTTTTACGTCGGCCCAAACGGAAATCAAACTAGGATTGTTCCGTTGGAGAACATTCTGGAGGCCAAGTCCCAGTACGAAAAAAAAGCCCTGGAAATTGTTCAAAAATACACAGGAGAGGGTTCTTCCGAAAGCGCGGAATTTGGCGCTTGCCTTGTGGAACGCCTTGCCCTTAACGAATTGACCAACGAGCTTTTGTACGACCACGGTTCCCTCAAAAAAATGAGCGACAGCCAAGCCGCGCTTTTTATCGCCGACAAGCTTGCAAGCCAAGTTGAGAACGAAAGCGAGCAGGCGATGGAACGGCTTTTTAATTCCTTGCAGGAGCAGGCGGACTATGTGGACGCAAAGGATCTTTTGGCAAAAAAGGAAACGGAGGAAAATTGGCTTGCCCGTTTTGAAAAAGAGCTTGAGTTGGGCCTAAAAAAATGGAGCGACGCGGAAGATGAATTTTTAAGCGCCCGTTCGGAATGGGAAAGGGAGGCCGAAAGCGTTTATCTTAACGACAGCAAAAAGTGGCAGAAGGCCTATGATGAATTGCAGGAAAGAAAAATCGCTTGGAGCCAAAAGATTGAAGAGCGAATACAGGAAGGCAGAAAAGAATGGCAAAGCAAGCTGGATGTTCTTGGCGACGAGATCGAGCAAAGCTTGCGCGAGTTTCAAGACGTTTTGTTTTGGGAAAACGAGCAAAAAAAGCAGCTTGTCCAAGACCAAGAGGAAACTTACGCGCAGATTCGAGCGATACTTGAAAGCGCGCAAGGCGGCGTGGAGCTTTGGTACGAACGTTGGGGCGAAAAATACAACGGCCTTTATTCCTATTGGAAGACTGAGGACAATTGTTTTGGCAAGGACTTTGATTTAAGCCTTGTAGACTCGTCTTATTTAAAAAATGAAATCTATTCTTGGAAACAAACATTTGCGGAAAGCCTTAACGACTGTTACCTAAAAATCACTAAAAAACAATATGAGGAAGAGCTGGCGCGGAAAAAAGCGGAAGAGGAGGCCAAGCAGGCTGAATCGTCGCAGGGGCAGAATCAAAGCCAAGCATGTCCGTTGGACCCGCGCTACATCGCTTCTTTGGGAAAGCCCAAGACTGAGGAGGAAATCTTTTTGGAAGAGTATCCGCAGTTGGCTTGCTCAAAAGAATCCAATTTTCAGGAAATCGAAAGCGCGCGCCAAAAAATATTGCAAAACAAAAACTACGCCCAAGAGATTTCGGAAGATTATTGGGAATTCTTAAAGGACGCTTCGTCTTTGTGGAACGCCCACGAGGAGCTTTTTGAATGGCTGGATTTGTTCGATCTTTTTAAGACAAGAATAGACGAAGCTCTTGCGGCCTTGCATTCGGATTCCCTTGCGAACATTGAAATTTATGACGAACTTTCAAACGAAAAGGCCAAGGCCGCTTGGCTTGTTGACTATTGGAGCGACCGGGTAAAAACCGCGCAGACTCTCTCGGACTACGCTCAAAACGATTTTAGCGATTTGGAAAAAGCGCAAGAGACAGAAAAAAATCTTGAGGCCGCTCTTGAAAACTATAATCAGGCCAAAGACGAGTACCAAAGGGCCTTTGACAGCGCCAAGGAAAAACGCCTTGAATTTTTGGCGGAACAAGAAAAGTACTACGCTCTTTTGGAGGCGTCTCAAAAGCTTCATGAAAGAATCAACTCGGAAAGAAAAAAATACGACGATTTGTACCAAGCAAAGGTCGATGTTTTGAATCAAGCTGCCAAAGATCCTTCTGTTGACTTGCTTTACGACCTGGAGTCTTTGAATTACAACGCGGCTGACTTTAAAAAATACCTTTGGACCTATTGTTCCGAAGAGCAAGCGGCAAGCGAGAAAGCGCTTTTGTCGCAAAAAGAAAAAATAAGGGACATTGTCGTGAACGGCTGCGGGGAGGATGAAAGCGCTTTGGGGGAGGCGGCGCAAGGCCAAAATTCGGCAAGCCTTTCAATCGCAAGCCTTGAGCTTATGCAAGACGCCTTGAGCGAACTTTGCGCCTCGCCAAGCCTGAACTTGCAAAAAGCGAAAGGCCTTGTTCCCGATTTGCGAAAGCTTGGCCAAGGCGAGGCGCGGACGCTGGAAGATAGCCTTGCGGCCTTTGAGGAAGGGAACGGCTCCATGGCCTTGGCGAAAGACGAATTAAGGCGCTTTTTGTCCATCGCGCAAAAGGAAATCCAAAACAGGCAGGCCATCCTTTTGTTGCTTGACGGAAGCGCCCAAGAGATCTATCAATTCTTTGACGGCGACGAAGATTTTTGCAGCCTCTATCAAAATTACAAGGCGTATTCCGGCGCCATTTTGCAAGAGGAAGCCGACGCCGCGTTAAACGCTTTGCGGGAAAAAATCGCTTGTGGCCAAAAAGACAATCTTGAGGAATATTTTGCCCAGTTGGACCAAGCGGCGCAAGGCTCGTCGGCGTTTGTCCTTTGCGCGACGGATTTTTACAAAAAGCTCTTGCTTTGCCAAAGAGACTGCGCCGGGCTTGAGGAAAGCCTTGCTCCAAAAGTTTTGGAATGTTCCGCCTCGTTGGGAATGATGAATTTTTCAGGCGTGGATTGGCATTGCGGCGACTGCGAGGATTTTTTGCTTGGCGAAAGCTATTATGGCGCGGCGTCCGGCTACGACAGGAAGGCTTTTGAACGCCTTTCTTACGGACGCAAGGAACTGCTTTTTGAGCTGCAAAGCCGCATGGACTTTTTGCTTGAAAGCGCCAGGAAAGTCAATGAGCTTGATTCGGCTTTAAGCGGCCAGGCAGCGGCGGTTCAAAACGTTCAAAAGGAATACGAAAAATGCTTGGATGGAATTAACGCCGGGAACAGAGACGCGCAAATCAATCAATATGTCGCGGCCTGCCAGCGTTACAACGATTATTTGGAAGAAGCGAATAAGAGTTATGAAAAGCTTGAGAAGGCCCGGCGCGGCTGCCGTTTGGCGCAAGAGATATGTTTTTACGCCCAAAACGAATACCTTCACGAGTCATACAATCCAAGCCAAGCGCTTTTGTCATGCCAAGAGTCCTTGCAAAAAGCGCGCCAGGCTTTGGACGTCCTAAACGCGATGGAGCAAGACAGAAACTGCGCTTTTTTGGAGGAATACAAGAGGGAATGTTTAAATTACTACAAGGGCCGCGTCATGCTTTTTGAATACGAAAAGCGGGTGGCCGCCCAGTCAAAAAGCCTTTACAAGGCTCAAAGCGCGCTTAGAGCGGTGGAGGACAAGCTTGTTTGTGACGCCGTTCCGCAGGGAACGCAAAACGGCGAAGGAATGTCATCGTTTGCAAAGGAAATCCTTGTCGCCAGCGTGGATCAAAACGGAGAATATTCCTTTTCGTTGAACGAGGCCTTGGCGCCGTTAGGGGCTCAAAACCAGGCGCTTTTGGAGAATTATTTTTTTAATCAGTCAGTCGTTCAAACTGACGTATACCAAAACGAACGGCGCGTGACAAAGGCCAAGGTTGACGCCTTGGATTTTTTGCAAGGCTTGGATGGCAAGCCGTACAGTTTGACGGACTTGGCCTTTTGCGTCCTGCATTTAAAAGGCTTGGGAAGCCAAAGCCAAAAGATTGATTGGTTCAAGAGCGGCGAAAATCCCGAGTTGAACGAGAACTATAAAATAGGCGACTTGCCGGATTCCGTTCACGGCTTGGACGTAAGCGATTTGTATCGCTCCGAAAGGCTTAAGACGGCGCGCGAGGCGTACGAGCGGGTTGTCGCTTTGGGAGGAGATGGGGACATAGTGAAATTTATCCTTCACTGCGACCAAAATTTCTCCCACAATTTAAATTTAGACCAAGCTTTTAGAAACGCCTTTATTCTTGCCTCCATCGAAAAGCCATTAAAAAAAGTCAAGTCCGAAGGCGACAGTTGGCAGTCCGAAGGAAACGACATGATAGCTTCCGCGGCCCTCCTGTTCTTAATTACATGCCTTCCGTTTGGCTTGGGCTCTTGGGCGTGGGCTCCGGCTACCGCTCTTGCCGCTGCTGGAACCGCTTGTTTGCTTGTCGCGGAACAGTTCTTTGACTATGCGGAGGACATGTCAAAGTGCAGGGACGGTTGCAAGACAAACCTTGACGAATGGTCAAAGAGCTGGCAAAAACTTTTGGCTGAATGGAAAAAGGCTCGCGACAAAGTCAAGGAAGAAGAGGAAAAACTCAGCTTGTTGATCGCCGGAAAGGAGTCTTTGGATAACAAAAAATTGTCATGGAGCGACTTTAAGCGTTCTTTAGAAGAAGCCTTTGATTCTGGCGCGTTGGGAGTCAACTCTTCGTATTTTATGTCGATTTATGACAGCGCTTCGGGACAAGGGGATTTAAAGGGAATATTCGAGGAGCTTTCGTCAAAAGAGGATTTTTACGATGTCGCGAGCGCGATGCAAAGAATTGGGCAAGCGCTTGAGGCTAACTATGCCGGCGAAAAGAACGCTCTTGAAAGCTATGTGGCCTCAAGGGAAGGCGGCTTTGATTTTGACAAGGGCTGGTACTACAAGGACTTGCTTTCGTTTTACGCAAAAGAGCTATTGCCAAGCGTTCCAATCGCGAAAAACAGGGAAAGCGAAGATTATCTGACGGACGCGCTCGCGCTTTACAATTCATTGCTTGACGAGGCTTTGGCGTATTCCGACCGGAACCGCCTTGAGCGGAAAAGCTCAATTTACTCCTTGATTTACGCGGACTTTGACGAGCAGCGCTCGCTTTGGGAAGATAAGAACGAAATTATTTTGGACACCGCTCAAGCGGATTGGTCCCAGGCGCAAGAAAACATTAATCTTTCCTTCAACGCTTGGCAAAGAGAATTCGCTTCTGAATGGCAAGCGGCCGGCGAAGCGTGGGAAAAAAATTACAGGTTTTTTTTGGACAAAAAGGAGGATTGGATTGCAAGACAGTATTTGTCTGGAAGCGCGGACGCCGACATGTCGTATTCAACGGTGGAAAGATTAAAGGAAAGCTTTGTCGATTTGCTTTGCGACATGGAAAAATTTTCCCGCCTTGAGCGGCTTGTTCAGAATTTGGCGGACTTTGCTCAAAACGAAAATTTTTTGCCCGATTTTTTTGAGAAGGCTGACGCGTCATTGATAAAAGACTGCAATTCCGCCTTGTTTGCCAAAAACGAATTGCAAAAAACAGTTCAAGAAGCCGCCGCAAAAGCCGCCGTCCAAAAATGCCTTGCGCGCCTGGAAAGCCGGGTCAAAGAAGTGTTTGACTCAATAAAAAGCCAAAACAAAGGCGTTGAGGATTGGGAGATGAATTTGGTTCGCGAGGCCGGCTATACGGTTGATTCAACGATTCACCGCGACGCGGTGTCGGACGTGTCGTTTTTCGCCACGCAAAGGCAAAGGCAAACCGTTCACCGATATGAATGGTTTGCGGCGGCCGCTCCTTGTTACGACTTGGACGTTTCGGGCTACTGCGGTTCCAGCGAATGGTACATAATGAAAAAAGCGGAGGAGGCGGAGGAGAAAATCCAAAAATGGTCCGACGAAATCTTCGGATCTTCTTTAAGCCCAAAAAACGGCGGCCGCCTCGCCCGGCACATAGGGCAAGCTCCGGTCTTTGTTCAAAATCCCAACCCCTCGGAATCGCGCGAAAGCAATGTAAAAGATTTTGGCTCCGGACAAATCGGAAAAATCCTTCTTGACTTCCAATGGAACTCGATAGTGTCGGCGGCCGCCTGCGCGGACTTTGAAAAGGCGCTTTATGACCAAAAGCTCGCGAGCGCCGGCGATTTTTCGCTTCCGTCTTTGCGCGAAGTGGTGGGAGTTGTCCTTGACATTGTGTCAAAGATTCCGGCCTTTTACGCCTTGCAATACGCGGACGACGTCGTTTTTGGAATGATTGACGTCGCGCAGGGCTACAAGACTTGGGGCGAGGTTGCCGCCGGATTCGCGCGGCAAGGAGTTTTGGCCGGCGTTTCAAAAGGCGTAAGCGCGCTTGGAGCCGCGGCGGGCAAATTGCTAAAGAATTCTTCGGCCTTCTTTAAAGGCGGAGCGGGAAGCCATGTCTTAAAAGGAATCCAAAACGCCGCCGGCGGATACCTTAACAACGTCGCCTCCAATTACGTCAGCGCCTTTGACTTTGCGAGCGGCAAAATGGATTGGGAAAAGGCGGCCTCTTCTTGGCTTGACGCGAGCGCCGCGGCCTCCGCCGCCGGAAGTTTTTTGGGCCAAAGCTTGGGCGCCATTAACAACATTGACGCCAACGGGCTCGCGCTAAATTCAAAGGTTTTTGGCAACATTCAGGCGATGAACGCCGCAATCGGCTCTCTCGCAGGCCAAGGCCTAAATTATTTGGCCACGGGAGACTTTACCGTCAATTTGCTAAACATAAACGGCGTGGGCTTGCTTGAAGTCGGAATTTCGGACGGAGGCTTTAAGGCGGCTTTGGGAAGGGGCGGAGCGGACCTTTCGTTGCAAGCCTTGGCGGCTTTCGCGCAAGGAACAAAGGACGCCGCCAAGGTTGCAAGCCTAAAATCGTCCGGCCAGGAAGGACAGACGCTTTTAAATGCCTCAAACCTTTTGGCTTGGTCTGGCGGAACGGACAATCTCGCGCTCGCCTCGGATTTGTTCAACCAAAAGCGCCGGCTCCTTTTTGAGAATGCCGCCGATTCCTCAAAATTTGGCAAAAATTTGGACGGCGCGATAATTTTGGACCAAGCCCTCTTGTCGCAAGGAAAGGAAGGACAGGCGCTGGTCGCCGCCTTTGCCGCCTTGCAAAATTTGGAGGGCATGGACAAGGCGGCGGCGGTTGACGCGCTGGATTTCTCCAAGCTAAAAAAGTCCGACGGCTCCGACTACACTGAAGATGAAATTCAAAGAACAAAAGACAAGCTTAAGTCTGACGCCGCTTTGTCCTCGATGGCGCAAGTGTCTTCGGTTCTTTCATGCGCTTCCAACGCCTTGGACTTTGAACTGTCGGCGCTGCAGGGGAATAATTCCTTGGCGGCGATGGCCGCGGCCTACAAGCAAAACGGAATGGCCGGCGTCTACGCCCTTTACGCGGAGGCGCAAAAAGAGGCAGGTTCAAGCGGCCAAAAGACGGCGAGCCTTGCCGCCTTGCTTGAGCAGCCATGGTTCCAAAACGCGGCGCAAAACAAGGACATCCTTTTGGGCCAAAGCATGACGATGGAAGAGTACAACAAGGCCGCAAAACAAAGCGCCGCCGAACGCTACGCGGCGCAAAAGGTGAGCGAGTTCTTGCAAAAAGAAGGCGCCGGCGCGTCCGACGAACAAATAAAGAGGGTTGGGGACGCCGCCCGCGCCGAGGCTGTTTCCGAAATTGTCGAAGGCGTCGCAAACGAAAAATACGGCTACAAGCCCGAATCTTACAGTTTGGACATAAAGAACTACGGCTGTACCTTGGCGACCGCCGCCTACATCGCCTATTCGATTACAGGAAACGTTTTGACCCTGGCCGAAGCCAACGACACGATAAAGCAAAGCGATTTATTTGTTTACGGCGCGGACTCCAACGGAGTGGGGCAAAAGAACCTTTTGACGGCCGGCGACAACTACGCAAGCGCTGTCAACGCGATTGCCGGCGGCGACTATTTAAAAAAAGACGGAGAGAATTTTTCCGTCAGCGCCGACATAAGGAATGCCAAAGGAAAAATAATCGCGGACAATCGCCAAAGCGTTTTTGACCGCCTGCTCCAGAATTCCAAAGACCAAAACGAAGTCTACTTTTCGCACATGAGGGTGAACGACAGCCACTCGGTTTTGTTCGATTCGCTCTCTTACACCGACGAAAAAAATTACAAGACTTCGACGCTTTCTGTAATGGATCCGTGGCAGGGCGGAGCGTACGCCCCAAAATCTTGGAGCGACATAAGCCGCGCCGACTTTTACAAGCTGACGCAAACAGGAAAGGAATTGTATGAATTGACAAGAATCAATCTAAGGCAAGAATCTTGAAAAAAAAAGGCTGTCCGTGTTTGGACAGCCTTTTGTCTTTGGACGATGAGGGGATCGAACCCCCGACATTCTGGGTGTAAACCAGACGCTCGTACCAGCTGAGCTAATCGTCCGTAGGTGAATTTGATATTATCAAATTCACCAAAACGTGTCAAGTGGTTGGAGCGATTTTTAGCGCTTTTTACTTTGCGTCGCCGGGAACCGGATACCGTTCCATCGGATTGACCATTCCCTGCGGGAACAGGAACAAATCCGTGATTTTTAGCGAGTAAGTGGGGCGCGCTCCGGGGCCTTTTAGAATTTTGCTGGCCACGGGAACTGTAAACGCGTAGTTTATCGTGTCGTAGCCTGGGGCCGAGATCGTAAGCTCAAAGCTAAAGTCCTTGGCCAGTCCTTCTTTTTTTGCTTTTTCCGGCTCAACGCAAAAACTGTAGCCGCCTTCAGTCGCCTTAAAGGTTTTGCAGGGGTTTGACCAAGTTGAGTCCAGCATTTTGGCTGGCTTTCCCTTGTAGTTTATCGCGATCGAAGCGTTGGACAAAGACTCAAAAGTCGTTCCGTCGTAAACCGAGCCGGAGAAAATCGGGAAGAAGAAGTAGGGGGACTTTCCGCTGATGATTTCGGCGTCGCTTGTGTAGGCGGAATCGTGGTTGGGGCGCTTTTGTCCGCTTATCAAGCGGATGCCGTCCATAACCAAAATGTCCACGTCAGCCATCATTTGCTTGGCCGTTTCAATCTCGCTTTGCGCGTGGTTGACGCCTCTGCCCGAAATCGTGTATTTGGGCGGAATCCTATTCAAAACATAGCATTGTGTGTCCATGCGGCAGTTTTCGCAGTCGCAAGTTAGCCAACTGACGTTTTCGGCCTTAAGCCTTTCGTACATGTCGTCTACGTGGGCGCGCACATAGTCTTCCATTAAGTTAGTAACTTTCATAACAAGTATTATAGCGCGCTTCTGCGTAAAAGCAAGTAAAATTTCGCGCGCTTTTTTTCCGTTAAATTTCTCTTGCAACTATTGACTAATTTGGCTAAAATTTGATAAAATAAACTCTACATAAATACGCGTTTGTTAGGCATCCCGTTCGCCTTGCAAAGCGCGCTTTATTGGAAATTAATTTTTTGAGGTTTTAATATGTACGCGCTTGTTGAATACAAAGGCAAACAGTATAAGGCTGAAAAAGGAGCCTTGCTTCAAGTTGACAAAATCGACGCCGAAAAGGGCGCCAAGATTGACATTGACTCGGTTTTGCTTGTCAGCGACGGAGACAATGTAAAGGTGGGAGCTCCCTATGTTAGCGGAGCCAAGGTTAAGGTTACTGTGGAAGATTCTTTCCGCGACAAGAAAGTGCTTGTTTTCAAGTACAAGAGCAAGAAAGACTACCACCGCTTGATCGGACACCGCCAGCACTACACAAACGTTCGCGTTGACGAAATCATCGCGTAATGATAACAATCCAGCTTGTCAAAGGCCGTTCGTTTCTTGGCTGCAAGGCGGAAGGGCACGCGCTTTTTGACAAAAAGGGCCAGGACATTGTTTGCGCGGCGGCGACTGTTTTGTTGCGGACCGCGGCTCAAGTCTTGGAAAACCGGTCTGGAATCAGCTTTAAGGGCGAGGAACCTGTAAAAGGGCGCCTGGCTTTTGAGGCAAGGGCGGGCGAGGGTTCGGCTGGAACCGAGCTTAAGTTCGCCGCGGACTTTTTGCAAAAGGGCTTTGAGGGCCTTGCAAAAGAGTTTCCGCAAAATGTTCAGTTGGAATGTAAATTGGAGGAATAAAATGGGAAGAAGTAAAGGCGGAAGCGGCGCTAAAAACGGCCGCCAGTCAAACCCAAAGCACTTGGGCGTTAAAAAATATGCGGGACAGTTTGTGACAGCTGGTTCAATTATTGTTAAGCAGCGCGGCACAAAGTTTTTCCCGGGCGACAATGCCAAACGCGCCGGCGACGACAGCATTTTTGCTACAGCCGACGGAAAGGTTGTCTTCCACGAGAGCAACAACAGAAAGTACATTTCTATTGTGAACGCGTAAGGTTGACAATCGCATAAACAGCCCGGTTTAATATGCCGGGCGTTTTTTTTTTAATGGGTTATTATGATACAATTTGCGGACGAAGCGGTAATTACAGTATCCTCAGGCAAGGGCGGAAACGGTTGCATTTCCTTTAGGCGGGAAAAATACATCCCGCTTGGAGGTCCTTCCGGCGGCGACGGCGGAAAAGGCGGCGACGTTTATTTTGTCGTAAAGCGCAACATGCGAACCCTCTCGCGCTTGCGCCGCCGTCCCATTTTAAAGGCCAGGAATGGCACCGACGGAATGAGCTGGGGAAAGTACGGCGCCGCCGGAGAAGACTTGGTCATACCCGTTCCGCCCGGAACAAGCTTAAAGGACGCCGAGACCGGAGAGTTGATTCACGACTTTACGACCCAAGGCGAGGACGAAAAATTCTTGCTTTTAAAGGGCGGAAACGGCGGCTGGGGAAACATTCACTTTAAGTCTTCCACAAACCAAGCGCCGCGCGTCGCCAACAAGGGCGAGCCGGGAACGGTGAAAAAAATCCGGGTCGAGCTTAGCGTCATGGCTGACGTGGGCTTGGTCGGCTTTCCAAACGCCGGAAAGTCGTCGCTTTTGACGGCCTTTACCAACGCGCGGCCAAAAATCGCTCCTTATCCATTTACGACAAAAATTCCAAACCTTGGCGTTTTGCGGGTTGACGACGAGCGCGACATTATCATCGCCGACATTCCCGGCATCATAGAAGGCGCCAGCGAAGGCGTGGGCCTTGGCTTTAAGTTCTTAAAGCACATTTCGCGCACCCAGTGCCTTTTGTTCATAATCGACGCCAGCGACGCAAACTATTTGACGGCTTACGAAACCTTAAGCAAGGAAGTCGCCGCGTATTCCGCGGAATTGGCAAAGAAGCCCAGAATGGTCTTGTGCAACAAGATTGACGTTGAGGGCGCCAAGGAAAACGCGGACCAAATCGCCCTGCAAATAAAAGAAGCCGACAAGGACATAAACGTTCTTTCCGTTTCTATTTTGAACAACATCGGAATGGCCGCTTTGCGCAACGCCGTAATTCAATTGGTTGACAAATTGGAGAGCGCGCAAGATTCGGATCAAAGCAAGCCGGCTTCCGTAAGCGCTTTTATGGCGGAACGCGAGTCCATCGACGACGACGCGGAGATTCAGTATCCGGGGAGCGAAGGTTGAAAATAGCGATTTACGGCGGAAGCTTTAATCCCGTTCACTCAGGCCACTTGTCGGTGGCCGACGAGGCGCTTTTTTTGGGCTATGACAAAATTTTGTTCGTGCCCACTTTCATCGCGCCCCACAAGCAGTTGGCGGCCAGCGTGTCTCCGTCCAGCCGCTTGGCCATGCTGGAGGCGGCTATAAAGTCAAACCCAAAATTTGAGATAGAGCCCTGCGAACTTCAGCGCGGGGGAGTGTCGTATACGATTGACACGCTCCGCTTTTTGATGGACAAGTACCGCGGCCGCTTGGAAGGAAAAATCGGCTTGATAATGGGCCAGGAAATCGCCGCCGAATTTTACAAGTGGAAGGAAGTTGAGCAAGTCGCCGGCTTTTGCGACTTGATAATCGCCTCAAGGCAAAATTTTGGCGACAAAAGGGCGTCGGGCTCGGCGAACAAGC
Source organism: Treponema sp. (assembly GCA_045131275.1). Classification (GTDB taxonomy): domain Bacteria; phylum Spirochaetota; class Spirochaetia; order Treponematales; family Treponemataceae; genus Treponema_D. The sequence goes on from JBGUQT010000144.1 coordinate 23,785, forward strand.
CCCGCGGAAACTATGTCGGCGGCGTTGACGCCAACGGCCAGTTTATGAACGTGGACAAAAAGCGCTTTGTCTGGCCTTATACGGAGCTTAGGAACGCGATAGTTCCTATTTCCTCAACTGACATAAGGAGCCGCATCGCCCAAGGAAAGAGCTTTAGGTACCTTATTCCGCAAGAAGTTTACGAATACATCGTCACTAACAGGCTATATGGATATAAACAATAGATTGGAGCTTGCCGAGTTGACCGAAAGCGTTCGCAAGTACGCTTTGGCGGCCGTAAGCGAGGAGCGTTACAAGCATAGCGTGCGGGTCGCGCAGACTTGCGCCAAGCTTTGCGCCCATTATGGATTGAGCGAGCAAATAGGATTTTTTGTGGGAATCGCCCACGACATTTGCAAGAGCATGAATGACGAGGCCTTGCTTAAGACCGCGGCCCTTGACGGCGAGCCTTTTCTAAAAATAGAAAGCTCAAGGCCCGCTCTTTTGCACGGGCGCGCGGCGGCGGTTTTGCTGCGCGACAATTGGAACGTTGACGACAAGGACGTTTTGGAGGCCGTGGCAAACCATACTTTTGGCAAGGCTGGAATGAGCGACTTGGCCAAGCTTTTGTACGTTGCAGACAAAATTGAGCCGGGCCGCGAAAACGTCACGCCGGAATACACGGAGCGCCTTATGGCGATGAGCGTGAACCAAATGACCGCCGCGGTGGTCAAAGAAAGCATGGATTACTTAAAAAGCAAGGGCAAAAAGGTTGCCGCGGAAACAAAGGCTTTTTACAAAAGCCTAAAAGATTGATAGCATATCGAGGTTAAAAATGGGCTTAAAGCGCGAGCGCAAAGGAATGATTTTTCTCGTTTTGATTGTCGCGATTTTTTTGTCGCTGATCGTTTCATTTTATGTTTACTTGCGCGCCGACTCGGTAAAGGACAAGCTTAAGACCGACCCAATCATCAAGGCCTTGATTTTGATTGAGGACGGCCCAAACGTTGTTTTTACCGACGTCTTTTTGGCTTACGCTGAATCGGGAAAAGGCGCCTTGATAACGATTCCCGAAAACACCGGCGCGATTTACGAATCCCTTGGCCGCGTTGACAGAATCGACGCGGTGTTCAAAGAAAAGGGCATTGACGCTTACCGGCGCGAAATAGAAAAGCTTTTGGACTTGGAGCTGTCGTACATAATAGAGATCCAGTTGCAGGACTTTGAGCGTTTGGCTGACTTGCTTGGCGGCCTTGGCGTCTTTATTCCGCAGCAGGTTGACGAGCGCGGCCCCAACGGCGAGATTTGGCTTTTGCCCAGCGGCGCCGTCCGCCTTTTTGGAAGCAAGGTCACAACGTATATGACTTACTCGCTTGACACTGAAGAGGAAGATTCCGTTCAAGAGCGCCGCCAGTCAATGCTCGTGGCCTTGTTGGCCGCTTTGCGCAAAAACCGCAACATCATTTTCCAGCGCGAAAACTTTAAGCACTTCGCTTCTTGCTTTGCAAGCAACTTGAACCAAAAGGACTTTGCCGAATTGCTTGAGCTTGTCACTCGCATTGACTACGAGCGCGTCACTCAGCTGGAAGTTACGGGGCTTAACCAGAGCGTTGACGGAAACGTTTTGCTCTATCCCTTTAGAAACGGAGACTTTATCAAGGAAGTCGCAAGAAGAACCGTTTCATCAATCATTCAAGCGTCGGGCGCTGGCGGCGACCGCACTTATGTTTTGGAAATCCAAAACGGAACCAAGGTGCAGGGCTTGGCGCGCAACACGCAAATTCTTTTGCAGGGAGCTGGCTTTGAGGTTTTGAACGTTTCAAACGCTCCCACAAACGAATACGAACAGACAGAAATTGTAGACTTGATCGGAAACCGGGAGGCGGCAAAATCGCTTGGTGATTTTATTAGATGCTCAAAAATCACCGAAGCGCGCGTCGCCGCCGAAGGCGAGAATGTCGAAACGCCAAACTTCGACTTT
>JBGUQT010000145.1:0-15188 GCA_045131275.1 Treponema sp.
TACAGGCAGCGCCGACGAGGCCGCGGAACTTTTTGCAAAAGGCGAACTCAAGCCCAACTTTGAAGCTAAGTGCGACCATCACGGCGAACATCATCACGAATAAAGTCTTGTTCTGTTGATTTTCTGATTTTCATTTGTTGTCATATTTTATTCCTTTGCGGCCGCAGGCTTGCAAGCGAACTTGGATACGGCATTCTTAAAGGCTAAAAACTTTTTGCTGTTTATTGAATAATAAGTCCATTTTCCTTCTTTTTGCGAATTGACGAGATTGCAGTCTATGAGAATCTTTATATGATGGGAGAGGGTGGGCTGGCTAATGTTAAAAGCGTCAAGAATTCTGCATGCGCATAATTTTCCGCCTGTCAGCATCTTAATGATTTTGACGCGGTTTTCATCCCCCAAGGCTTTGCAGATGGCGGCTAAATCTGATTCATTCATACAAACCTCATATTGACAAATGTCTATATGTTGAGTATAATCGATACATAGATATTTGTCAATATGAGAATGCAAGGATAAATTGTATAAAGGAGTTTTATGGAATATATCGGCCTTTCCTTGGACCAAGAGCGGGCCTTGTACGGCGTCTGCGATTCTATTGTCACTGACTGCCGCTTTGATGGGCCGGCCGACGGAGAGTCTGCGCTAAAAGAAGCGCGCGGCGTAAAAGTCCAAGACTCGTATTTCAACCTTCGCTATCCCTTTTGGCATGTGATTGATGCGGAAGTTTCCAACTGCCAGTTCACGCCAAACTGCCGCGCGGCCTTTTGGTACGACAAAAATATTGTCATTGGCTCATGTTCCCTCAAAGGAACAAAAGCCATCCGCGAATGTGAAAATATCGCGCTTAAAAATTCTACCGCAAACTCCGAGGAATTCATTTGGAAGTGCCGCGACGTGACAATCGAAAGCGTCACGATCGAGGAATCTGAATATCCGTTCTTTGAAGTCGAGTCGGCAAAAATCTCGGCTCTCACATTGAAGGGAAAGTATTCCTTCCAATATTGCTCCGACATGCAAATAAGCGATTCGACGCTGGACACAAAGGACGCCTTTTGGCATTCAAAAAATGTCACCGTCCGCGACAGCGTGATCAAAAGCGAATACCTTGGCTGGTATTCCGAAAACCTCACCCTCGTCAACTGCCGCATTGTTGGAACCCAGCCCTTCTGCTACTGCAAAAATCTTGTCCTTCAAAACTGCGTTATGGAAAGCTGCGACCGTTCCTTTGAGCGGTCCACCGTTCAAGCTAGCGTCGTCGGAACAATCGACGGCGTGAAGAATCCCCTTGGCGGAAAAATAGAAGCCGACAGCATCAAAGAAATTATTATGGAAGAAAATATCGTCGACCCTTCCAAAACGCAAATTATTTGCAGGAACGGTTCTATGACGGCCGCGGCGGAGTAGGGCGTCGCTCCCTCCCTTCCGCCTAAAGTACCATAAATATTGTAAAAAAATCTCAAAAACTCAAAAAAAATCTGATTTTTTTCGTAAAGTGTTGTATAATATAATCGGAGAATTTTTTAGCGGAATGTCTTACTCGATTATAAGTTTGCTGGCATTAATACTCAATCTCATAATAAACCGGGAGACCCTTAAGACCATCCGGGCGCGCGGCGAAGAGCGGGAAAACGAACAGCGCGCGGTCGCCCGTTACAGACGTTTTCTTGCGGCGGCCAACTGCTACTTTGTCACGGACATAGGCTGGGGCCTTTTGTACGAATTCCGCAATGTTGGCGCCGTCTTTCCTTTTTTATACTTAGATTGCTCGCTGTATTTTTTGTTCCTCTTCCTGACAATGCCGACCTGGATTAGTTATGTGCTTTCGCATTTGAACAGGCTTGGGCTAAGGAACAAAATTCTTCTGCGCGCGATGTGGACTGTGTTCGCGCTGGCTCCTGTTTATCTTGTGATAAATTATTTTCATCCGTTTATTTTTTCTTTTGACAGGAACCACGATTATGTTACGGAACCGGGAAGGCACGTCGCTTTTGCCTTGCATTTTGTCCTTTATGTGGTCACTTCGATATACATGTTTTATGCGGCGCGCAAATCAAGCGGCGGAAAGCGGACTAGGAACATCGCGGTCGCCCTCACCTGCCTTGTGATGGAACTGTTCCTGATATTGCAAATACTTGACCCGATGCATCCATTTTACGCAATGGGGCTTTTGGTCGGAATCTGCGTCATCCACTCTTTTGTCGAAGCGAAGGAACGCAAGGAAAAAGAGATATACGACAACATCGCGACAAGCTTGGCGGAAGATTACGAAGTGATGTATTACATCAGCGTCGAGTCTGGAAAGTATCGGGAATTTTCATCCAGCCGCAAATATGGCGCTATGAAGATACCCTTGGCGGGCCGCGATTTTTATGGCGATTCCCGCGGCAATGTTGAAAAATATGTTCACCCCGACGACAGGGAATTTGCAAGGAGCCTGTACTACAAAGAGGTCATGCTGAAAAACCTTGAGGGCAAAAAGTCATATTCCTACAAATACAGGCTGATGATTGACGGCCAAACAAGGCATTACCAATTCACTGTCATGCGCGCCAACGATGACAGGCATTTTGTTTTGTCCGGCAAGGACATCGAAGACGAGATTACCGCCGAGAACATGCGGATTGAAAGCCAAAAGAGCCATGTCACCTTCACCCAAATCGCCGAAATCTTGGCTGTCAATTACGACGTGATATATTACGTTGACGCCAAGGACTCAAGCTACGTCAGCTACGAATGCCGTAACATTTACGGCCCCTTGGACATGCAAAAATCCGGCGACGACTTTTTTGCGGACGCCAAGAATGACATTCCGAACGTCATCCACAAAGGCGACCGCGACCTTGTCTCAGACTTTATTCAGAAAGACCGCATGGAAGATGCCCTTAAGGACAAAAAAACTTGCGGCATAGACTACCGGGTCGTGGCCTCTGGAAAAACACATTATGTAAGGTTGACTGTCAGAAAGACCGCCGACGAAAGCCACTATATCATCGGCGTTGAAAATATCGACGACGAAGTAAAAAGAGAAAAGCAGCACCTTAAGGCGCTTAACACCGAAAAGGAGCTTGCAAGGCGCGACGAGCTTACGGGCGTTAAAAACAAGACGGCTTACAACGAGCTGGAAAAATCCGTCCAGGCCAACATCGACAACGGAATGGATTACCTGCCCTTTGGCCTTGTGGTGTGCGACGCCAACGACCTTAAGGCCATCAACGACACGCAGGGCCATGTCGCTGGCGACGAGTACATCAAAAAGTCAGCGATGCTTTTGTGCAACACCTTTGTCCACAGCCCCGTGTTCAGAATCGGCGGCGACGAGTTTGTCGTCTTCTTAAGGGGGAACGATTATTCAAGCAGGGAACTTTTGATGAAAAGTTTGCGCGCCCAAGTTTTGGAGAACCAGCGGGCGGGATTTGGACCAATTCTCGCTTCCGGAATGGCCGAATACGTTCCCGAAAAAGACACGCTTGTGTCGGAGATTTTTGACCGCGCCGACAAAGAGATGTACAAGAACAAGCGGGACATCAAAAAAGAAGAAAAAAATCTTGTAGGATGAAATTTAGGCGCCGAGATCGCGCGTCCAGTCTTCCTTGGCCATAAGGCTTACATAGCAATTTCTTTTTTCGCCCATTAGGGGAACGTCGGCGTTTTCTATTTTGCGCTGGAACTTAAAGCCGAGCTTTTCTTGCGCGCGCTTTGACTTTTCGTTTCCTTCGTAATAGCCAATCCAAACTTTTTTCATTCCAAGGTCTTCAAAGGCCCGGCGAAGAAGTTCGCGCGCGGCTTCGGGAATGATTCCCTTGCCCCAAAAGGGCTTTCCAAGCCAAAAGCCCATTTCGCATTCGTCGTCGCTCTCGGCCAAGCCGGAGTTCCCCTTTAGTCTTAGCTCGATCGCGCCTATGGCCTTTTTGTCGTCCTTTAGGCAGACGGCGTAGGCTTCCTCTCCGTTAAAGACGTTTTGTATGACGGCCAAACTTTCTTGGACGCTTTTGTGCGCTGGCCAGCCTGCGATTGGGCCTACGTCCGGATCGCTCGCGTATTTGTACAAGTTTTCCGCGTCGCTTTCGTTCCAGCGGCGGATTATTAGGCGCTTTGTTTCCATCGTCATTTTTGTCTCCGTTGCCTTAATCTCATGTTAAAACAAGGTCCTGCCTTTTTCGTAGGCGGTTTTTAGGTTCTTGTCCCAATCTTGTTCGCGGGAATCCAGTTCCCTTGACATTCCGGGGAAGATGACAAAGTCGGAAGCCTTGGCGCGGTCAAAAAATCTGTCGCCAATCATTACTTTTTTCATGCTGTCCAAAAGGCCAAAGCTTTCAAGCCGTTCCATCGTGTTTCCGGCGGTCACAAGGAAGAGCGCCTTGTCCAGAACTTTCATCGACCTCTTTTTACCGTAAGCAAATCCGTGCGACCAGACGCGGTCAAACCAGCCGACAAGTTTTGCTGGCGCTTCCGTCCAAAAGACTGGATAGATAAAGACGATTGCGTCAGCGGAATTTTTTTTTTCTGCTCCGTCAACACGGCAGCCGACGCAATTAATCATTTGCGGCGTGATTTCAACGCCGTTCAAATCCGACCATTTCTTGGCTACTTTTGCCCGCAAACTGTTGTTGTTGTTAATTGTGGCAAGTCGAGCCTCGCAAGATTCGCAATCCAATCCGCAATAAGCGATTAATGTTTTCATATTAACTCCTATCCTTCATTCCCCATAGTTCGTACGGATTATTTTTCAATTCATGCTCATAAATTGAAACAACGTCCCAGATATTGAAGAACATCGCCTTGCAAGAGCCTATCATTGCTTCTTTTATAAGGCCCCGCTCGTAAGCCATATCCTGAATCTTGTACCAAGCCTTAACTGGCGGATGGCCGCATTCAGTGAACCACTCGTTAGGCGGATAGATTTTGTTCACTTCTTCGCTGGAAGCGAACGCGTTTTTGATCTCGTCTGGCGTACAGTCTTCAACATAGTGCATCGCAGTGAGTTTGTAGATATCCACGCCCAAAAGCAGCGCCATTCCGCCGTTGTGTATGGCGTAATTCAAGCCGCCTTTCGCAGCTTCTTCGCCATGCTTTCCCCAGCCGGCGGTCGCGATGAAGTCTGGGCCGCAAAAAACGCCTGGCATTCTTTTAAATGTGTCGGCGATAATTCCCATGGCCGTTCGCTCGGCTTCCGGCGGAAGGATTTTAATCTTTACAGTAAGACCAAGCCTTTTGTCTTCCTCAGTAAGGGGAAGCTCCTTGGAAAGCCTGAGGGCAGGCATAAAAATGCTTCCTTCGCAAGTGATGATTTCTTTGAGCGTGTCGATTACAGTTTCCGCTCCGCCTTCTAATTTTCCAAAGCTGCCCAGCGAACTGTGGACTTCAAGCGTCATTCCTTTTTTAACGCCAAGCTTAATCAATGTGTCTTTGAATTCTTTCTTTGTCACCATTTTATTCAACCTTTCTCAAAATCCGCAATTCCTTTTTCCAAAAGGCGGAAAACGCCCGAGCTATAATATGTTTTTGGTCGATTATTTTGTAGTTCATTTTTTTCCTCATGTTTTGTATTACATCTATTCCAGAATATTGCCTTCCGAATACAAGACCGCCTTGCCAGACAAGATGATTCGCTCGCCCTTTCGTTCGGCATACAAAACGCCTGTCCGCTCGGATGACTGAAAGCAAACCAGTTTTTCTTTTCCAAGCCGGTCGCACCAGTAAGGAGCAATCATGCAGTGGCTGCTTCCTGTCACCGGGTCTTCCATTAGGCCAAGCTCCGGGCAGAATACGCGGCTAACGCTGTCGTATTCCGCGGTGTCGCCAGGAGCGGTTACGGCTATGCAAAGACCGTCGAGTTCCTTTAGCTTTTCCTGATTTGGTTTGAGATTTCGAACCTGCTCCGCATTTTCCAGAACCAGCAGAAGGTCGCGGTCAATGTAGGCTTCTTTTGGGCGCACGCCGAGCGCTTCTTCCATCTTTTCCGTCACTTCGATTTTGTTGCAGCGGTAAGCGGGGAAGTTCATTTTGAAAAGCTCGCCCTGCTTTTCTACCGTAAGTTCGCCTATTTGTGTCTTAAAAGTGATTTTGTCCGCAACCTTTTCATAAAAATTTAAGAGGACAAAAGCCGTTCCAAGAGTTGCGTGTCCGCAAAAATCAATCTCTGCGGCAGGAGTGAACCATCGAAGGTGATATTTATCACCCTCTTTTACGGTGAATGCAGTCTCGGAAAAATTGTTTTCCTTTGCGATGTTCTGCATGAGCGAGTCAGAAATCCACTCGTCCAGAACGCAGACCGCCGCTTGATTTCCGCCAAAAATTTTGTCCGTAAATGCGTCAACAATGTATTGTTTCATGATGTTTCCTTTATAAACTTTATTTATTTACCTGCAATTCTGCGATGGATATATAATGCTTGACCATGAAATTTTCAGGGGTGTTTTTTTCGAGCATTTCTTTGTGTTCCTTGTCCCATACGGCAACTTGTTCTGGCGACATTGAGGCTCCTACTCCTCGACATGCGCGCATTCGTCCGTGCCACCCCTCTCTTGAAAATGGAACGTCAACACGGAATTCTTTGTGAGACAAAACTGTAAAATGCTTTGAATACTGATCTGGCACCCAAACCGGTTGAACCTTGTCTCCATACGCCGTCCAGTCAGGGTTGTGCTTTAAAATGATTTCTTCGCTTTTTCCTGCAACAGGATCTTCGTAAGGTAGCCAGCCCATGTATAAAATAAGAAACTTGCCGTTTGGCTTGAGCATTCTTGCAAAATTTTCGGAGGTTATGTTATGGTCAAAATACCAGATACATTGGCAAGCAGTGATAACGTCAAAGCTGTTGTCTGGAAAAGAGACCTCTTCCGCCCTTAAAGTATAGAAATCTATGTCCATTCCGGCTTCTTTAGCCAGCGCTTTGGCTTGTTCTATCTGATTTTTAGCTATGTCTGTTCCAGTCCATTTGGCTCCGTACTTGTACATGTTCCTTGGAAGCACACCAGTACCTGTGCCCAAGTCCAATACGGTCTGACCGTCTTTGCATAATCCTAAATTCAAAATATAGTCATAGAACTCTTGCGGGTAAATGTCTCTGTATTTTGCATAATCGCTGGAGGTTTTTCCCCAGTCAAAATCTTTTCCTTTGTCGATGTCTTGAATAATCATATAGGCCTCGTTTTTTTTCGTAATTGAATTTATATTTTTGTTTCTTTTTGGAATTTACTTAGGAATTCTTCCATAAGCAAAAGTCCTTGCAATTCCACTGTGTATTTCATAGGAGTAAAGCAGATCCTGAATTTTCCAGTCTCATATAGCGACTTCGCTCGATAAAACCGCAGCTTTCCCAAAATTTAATTGCAGCCTCGTTCCATGACAGAACTTCGATGTCAATCGTATCTGTTTTTAGCTCTTTTAGCAAAACTTTTAGGGCTGCGCGACCTTTGCCCTGCCTTCTGAAATTTCTGTCGATGTAAAACTGCCTAAGATACATTGGATTTGAAGTGTGTCGCACAAGCGCATAGCCTATTATTTTGTTTTCTTCCATAAAGAAATAGGCAGCGTAATCATTTTCAAGAAAACCATGCATCCGAGCTTTCAATTCTTCAATATTCATCGTATTGTCGCTTTTTTCATCTTCGATGAGCAGCTTGTTTAACTGAGCCAATTCTTCAACGTCCGAAAGCGAACATTTTTTTATCAGCATTTGCTTAGTTCTCCATTTCAAAATCCGCGCGAACTTCGAGGATGTTGCCACTCGTCTTTAGAATTTCTTTAAGCCGAACGTCCAAATCACAGTGGTTGTCACGGAAGTCTTTTTCGCCAAATTCCGGGCGGACAGGAAAAGCAAGAATTTCTTTTTCCAGACTGAACTGCGCGTTTACTCCCGGCTTGTTACCGCGCGCGTCAAGTCGAATCCATTTTTTTAGCGAATCGATGTAAAATGTATTCAGCGCGTGGATGATGTAACCGTCGCTTGCATCATCGGCACGAGTCAAATACTGATAGCTGATTCCTGCCGGGATTTTGTTTGCGCGAAGCAAGGCGGCAAGCAGGCATGATTTTGTCCAGCAGATGCCGGTTTTGTTTTTGAGCACATCACTGGCTTTTTTTGAAACCACAGTAAGTTTTGCGTCCCAGCTGTGCGGAATCTTGTCGCGTACAAACTTGTAGGATCTTTCGATGTAGTCCATGGTGTCAGAAGATGCGGCTTTCAGCTCGGCCGCTTTTTTTGCAACTAGAGGATTTGTGTAATCAATGCAGTCGGTTTCTTTTAAGTACTCAGATAAATCTTCCATATAATAATTTCTCCTGTATATGCTATCTTTTTTTTCATACAAAATGAATCAAGACTTTAAATAAAATCAGATTCACCAACAAGCGGAGAACAGAAAAGACGCCAGAACTTGTCCTCACTCCATATTTTTTGCAGCTCGTCAAAATTTTCATCAGGCTCTTTTAAAAGTTCGGCAACAAAATCAATCTTTCCAAGCTCTACCTCTGTCAGTTCATCAAAATGACTCCACCAGAGAGGCGCAAACGAAAATGTCAGTTCCTGATTCATAAGCGCATTCAAATCATAAAAAACATAAAGTGAAAGTGCTTTGAGTGAATTTGTACCAAGTCCATCTGCGTAGATAAATTTACTTCCATCTTTTTTACCCTGCCGAATATCAAGCCAGGTTGGGCCTGCGAAATCAAACTGCTCTTGAGGAATATCGTACTGACTGTCAAAAGGAAGCTCACCCTTTTTGAAAAATCCGTCGGCATCAATCGTAATCCATTTGCCCTGAGCTTCGTCATAATACTGATTGATCCAGTGATCCATACTGATTCCATTAACAATGTACGGAGCATATCCTGCCCTGCTTCGAGCCGCATACCCCTTTGCTTTTAAAATCGCGCTCATAAGAACAGAAACGTAACGGCAGCATAAAACAAGCTTGTTCTCAACCGCACGATCACTTGCAAAACCACGACCATCCATTCTAAAAAGTTCAGCCGTCATTGAAGATGCTGTAAGAAAAACATCGTCCTCACAACGCATTCTGTGCCATGGATATCGTGTCATGTCACCGTAACGTAAATCAGCATTTGCCCCGGAGTTTCCCTGTTTCAAAGTGATTCTATGAATAATCTGCGCGCACACAAGATTCCCAAGTTCCGTTATATCATCCGGAAGAGTCTTAAAATAAGGCTCATACAATCCAGGATAAGTGAATCGGCCACTTTCTTTAAAATGCTTCAATAATTTTTCATTCATTTTCTTTGTCTCCTATTTTATTCTGTTTCGTACCCATCTTTTTGAAGAACTTGCAAAGCTTTCTCGAATTATTTCAAATACATAATATAAATCTGGCAGGGGTTTTCTTCGCCCCAGATTTCTTTTATGACTTCCAATTCCTTAAAGCCGCAGAACTGGTAAAAACGGTTGGTGATGTCATAATCTGGATACACGCCCATCTGAACGGTTTTTACCTGCATAAAAGAATAGCCTTTTTCTGTCGCGATTTTCTTTGCCGCTTCAAAAAGTTTTCTTCCAAGTCCCTTGCGGTGGAACTCTTTTTTTACTCCCATCACCGCAAGCTCAACGGTGTCTTTTCCTGTTTCTTTTAGGCAGAGAAAGCCTGAATATTCATCTTTTTCTTTTGCGGCAAGAAAAGTCCAGTCCGCGCAATCTGAAATGTATTTTTCCCTGCTTTCGTCCACTTTAAACCAGTCGCGCAAGCCTTCAAGAATTTTTCTTGCTATTGCCTGTTTTGTCGCGGGGTCCTTTATCTGTTCAATCTCTGGGCAAAATGTCGCCATTGTTTTCCTCACTTAAAAAGATTCGCGCCTTTTTCATAAGCCGTTTTGAGATTTTTGTCCCAACCTTCTTCACGCGAGGCAAGCTCCCTTGACATTCCTGGAAAGATGACAAAGTCGGATTTTTTTTGCGCGGTCAAAAATTCTGTCGCCTATCATGACTTTTTTCATGCTGTCCAAAAGGCCGAATTTTTCAAGGCGTTCCATCGTGTTGCCTGCCGTCACAAGGAAGAGGGCTTTGTCCAGAACTTTCATCGTTCTGTTTTCGCCGTAAGCAAATCCGTGAGACCAAACTCTGTCAAACCAGCCTACAAGTTTGGCCGGAGCTTCCGTCCAAAAGACCGGGTAAATAAATACGATCGCGTCAGAGGAATTTATTTTCGCTTGCTCGGCCAACACGTCTTTGGCCACGTCCGGCAACTTTCTGTAATTGGCGTCGCGCAGATATTCTTGCTCGCTCATGTCAGTCCTAAAATTCATCTTGTACAAATCGGAAAGAACATAGTCGTTCCCTGAGTCTTCAATTCCCTTTATGAAAGAATCCCTTACATGACGCGTAAAAGAATCTTCCGATGGATGGCAGTAAACAATAAACGCTTTCATTTTTTCCTTTCCAATGTTCAATTTACAAATCCTTCATATAAAGAACTTCGTCCTCAACAACTTTTCCCATCACGGTCTTGGTGAAGGCTTTTGCAAATTTCATGCCGTTGCGCTCGGCCACATGGCGGCTGGGAAGGTTGTCGGACTTCATGTATGAAATGATTTTTTTCATGCCGCGCTCTTTGGCGAATCGCGCGCAAGCCTTCGCGGCTTCGGTCGCGTATCCCATGCCTCGGAACTCTTTGCGCAAGTGGTAGCCGATTTCCGGGAACAAATCATTTTCAACCTGCTGCATCGTGATTCCGCAGTCGCCAATCATTTCTCCGCTTTCTTTAAGGCAGACAGCCCAGAGTCCGAATCCGTATTTTTGGTAATTGTCAATGTTCCACTTTATCCAGTTTTCAACTTCTTCCCGCGAAAAAGGGTGAGGATAAAATTTCATCGATTCTGAGTCGCTCATGACAAGCGCGAGCGTGTCCGTGTCTTCGAGCGTCATCTCGCGAAAAAAAAGCCGTTCCGTTTCAAAAAGCATATTCTTCCTCAAATTTTTTTTACATTGCTTCGCTAAGCGAAAGCGGCTTTTTTGGCGGCTCTTTTGAACTTCCGATTTCTTTTACGTACCAAATGATTCCGCGCCATTTGCCCATTTTAAAGCCGGCGCTCTCAAAATGCCCGGCTTCCTTAAAGCCAAGCTTTTTGTGCAGGGCGACGCTCGCTTGGTTTGTGTCGACCAAAACGCCGTAAATGTAGCGGTAGCCTTGCAAGGCAAGCAGCCGGGCGAATTCTTTGTAAAGCGCCGTCGCGATTCCTTGCCGTCTTGGCGCGTCCTCGGCTAGCATTATCGTCCACTCAACGTTCCACTGGTAGGCGTCGTGCGGCCTTAGCGGCGATCCGCATGCGTAGCCAAGAATTTTTTTGTCCGCGCCTTCCGCGACAAGGAAGGGGTATTTTTCTAGCGTCTCGGCGATTTTCTTTCGGTAATGATCGACGCTGGGGTTTTCGACGGTAAAGGTCACGTAGTCAAGCTGAACGTAGGAGCCGTAAATGTCGTGAACCGCTTGCGCGTCGCCTTCTGTCGCAAGCCTTATTTTAAATTCCGCTTTTGCCGTTCCCCGCAAATTGTCAAGCGCGTTCGGGTTGTGCATCGTTATCATTTTGAGCGTTTCGCAAGTGTTCATCTTGTCGCAGTCTCCGCAAGTGTCAAATTTCTTTGCCTTCACGCATTGGCGTATAGAGCAAAGATACTGGCAGTAGTCTGTCTTTATTCCGTTGGTTCGGCAGCCCTCGCAATTAATCATTTGAGGCGTGATCTCAACCTTGTTAAATTCGGACCATTTTTTTGCGACGCTTTCGCGAAGGGCGTCGTCATTTTTTATTGTGGCGATTCGCGCTTCGCAAGTTTCGCAGTCCAAGCCGCAGCAAGCGATAAACTCTTTCATTTTTCCCCTCCTAGTCGCCGAATACCGGAGACTTTTTGTAAATGCGTACGAACTTTCCAAAGTTAATCGCAAAGCGGACGGCTTCGTCGGCGATTACCGCAAGGAAAACTCCGACGATTCCAAGCCCAAGCGTGTAAACAAAGAAGCAGGCGCACGCAATTACAAATATCGTTCCAAAAATCTGGGTGAAGAACATCCATCTTGTGTCGCCGCTTCCGCGAATCGCGCTTCCGATAATTATGTTCCCCGACTTTGAAATCAAGTTTACCGAAATCAAAAGCAAGTAAATGCCGCTTGTCGCGATGATTCCCCTGTCCTTTGTAAAGACCGAGATGATCCACCTTGGACACAAAAGCGAAGCCAAAATCATCGCGAGCGTCACCACAAGGCTAAGCGCGTAGGCCGCAAGGCACACTCCCTTAAACTGCTTCCTGTCGCTCTGGCCCACCGCCTCGGAAGCCAGCGTCAACGTTCCGCTTCCCAAAGAGCCGATGATTACGACGGCCAAAACTTCCACGCCAAAGATGATGGAATAAATGCCGGCCGCAAGCTCGTTGATTGAATTGAGGATACGGATGATCGCCAAGTTGCCGAAGTTCCAGCAAAAGTCTTCCAAGGCGGTGTTGATTCCAAGCCGCGCCGAATGCAAGTAGCTTCCAAACTTCGCGTCTTTTACCGCCCGCATGCTGGGCCGCGTGTTAAGCTTTCCGCTCCTAAAGTACGCGAACATAAGGTACATTCCGCCCAAGTATTCGGCGATGGTCGTTCCAAGCGCGGCGCCCTTGATTCCCATTGACGGAAAGCCAAGGTTTCCAAAAATCAAAACCCAGTCCAAGAAAATGTTCAAGGACGAGCGCAAAACGCTCCAAATCGCCAAGTGCTTTGTATGGTTTGACGTTTGGAAAATCACCGTCCAGCTGCAGCCCATTCCCAGCACCAAAAAAATCGGCGAAGAATAGCGCGTGTAGTCGGCGCACATTCCGATCAAATTGTCGGACACGCCCATCAGCCTAAAGACCGGCTTTGAGCCAAAGAACCAAAGCAAAAAGAGCGCGAACGGAAGAATGTGGCAGTACTTTAGGAGCGCGCCTGAATACTCTTCCTTTTTCTTGTCGTCCTTCGCTCCGACGCTCTGGCTTATCAAAATAGAAGCGCCTGTCGCGATTGAAAAGCAAACCGACATAGTTGTCCATAGCGGCGAGGTTGTGTTTCCCAAAACCGCCATGTACAAAGTGTTGGCCTGGCCCAAGAAAATGCGGTCGATCAGCATTTGGACTTGGTTTATGATGTTGCTCAAAATCAGCGGAACCGCGATTGCGAGCAAACGAGTAAAGTAAGTTCTGTAATTTTGAAACTTCTCCTTCATTTTTTTCCTCCAAGGGGTGACAAAAAGCATTGTATACAATGCGGCTTATAATGAAAACAACTTTTATACAAGATGCAAGTTTAAGGCGATGAAATGCGCGTCATGTTCCAGTGGCGCTTTGTATATGAAACTATCCACTTGTCCGCTCGCGCGGACTGTCAATGCACTTTGTATATGAAGCTATCCACGTGTCCGCTTCTTTATGAAATGCGCTCCTTAAAATTAGGCGCGTACTTGCGGCTTACAAGAACTTCCTCGCCGTTGGCCATTTTGGCGTAAAGGCGGCTGTTCAGGGCCGTACGCACGGATTGGATTTTGCGCAAGTTCACAAGATGCGACTTGGACACTCGGATAATTCCCGCAGCGCTCGAAAGCGTTTCCACTTGGTACAGGCGCTGATGGACTTGAAAAATTTCTTTTTCAGTATAAGCGAACACTTGCTCCGCGTCCGCCTCAAAGTAAAGAATTTCCGCGATAGGAATTTGAGCCTTTTTGTTGCTGTCGCCAAAAGCCTCGATGGTCGAATCCTTTTTGCCGCCGTCTTCCGCTTCTTGGCCGTCCGCATTTCGCGCCTCAGAATTTGAGGCCTCTCCGTATTCAAGCTGTTTTTTTGCAAGCTCCTTGAGCTTTTTGTTCAAGCGTTCAGACTCCGCCTTTTCCAGCCAGTAGGCGACTGAATAAGAAAGGACGTCAAAAAGCGCCGTCAGCGCGGCGACCGCGACAAGGCCGGGCTTTCCCAAAAAGTCTCCGGCCAAAAAGTTCGCCGTCCAAACGCAAGCAGCCTCCAAGACAATGAGCTCGGCGGAGCGCTGGACAATCACTTGCGGAATCGACATGTTTTCTATTAAGTAAACCGGCAGGCAAGGAATCATGCAAAGCGCGCCGAGCGCGAGCGGAACAAAAAAATGCGCGTAAGAAATCGCCGCCCCGCGCGCGAAAATCGTTCCCACAACCGCGAACGAAAGGACGCATTCTGTTTCCACCAAAAAGAGATCCCTAAAAAATGCCGAAATGTTTACGTTTTTCTTCATTATTATGCCGTTCGGACAATATATCGCGCGGGCTTTTTCCTGTCAACAACAATTGAAATTTAGGACGAATATAATGAAAAATTATTTTAAAAAATCCAAAAAGTGTTATAGAATATGGACGGAGGTATTTATGTCTGCAATCACATCGATTCAAAAGAGAGAGCCGCTTTCAATCACAGCCCAGGGCGTCGCTACGGTTATCGCGCTCGTTGCCGCGGTGGCTGTCCCCCAAGTTTTCCACTGGTTGGGAAAAGTTTCCGGCGCGGGAACGGCTCCAGGAATCGCCTTTAGCCCGATGCACTTTCCGATTATCATAGCTGGCTTTTTGGCGGGTCCCTTTGTAGGAGCGGTTTCCGGCTTGCTTGGACCGGTGGCCTCGCATTTATTGTCCGGAATGCCCAAGGGAGTCCAGCTTCCGCTTATGATGGCCGAGCTCTTTGGCTACGGTCTTGCCGCGGGCCTTTTGCGCAAAGCCAACATGCCGCTTTTGGCCAAGACGGTCATCGCCATGCTCGCGGGCCGCGTTGTGAGAATGCTTTTGTGCATGGTCTTTTTCTATATTTTTGGGAACGCAAAGGTCGCGCCGTTCGGCATTTGGGCGTCGGTTCCCCAGTGCCTCCCCGGCATCGTTTTGCAGCTGACCTTGATTCCGCTTGTCGTTTTCCGCGTGGAGAACGCGGGCAAAGAGGAAGAGTAGGAACGAAATTCCGCCCAAAAAGCCGCGAAAAAAATTATAGGAACGGTATGTCGCTACGCTAATTTTGCTATAGGAAGCGATTCAGCTGCGCTCTCGCGAGCGCGGGCAATCAAGGCGCGCTGTGCTTAAAGCCTTGACTCCTTGACTCGTTCCTTTTGCGGCGCGAAAAAAAATAAAAAAATTTCAAAAAAAACGCGCTTTTCTCTTGACAGTTTTTGCGGAAAGCGCTATATTCCCTTTTACCGCTCTCAAAAAGGGCGGAGTTCTTTGGA
>JBGUQT010000146.1:0-21395 GCA_045131275.1 Treponema sp.
GGAGACGAAGACTTGATGGCGCATGTTTCCCGCATCGTCGGAAAGAATTACAAGCTTTCGCGCTACGTTGACGCCGAAAGCGGCTTGCAGTCAATCAACCATTTTGTAATCGAAGAAAAATGATCGAGCTTTTGCAACACGCCGACGGAAGCATTGGAAGCGCCGACGCGATAAAGGCTCTTGCCAAAATGGAACGGGCTTCTTTATTGGTCATCTCTGACTCGCACGGAAGGTCCGACGTTCTTAAGGCCATTGTGGAAAAATTTGGCGAACGCTGCGACGCCCTTGTTTTTTGCGGCGACGGAATCGGAGACCTTTGCTCCGCCTTGGAAGCGACGAACAAAAACAAAAAATTGGCCAAGGCATTTCCGTCTGTCGCGATTTTCGCTCGCGGGAACGGCGACTATCCCGACTTTCCTTTTGGCGAAGGCGAGATAAAAGTTCCCTTGCATCAATTTTTAAAAGTAGCCGGAATGAAAATCATGGCCACGCACGGCCATTCGGAAGGCGCTTACTACGGCCTTGGCCGCCTAAACCAAGAGGCGCTTGAAAACCAAGCCGACGCCGTCTTTTACGGCCACACGCACATTGCCGCAAGCCGTGAAGAAGACTGCACTTACTTTATAAATCCCGGCAGCTGCTCGCATCCCCGCGGCGGCCAAAAGTCTTGCTTTGCGATTGTCCAAATCCCCGGCATGCAAGAGCGAATCCAAACGACGTTTTTTTCCGTAGGCCTTTCGCTGGACGGCTGGGACTTTGCGCCCTACACGCCGCCGGCGATGGGGTGGTAGACTACCTTCTGCGCTCGATGCCGCGCTCTTTGTAAAACTTTTCTTTTTCGGAATACATGTCGGCGTCGGCAATGCGCTCAAGGTCGTCGATGCTGGCGCTCTTGTTGTTTTGGGCTTGCGCGAATCCAATAGACATTGTCATTTCTTCTGTGTGCATGCCGTGCCATTCAGCCGCTTTTTTCTTGATGTCTTCGCGGATTTTTTCGGGGTTCTTTACGCAAACGATGGCCATAAATTCATCGCCGCCTGTTCTGTAAACTTTTCCAAAGTTTCGGACGGAGAGCGCAAGGCAGTCTGCCGCTCCCTTTATAAGCTCGTCGCCGGCGGCGTGGCCCTTTGTGTCGTTGACGGTCTTTAAGCCGTTGACGTCAATCGAAAAAATCACAAAGTCTTCGGGGACGCCCTTGCGCTTAAATTCTTCCAAGTCTTCGTCATAGCATCTTCGGTTGTAAAGGCGAGTCATTTCGTCGGTCATTGAAAGGCGGATCAAGTGCTCCTCGCGCTGTTTTTCTTCGTCAACGTTTCTTGTCGTGTAAATTACTTTGTTGGGAATTCCGTCAAGGGTTGAGTCAACCGTAATGTATTGCGCGCGGAACCAGCCCGAAACAACGTCGATAAAGTCGGCCGAGATGAGCTTTTTGTGAGAAAGACGCGCGCGGACGGTTTTTATATTCGTGAAGGTCAAGAAAGAATCCAATTGGTCGGGCATTACTTGGTCTTTGATTCTTTGGTTCATGATTGTATGTGTCTGGGCCTTCATGTCGATTCCGCGCTTTTTCTTTTCTGGGTCGCGCAATGGCATTTCGGTGTTGTCGATAAAGTTGATCAAGTTTACGTTGTCGTAGATTTCGACCATTGAATTCAAAAGCTCAAGCTTTTCGCCCATGTCTTCTTCGTGGCTCTTGATCGTTTCGTATTGCATGAACAGCGTTCCAAAATAATCTTTTGCAAGCTTTGCGATTGTGTAGCCGGCCGCGAACATTATTAATGTCTCGATTGTAAAGCCTCCGATTCTGTCCAAAAAGAAGTCGAGGCTGCCGCTGTATTTTGAATTGAGCGCCGCGTGGTAGGGAGCGGTAAAGTATGTGGACGCGAACATAAGCGCGTAGTTGAGGGCGGTGGAATAAGCGTAAATCATTTTGTCTACAAAAAGCAAGCTTAAAAGCGGAACCAAGAACCAAGTCAAAAGAATGTTGACGTGGCTGCAGGCCATGTACACGATGATCGCGTCCAAGGCCGTAAGCGCGAATACGCTTGTGACAATCGAATCGGGAAGCTTCGTCAGCAAAATTTTATGAGCGATTGCAAGCGCCGCGACAACGCCGGAAATAATTAAGCAGGTCGAGTATTTAATGTCCGGAAAAAAGTCTGTCTTAATTCCCAGCGCGATTGCCGGGCCCGCTATGATAAAGAAAAACAAGGCGCGGTTTAGATAGCCGTTCACCCTTATTCTGTTCTTTACGATAAAGTCGCTGATGCTTTTGCTTTCCTTAATTGCGCTTGCCATAAACGTTCTCCTTGCAATTAATATTTATCCTAACTTTTCCGCCGCTTCTTCCCATTGGGCGGTGAGCTCGTCTAGTTCTGCGGAAGCGGCCGCGATTTGCTTTTGGACTTCGGTGGCCTTGGCGCCGTTTGAGTATACGGCGGGGTCGGACATCTTTTCTTCCAGCGCTTTTTTGGCTGCTTCCTTTTCTTCTATTTGCGCGCCAAGGCTTTCGACCAAACGCTCCAGGCGCTTGCGTTCGTTGGCGGCTTTCTTTTGCTCTTCCCAGCTAATCGCGGCCGCAGATTTTTGGCTTGCGTCCGGTTTTTGCGACGCCGTCGGGCCAGCCGCTTTTTGGGCTTGCGAACTTTTTCCGCCGGTGTTTTGGGCTTGCGAGCCGTTCGAGTTGGGGGCGGGAACCGTTCCGCCAGCTTCGGAAGCGACACGCTCCAAGTAATACTCGTAGCCGCCCAAAAAGTTCCTTGCATGTCCTGGAGTGAGTTCCAAAACGCGCGTGGCCAAGTCTTGGATAAAGCCGCGGTCGTGGCTTACAAAGACTACCGTTCCGCCAAAATCTTTTAACGCCTCCAAGAGGGCGTCCTTGCTTCCCATGTCCAAGTGGTTGGTCGGCTCGTCAAGAACCAAAAAGTTTATCGGCTTTAGCAAAAGGCGCAAGAGGGCCACGCGCGACTTTTCACCGCCGCTTAGAACGTCAAGGCTTTTGAATACGTCGTCTCCGCGGAACAAAAATGAGCCCAGCATGTCGCGCGCCTTGGGAACCAATTCCAGCGGGCAAATGTTTTCTATCGATTCCAAAACGGATTCGGTTCCCTTTATCGTCTCGGCGTTGTCCTGGCTAAAGTATCCGATTTGGACGCCGGAACCGGGAATCAATTCTCCGCTAAAGTCTTTGTCAACGCCGGCGATGATTCTTAGCAGCGTCGACTTTCCCGCGCCGTTATGGCCGACGACGACAAGGCGCTCGCCGTTTTCTATTTGCAAGTCCAAGTTGTCCAAAACTTTTGTCTTTCCGTCGTAGCTTTTTGTCACGCCGTTGGCCCTAAAGACCAATTGGCCGGAATGCGGCGCTGGCGGAAACTTAAAGTGAATCTTTTTTAGCGAGTCGGGAATTTCTATCGGAACGATTTTGTCCAGCATCTTTTGGCGGCTTTGCGCCTGCACGGCCTTTGAAGCCTTGTAGCCAAAGCGGTCGATGAAAGACTGCAAGTGGGCGATTTCTTCCTGCTGCTTTTGGTATTCGGCAAGCAAAGTTTTTAATTCCGACTCGCGCACTTTTTCGTAGTTGGAATAGTTTCCGGGGTAGCGCTTTAGCTGTCCGTTAAAAAGTTCGTAGACTTCGTTAATCGTTACGTCCAAAAAGTAGCGGTCGTGGCTTACAAGCAAAAAGCCGCCCTTAAAATTTTGCAAAAATGATTCAAGCCAATCGCGCGCTTCGATGTCCAAATAGTTTGTGGGCTCGTCGAGCAAAAGAATGTCCGGCCCTTGCATCAAGGCTTTGGCCAGCGCGATTCTCATCTGCCAGCCGCCGGAAAATTCGTCGGTCATTTTTGTAAAGTCCGAGCGCGAAAATCCAAGGCCAAGCAAAACGCTTTCGGCAAAGGCGTCGCGGCGGTACCAGCCAGAATCTTCCAGTCTTGCCAGCAGGGCGGCGTGTTTTTCCAAAAGCTCCGCGCTGTTTGACGGATTGCTTTTTAACGCCTCGCCGATCGAGTCTATCTCTTCTTGGATTTTGTAGCCGTATTCAAAGGCTCGGTCGGCTTCTTCAATCAGCGTGCTGCCGGAGTGGGTAAGGCCTGACTGGGGAAGGTAAACGATTCGCGCGTCTTTTTGCGCCACGCGCTCTCCGCCGTCGGGCTCAACAAGACCGGCCATAATTTTTATCAGCGTTGACTTTCCCGCTCCGTTTGCGCCTGTAAGTGCGGCCTTTGTTCCTGTCTTTAAGTTTACGCTGACGTCGTCGAGAATTTTTTTGTCGCCAAACGAAAGCGACACTTTTGAAAATTGAACAAAGGCCATTCTTGTTTCCTCTCAAGGTTGCCGGCCGCGCGTTTTGGGCTTGCAACCGTTTTCGTTCCTACCTGCCAAAGAAAATGACGATCGGGCTCTTTGACTGGCTTTGCGCGACGTTGTTCTTTATCGTGGCGTCGCTCGCGTCTTCCAGCGTAAGTCCGTTAGGGGAATTCTTGTAAAAGAAGTTGACTTCGTTGCTTGTGTTGTCAAACAAAAAGGTCAACATTCCGTCAAAGCGTTTTTGCAAGTCGGGGTTGAGCAAGTACTTGATGGAAACTTTTCCCTTGCCCTTCGCGTTTTCAGAAATCACGTTGGGCACAAGGAGCGAGTAGTTGTTCCAGTTGAACGTTCCGTTTCCTGTGAATGTCAGCGTTCCGTAATTGGCGGAACGGAAGGAGTCAACCTTGTAAAGTTTTTGCATCTCCGCTTCGCGGCGCTCTTGCTCCGCCTTGATGATGTCGTCGATGTTGTAGTCGGCGGAGATCGTGACAAAGGTGTAGGCCTCGGGCTTGTTGTCGTTGCTCGTATAGTTGACCACGATTTGGTTTGCGTCGCGGATAATCATTTGGAAAGGCGTTCCGTTAAAGTCGTAAACCTTGTCGCGGACTTTTGTTATGCCGGCGTAGTTCGCCGTTCTGTAGCGGCCTGCGATGTTGATGGAAACCTTTCCGCTTTCGACGCCGGTGTCAAAGCCGTAAGCGCCTTTCATCGTCTCCAAGTCAATCGTTCCTTGCTCCAACATTCGCTGGTAGCTTTCGGGCCGCCAGCTGGCCTGCAGCACTTGGTTCAAAATCGCGTCCTCGTCTTCCGCGGGCGCCTCCTCAATTTGACCGCTCACGATTTTTCCGCCTTCGCCGGTTTCGTAGACCAAGAGGTTGTGCGAAAAGCACCAACCCTGCGTTCCGCCCGTCGTCAAGACGCAAAGCCAGTCGCCTTCAAGCTTTTCGCCGGAGTGCATGATTACGTCCTGGCCCTTTCCCTTGTAAAGAATTTTCACGACTTCGTCTTTGTGCAGACGGTATTTTTGCTTTGAAGTGTTGACGGGATCCGCGCGAACGGGAAGTCCGTCGATTTTTATCTTGGCGTACTTGTGCTGGAACTCCGCGTATTTTTGCGCGGCTTTGAGCGCCTTCTTTTTTGACAAGGGTTGCGTCAACTGCCAAAGGGGAACTTCCAAATTTTCCTTGGAGTCGGGAAGTCCGATTACATAAACATGGCTGATGTTGGATTTAAAGTAAACTTTTACGATTTGTCCGTCCTGCAAATTTTTTTGCGGAATGTCCCACAGCAAAATTGAGTATCCGATGGAACGGCGGCATGAGGCCAAAAGCGTCGTCAACGCAAGCGCGCAAGCAAGCGCCAAAAATATTCTTTTCATAGGAAAACAATTCTAGCGCTTTTTCGATTTTTGCGCTATACTATCCTTCCGGAGGCAAACTATGAACGTTTTGGTTATTGGCGGAGCCGGATATATCGGAAGCCACGTCGTAAAGGAATTGAACAAGCAGGGACACAAGGTTACGGTTTTTGACAACCTTTCTAGCGGCCTGCGCCAGAATCTTTTTAAGCAAAACGGATTCATTCACGGAGACATTCTCATAAAGGAACAGTTGGACAAGGCCTTCGCGCAGGGCTTTGACGCCTTTATCCACTTGGCGGCCTTTAAGGCGGCGGGCGAATCTATGGTAAGCCCCGAAAAGTATTCCGTAAACAATATCACCGGAACGCTCAACATCATCAACAGCGCGGTTGAGCATGGCTGCAAGCGAATGGTTTTCTCCTCCAGCGCGGCGGTTTTTGGCGAGCCCCAGTATTTGCCGATTGACGAGGCCCACCCAAAAAATCCCGAAAACTATTACGGCTTTACAAAACTCAAGATAGAAGAATTTATGGCTTGGTACGAAAAACTCCGCGGACTCCGATTCGCCGCGCTGCGCTACTTTAACGCCGCCGGTTACGACGTAGACGGAGAGATTTACGGCCTTGAGCAAAATCCCGCCAACCTCCTTCCCATCATTATGGAAGTTGCCTGCGGAATGCGCGAGAAGATGAAAATCTTTGGAAACGACTACGACACCCGCGACGGAACTTGCATCCGCGACTACATTCATGTTACCGACTTGGCCGCGGCCCACGTAAAGGCCTTGGAATACATCGCCAAAAACGACAAGAGCCTTACGGTAAACCTTGGAAGCGAGAAGGGCACCACCGTAACCGAAATGGTTGAGGCCGCCCGCCGCATCACAGGAAAGCCCATTCCGGCCGACTACGCCGAGCGCCGCCCCGGAGACCCGGCAAGCCTCGTCGCCTCCGCCAAGTACGCCGCCGAAGTTTTGGGCTGGAAGGCCCAGCATTCCGACGTGGACACCTTGCTGGAAACGACCTACAAGGCCTACCAAAAGTGGCTGTCCAAAACAAACGCATAGAAAACCCAAAAACGCGCGGGCTTAAATGGCGGGTCCCAGCGACGAAAAAAAGCCTTAGGTGCCCCCCGTCCTTCGCTTGCGGCTTGACGCCTGCGGCCAAGCCGCTTCGCTGACGGGGCCCCACCAAGGCTCTTTTTTCTGCGTCCCGCCTCTTTTTGCCCGCGCTTCTTAGGCTTGCCACCGATTTTGGGGTCAGGAAGCCGATTTCTGTAACACAAACAAGTATTCCCTTACGTGGATGTCGCGGCCGGAGAGGTTTCGGCTTCCGCGGAAGGTATTGTATGGGATTTCGACCGTTTTTAGGCTGCCGTAGCGTTTTAGCATGGCGGCCATTTGCGGCATTGTGATAAAGCCTTCCGAATTGTAGGAAATGATCAAGAATTTTGCGTCTAAGGCCGCGACGATCCTCTCCAAGGAGGCCAGCGCGAGCTTTGCCTTGTTGAACTGCGAATGGTTCCAGTTTTGGACGATTCCGCTTACGGGGCTTAGCTCGGCGTCGATTTTGTTCTTTACAAGCAAGTTGAGCATAAAATAGTTGGAGCCGTAGGGGTGCTGGTTGTAGGGCGGGTCAAGGTAGGCTAGATCCAAGCCCTTCAATTTGGCGGCCAAAGCTTCCGCGTCTTCTTGGAACAGTTCCCGCTGGCAGTCAAAGGCGCTAAAAATCGGCGGCTCAAGTTCCACCCGGCCCAAAATTCGCTTTAAGGCGTCTTTTCCCGCTCCTCCAAAGCAGCCCAGGCCTGTGTTTTTGTCCTTGTAAAAGCCCTTAAAGACCCCGCTTGTGTTCACGTGGACCGACGCTTGGGTCAAAAGGGGCGCTAAAAAGAACTTTTTTAGCTCTGGAGGGCATTCGCTGTCTATCAGGGAACGGTAGGTGTCCAGCAAAAGCGCGTTTTGCCGCGTGTAAAAGACCCGTTCGCCGGCCTTGATGTCGGCGTCGTCTTGCGGGGCGTAGTTCTGCGCGATGATTCCGGGCGTTTTTTTGCGGTCCGCGGCGTTCAGGATGCTGGAACGGACGGCTTCAAAGTCTTTTTTGGGAAAATCCCCTACATTTGTAAGGTAGCAATCGTTTAAAATGTAGGAATAGGCTTCCAAATCGTTTGCGATTATCTTTTTGGCGGAACGCTTTAAAAGCCGCGCCACGATTCCCGAGCCGGAAAAAAGGTCCGCGCAAACAAGCTTTTTCTTTCCCAAAGCCTTTTGAACGGCCTCCACCTGCGCCTGAATGTCGGCCAAAAGGGCGCGCTTGTTTCCAATGTAAGTAATTATCTGCTTTGTAAGAAAGTCCGGGTTTTCCTGCGCCTTTTTGTCCGCCATCGCTTTCCGCCTAAACGCTCAGGATGAATTCGCGCAAAAAATGGTTTCCGACCATTGCCGTGGCCATAAATTCGGTGAACGTCTTAAAGCGCAGGGGCTTTTCAAACTCCCGGCCCAGCTGGATCACGTCCGCGCCGCCTTCTTTCTCGTAGGTGATGAGGTATTTTTGCTTTTGGTGAACGAATTCCACCTCGCGCTTGGTCTCGACCATCTCGCGCAGCTTCTCCAGCGTCATGCGCGCCATTCTACCCCCTTTCCCCGCCTTTTTCAAGCGTTTGAACCAACCTGGGCAAACGCATTTTAGGAAAAAGATAGCAAAAACGCTCTCGCGGGAATCCAAGCGGCTGCTCACGAGGTACTTTTGGGGCCTAGTGATTAGCTTAACGTGTCCTAAGTTCGCCCCGCTTGGCCTTCCCGCTGCGCGTTTTTTATCGTTCGTCAACGCGTTTGCCCAGTTTAATTGCAAACCTAACAGTAAAAACGCGGGCAAAAGGGCGCGAAGGAGTCGGGCGGCCGGCAAAAACTCTCATTTTGCCCCTGCCGCGTTAGCGGCAGACGTAGATAGTTACATGGGGCAAAATGCGAGTAGCGACGATATCTAGCGGTTTTGACGGACGCAACGGCGACTGGGAGCCCTTTTGCCCGCGTTTTGTATTGGAAGGTATTGCCTTGACAATAGAAGAAAACAGCACTATAATGGTATAGATATATTGTAAAGTTGGGGACATTGTTTAAAAGTTATGAAAAAAGAAAAGTCAGAAGGCGAAAAGTCGATTCGCGTAAAACATCCCATTGGCGTAAAGCTTGCGCTTATCATCGGAATTATCGTAGTCCTTTCTCTTGGCTCGGTAACATTTCTTAACAGTTATTTCCAAAGCAAAGACGCCCGCCTTACCGCCGAGGAAAACAACCTTACAATCAACTCACGCTCCGCTTCTTCAATCGAGGAGCGCCTCAACACGATAAGGTCAAACGTATTCCAACTTTTGGATTTGCTCAGTGTAGTTTCGGGCGGAAGGAACTCCGCTCTCTCGCGCCAGGCGCAATCCTTCTTCTTTGAGCGCAACCCCGACATCGCTTCCATCTACGTTTTGTCAGCCGACAGCGTGGAGGGCAACAACTCCAGCGACATAAGAATGATCAACAGCCGCTTCTTCATTTCAAACGAAATTGACGAAAGCGTTCAGGAACAGTTTTTTAGGGACAACCAAGACTCGGTGCGCCGCTCTTGCGCGGGCGAGACGATCGCTTGCAACGCCAGCCCCTTGTTCGGCCGCAGCGCCTTGTGCCTTATGATTCCTTACCAAGAGAACGGACGCGACCAAGCTTGCTGCGTAACGTTCAGCGCCGAAAGCTTGGCTGAGATTTTGGGAACCGGTTCCCTCAACACCAGCTTTATGATCAACGACACCGACGAGCTTTTGGTTCACCCCGACAGCGACAGAATCATCCGCGGCGAAAGCATGAAGAACTATCCTCTTGTAAAAGAGATGCGCGAGAACAACCAGAACAACGACAACGCCCGCCAGATTCCTTTTAACGACATCGACTCGGAGACTTCAAAGAAAGTTCCTTACTACGGAGCCTACCAAAAGCTTCCGTTGGCCGACATCGTTGTAATGACAATCGTTCCCTTGGACAACGTTCTTGAGGGAGCGCGAACCGCGACAAAGAACAACTTTTACTTGACAGCCGCGATTCTCTGCATATCGATCATCCTTGTCTTGTTCTTTGCCCGCTTTGTAATTTCGCGCCCCTTGCGCCGACTTTCGCTCGCGGCTTACGAGATTCAAAAAGGAAACTTTAACACTCCGGTAATCTCGCGCCTTAACTTTGAGCGCGGAGACGAAATCGGCGTTCTTAACCGCGGAACCCGCGACGAGCAAGAGTTCTTGAACACGTTCGCCAAGTTCACCAACCAAGGCGTCGCCAAAGCGATCGCCACCAAGTCAATCGACTTTGAGCCGCACCTTAAGGACTGCACGATCTTCTTTAGCGACATCCGCGGCTTTACAAAAATCTCCGACGGCTTTAAGGCCCGCTTTAACGAAGAGTCCGCCGCCGAGATCATCACCTTCCTTAACGACTACATGGGCCGCATGGTAAACTGCGTCACGCTCAGCCACGGAAACATCGATAAGTTTGAAGGCGACGCCATCATGGGCGTTTGGGGAATCTTGCGCGAAGACGACCTTAGCTTTGAAAAGCTTCCCGACACAGACCCCAAAAAGAAAGAACTTACAATCGAGCACGCAAGGCATGTCAAGGAAGACGCCATCAACTGCATTCGCGGAATCATCGCCATGCGCTACGCTCTTATGGAATACAACAAGGCGGCCGAGATTTTCACTAAAGAGCACGCCAACGAGCCTCGCGCGCGCTACAAGCCGCACATCCAAATCGGTTGCGGCATCAACACCGGCCGCGTTACAGCCGGCGTTATGGGCGGCGGCGAAAAGATGGAATATACCGCCATCGGCGACGCGGTAAACTTTGCCAGCCGAACCGAGGCGACCAACAAGCCTTGCGGCACCGACATCTTGATTACAGAAGACACATACAATCTTATTAAGATGGATTACATCCGCTGTGAAGAAAACCACTTTAGGTTGCCCGACGATTTGGCCAACGACGAAATCGTCGTCGAGCGCATTCCCGTTACGATTGAGGTTAAGGGAAAGGGCGAGCAGCACTTTTACGGCGTGGTCAACATGCCGCGCTTTGACATTGAAAAATTCTTCCAGGGCTCGGACCCTGACTTTAAGGTTGACCCGGACTGCGCGCGCGCGGTTGGACCTCGCGGCCCCCGCAACATGAAAGAAGTGCGCGAGCTTTTGGGAATACCGACTCCAGATTTTGAAAAGGTGAATTTGAATGAAGAAGAAAACAAAACTGTCGTCAAGCCAAGCTGACGCGGTCGCCTTTGAGCGCTTCCACCTTTCCAAGAATTCTCTTTTTATTCCGTTCATCCTTACGGTGCTTTTTTGCGCGATGGGAGCGGCGGCCAACATTTGGCTTTTCTGCAAATCATACTTTATGGCGATGAGCCGCTTGGACCAAACGCCGATCGCGACGATCACGTTCAAGTACAAGGCCGCGCAAAGAAAATTCATTGACCGCAACTTGTGGACCCGTCTTGTCCAAAACTCTCCGGTTTACAACGGAGACACCTTGCACACCGGCGACCTTAGCGAAGCCACCGTTCACTTTACAGACGGAAACGAGATGGAACTTAGCCAAAACACAATGGCCCAAGTTTTCTTGCACGAAGACCAATCGTTTGGCGCCGAGTTGACCGAAGGTTCCGCGGTAATCGACTCTAGCGCCGCCGAAAACGGAATGAGCTTTAGCGTCGGCGGAACCAGCGTGGAAATCCAGCAGGGAGCGTCCGTCGCGGCCGAGATTGCCGGCGACGCGCAGCAGGGCGGAGGAGTCGCCTTGCGCTTGCTTAACGGACGCGCGACTGTGGAAGGCGCGGCGCTTTCGCAAGAGGACGCCGTTATCCTTGGACAAAACGGCAGCGTAAAGGCTTTGCCACTTAGCGTAAAGAGCCCGCGCCCCGACCAAAAATTCTTGTTCCACGAGGGCAAGACCACTCCCGTAAAGTTTGAATGGAAAAACGTTCGCCTTGATCCGGACGAAGACTTGATGCTGGAAATCTGCGACAAAAAAGATTTTGCCCAGCCGGCCCACCGCATTTACGCCAACGGCCTTAACAACCTTACGGTTGATTTGGAAGGCGGCGCTTGGTACTGGCGCTTGCAGTCAGTCAACAAGGGAACGACAGAAGTAAGGAGCCGCGAAAGAACGGCGTCGGGCCGCTTGCAAGCCCTTTACTCTCCGTCGCCCGACTTGATCACTCCGGTAAACCAATACACTTACTATTATAGAACAAGAACGCCGTCCGTCCGCTTGATTTGGTCGGACAGCCAATACGCCACTTCTTACTTGCTTGAAATTTCAAAGCGCGAAGACTTAAAGCAGCCGGTCATCAGCCAGCGTTCCGCCACAACGTCTAGCATCATATCGACTTTGACTGCGGGAACGTATTACTGGCGCGTAACGCCTTTCTTTACGGTGAACAAAATCGGCTTGACCGCGCCCAGCAAAGTCCAGCAGTTTACTGTTGAGCGCCGCGGCGAGCTTACCGCTCCCCAGCTTTTGTCGCCCACGTCAAACGGAAGCGTTGACATCTCGGCCGAAGTCGGCCCCGCGCATTTCTCTTGGAAGAACGAAAACGAGGCGGCCTCTTACCGCGTTAGGATTTTTAAGGAAGGACGTTCCGCCAGCCCGCTTGTAAACGAAGTGACAAGCAAAAACTATTTGGAAGTAAAGCCCGCGCAAACTGGCTTGGGCGAAGGAAAGTGGTTCTGGTCGGTCGCGCAAATCGACGACGAAGGAAACGAGTCCAAGGCCAGCGAGGAGCGAATGTTCTACGCGCAAAGAGGAAAGCTTTTTGTGCGAACGATCGAGCCGCAGGAAGGCTACCGCGTCGCCAACACATTCGCAGCCGACATGAAGTTCACTTGGAAGAAAAACCTTCCTGACGACTTTGTCAACACATTGCAAGTTTCCACGACATCCAACTTTGCCAACTTGGTTTACCAGGCCAAGGTTGTCGGCAACAGCGCCTCGTCGATTCCGTTCGCCGACGGCCGCTACTATTGGAGAATCCATTCCAAGAACGAGGCCGGAATGATTTTGGACACGCAGCCCAAATCGTTTGAGGTTTTGCCGCAGCTTGCCGCGCCAATCGTTGGCGCTCCGATCGGCCGCGCCGTCGTTCATCCCGCAAGCCCCTTTGCCTTTAAGTGGAGCGAAGTTGACGGAGCGGACTTTTACAAGCTGACTCTTTACAGGGCCAGCGACGGAGCGATCGTTTACGAAGACAACTTGTACCAGAACGGCGTTGAGATAGAAATGTACGACGCGCCCGGCTTTGTTGACCGCAGCGTTTACCGCTACGAGTTGCAGGCCCGCGCCAACGCGATAGAAGGAAAGGCCAGCCGCCGCAACGGTCGCTTGGCCGAAGGAAACTTCTTGCTTGTAAAGATTAGGCCGGTTGACGTGACCGCTCCGGCGCGCGACTCGGTTGTGGAAGGCGTTGACGCCGTAATGAAGCCGCTCGCAGTCCGCTGGAGTTCCGTTGACGAGCCGGCCAAGAGCCAGCTTGTAATCAGCAAAGTTGAAGGCAGGGAAAGAAGGCCGCTCTTGCGCTATCCCGCCGGCGTTTCGTATGAAGAAGGAAAGCCAAAGATTCCGCACAGCCTTAGCCTTGACTTGCCCGACACATTTGACGCGGGCAACTACGAGCTTGTCGTCTATGCCGAAACAAGCGACGGCTACGACATTTCCAACACCGACCCCAAGAACATCGGCCGCTTTAAAATTACGCCGGTGGCTCCGCTGAACCCCATCGCATCGCTTACGGTAACGCCAAGGACGATGGACGCGGAATACTTGATGGTTGAGACCAACCCAAGAAACTTTACCTTTGCCTGGTCGCCCGTAAAAGACGCCACGCATTACATCGTTCAAGTAAACGACAAGAAGGGGCGTCCGATTTTGCCCAGAATAGAAGTCAAGGGAACTTCTTACAAGTTTGACTTCCTTGCCGTAGAGGACGAAAAGATAAAGGAAAAATTGATGAACGGAACCTTCCAGGCGGCCGTTCAAGCTGTTAGAAAAATAAAGGTTGGAGACAAGGACGCAAGGGTTGACAAGATTTTGCAGCGAAGCCCTGTCAAGACACAAAACTTTACGGTTGACGTAGGCGATCCCAAAAAGGCGCGCGGAAAGAAAGGAGCCAAGAACCCCTATGGACTTTAAGCGCTTTTTGTTGGCAGTAATGATTCTCCTTTGCGCGACGCCGCTTGTCTTTGCTAAAAAGCAAAAGAAGCAGGCGGTAAAGTCCAGCGCCACCGCGGCCGCCGAAAGGAAAGCCGCCAAGGAAAAGAAAGCCGAAGAAAAAGGCGAAGGCGCTGAAGCCGGCGCCGAGTCCGAATCCGCCGAGGGCGAGGAAGAAAGTTCCAACGCCGAAGACAGCTGGCAGCTTTTGGAATGGGAAGACGACACACAGCGCCTTACCTTGCGCTACGAAGTAATCATCGAGCAGCGAGAAAAGAGGGGCGGCTACAAAGAAATTTTGCGCCTTGAGACAAAGGACAACACTCCGCAAATAAAAATCCAGCCGGCCTTGGAGCCTGGCTTTTACCGCTACAGCGTAATAAGCTACAACTTGTTCGGCGTGGCCAAGGCCCAGTCCGAATGGGAAGACTTTACGATTTACAAAGCCTACAAGCCGCGCGTAAACGGCGTAAGCGTAAGCGTAAACCTTAACTCAAACATTTACCTTGACTACGACAACGACGGCATAATCACTTTTGAAGGCCGCAACCTTTTTATGCCCGCCGAAAGCCCGGACGACATTTCCTTTAGCGACTACATCTTAAAGACAGACAAGGGCCGTTTGGTAAAGCCCATGGAAATCTTGGAGCACTCCGACAACAACCGCAAGATTCAATTCAAGTTCAACATGGACGACCTTGACGTAGGCAAGTACGAGCTTTTGGTAACCGACGCGTCTGGCCTTACCAACGATTCGGAAAACGGAAACCTTTTGACCGTTAAATTTAAAAAGTGGATGGACTTTAACATTTCGGCGGGCTACGTTTGCCCGATCGTTTTGTTTGACGACACAATAGAAACTTATTTTGGCAAAAAAATATTCCCGCTTGGCGGAACGGCAAGAATGACATTTTTCCCGTACAAGCGCAAGTGGGGCCATTTGGGCGTGGGCATAAGCGCGTCCTACACTTGGATGACCGCCGAGATGGAAGGCTACAAGCTAAAGTCAAACCTTGGAATGGCCCACTTGTATTTTGCCTACTCGCATCCCTTCTTTAACAAGCGCTTTAGTTTTGAAGCCCATGTCGGAGCGGGCGTGACCGCCTTGCTGGGCTATCATTTTGAATTTGACCATAACATAAAGAGCGACCCCAAAAGCAGCCTTAACCCGTCGCTTATGGCGGGCTTGGCCGGACAGTTCTTTGTTTACAAGCATCTTTACATCGAGGCCAACGTGGACTTTGTGGCGTTCTTTATTCCGGGTGACATGATGTTTGGAGCGGTTATGCCGTCTGCCGGCGTGGGCTGGCAGTTCTAATGAAGGAGTAAGAGAGTGTTTGCGAAAAAGATTTTGTCAAAGATTACGCTTGCCGCCGCGGCTCTTTTGTTCGCCGCCTGCGATTTTGGCTTTGACGGCGATTCGTTTCAGAACAAGGCTGGCGCTTACTTTAAAGAAATGACTTCCACCGCGGCGGTCGTGAACTATACGATGGACATGACCGACGTTCTTACCGACAAGGACGGAAACTTTTGCTTTGGCTTTGATCAAGACAGAAAAATCACCTTTACTCTGCGAAACCCCCAGCGCTATGTCTTTATCCCGGACAACAACCTGCGCTTTACGCTGCAAGGAAACGACGCCGCGTCTCCCTTGCCCAACATTGACATGGTTACGATAGAGCAGGACCCCAACGACACCTCTACGCTTTACATGACGTTCCCCGCGGATTTCCTAAAGGCCAATCCTTTGGGCGTCAACATCACGCCGACGATTATGATGGAGCACCCTGTGTCGCACGCTCCGTTCCCGCAATACGACAGCCTAAAGCTTTCCAGCAACCCGCCGCCGCCGCTGCCCAGCGGAGCCATCGCGATGCAAAACAGCGACTCGCCTTCCAAGTGGGTCATCTGCTTTAACTTGCCGACGGAGGCTGTGCTGAACCAATTTTACCGCGACCTTGCGATTGTCGATGTGAACGGAGACGCCGCCGCGACGACAGTTTCTTCTAGCGGAACGGTAAGTTTTGCGGCCGGCTCAAAAATCACGACAAGCGCTCCCAGCGGCCTTGTGGCCAACCAAAACACCGGCCTTAGCTTTAAGCCGGACGGACAAGCGGTTTACTACGGCACCAACGACGAAGCCGACGAAAAAGAAAAGATTTACACGGTAAAGATGACGGACCAAGCGGGCCTTGAGTCAACCTTTGCCATAAGCACCCGCGGCCTTAAGCTTTCGGAGCCCAACGCCTACACGGTTGAAGACACGACGTTCTCGCATCCCTTTGACACCGACACCTCCACAAGAAACTTTGTAAACCAAGAGGACGACGGAAGCAGTTTTGTAATCCTGCACGCGGAGGCAAAGACCGCCGTTGTCCATTACACAGACAAGCAGGGAAATCCGCAAACGATTCCTTCTTACGACTACGATCCCGCCAACGCGCAAATCGTTTACGAAGTTTACAAGGAGCCAACTTTAGTCACACTTGTAAACGCCGGAACGATAAAAGGCCTTACCGGAAAGATTTCCGTTCCCGCTGGAACAAGCTACATAAAGGCTTATGTCAGAAAGCCGCTTTATTCAGACAGCGACATTCCCAACTGGTGGTGCCGCGCCGTGGCAACCAAGTTCTTTGTTTCTGAAGAAGGCGACGACGTAAAGAACGCCGGCTCAAAGAGCAGCCCCTACAGAACGATTCAAAGGGGCGTGGAGCAATTTGTTGACGGAATGCTCGCGGGCGACTATCCCGCCAGCACGCCTTGCCAAATTAAGATTTTGACGGACCTTAGCGTTCCAAGCGACTTTGCCTACACAAGCAACAACAACGCGCTCATCGACATTCCAAGCTCGTTGTCAAGCGCCACAGTCACCGTAGCGGGCGAGGGCGGAACAAAGGCCGTCAACTTGCAAAAGGCCGACTCGCTGCGCCTTATCCTTAACGGCGCCTGCGGAACTACGGTTCTTAAAGAGCTTTCATTCACGGGAGCGGCGGGCGACGCCACTAACGCGTTGATAAAAGTGGCCAACGGAGCGACGGCAAAGCTTGACTCGGCAAAGATCAGCCAAAACGCGCTTTCGTTGACGTCGGGCTGCATTGTGAATGTAGACTCATCCGGAACGTTTGAAATGACGGGCGGCGAAATCTCCGACAACACAAACTACATAGTGATTGTGAACCATGGAACGGCGGCCTTTACAAACGCGACGATCGCCAGAAACAGCACGGGCAATACTAGCGAGGCCGCGTCGTGCGCCGCCATCACAAACGGCTTGGATCTTACAATGACAGGCTGTACTGTCACAGAAAACCAAGGCGTCCAGGGCGGAGCGATTTACAACGGCCACCAACTTACTTTGGACTCTTGTACGATAACTGGAAACACTACCCAAACAGACGGCGGAGCCGTTTACTTTAAATTACTGGACAGCGGATCAATGTTGACCATACAGGGCAGCAACACGATTTGCGACAACCATACTGCGGCCGAGCCTTCAAAACAAAACAACATTTTCTTGAACGATCCTGGAAGCGGCGGCGCCTTGCCGTGGCTAAAGCTGACTGTCGGCGGAGACTTGAGCGGCAGCATGATAGGCTTGCACTATCCCGACACTGTAAAGCCCACGATAACGCAGTCAATCGAGTTTACAAGCGGATACGCTCAAGGCTCGTTGAACCCGCTCATGCCCGGCGCCTGCTTTATGTCAGACTACGGCTACGGCATAAGCGTAATCGAGACTTCAAAAGAAGCCGCCTTTGTCGTAAGCAGCGGAAACATTTTTACGCCGCAGGATTACGACATCAAGCTTGCCGGCGACACAGTTTACACTTATCCCGCTGTGGCCAAGACCGTGGCCATTAATGTCACCGCGTCAAGGTCAAAGGCCGGCATTACTCAAGCCTTGACATACAAGTCGGACGGAAAGCTTTACATCACGTCAAGCGGCGTTCTTGCCAGCGACAAGACAGTGACTTGGAAGATTGACCTTTACGACGGAGGCTCTCCGTCAATTACCGACCTTGCGTATAGTGCGGGCGACGGCTGCATTTACGTAAGCGTTCCCGCCTTGCCGTATGTAAACACATACACGATAAAAGCGACCGCGACCTACATGAACTATCCGCACAACTCTAGCGCGCCGCTTGACTGCTCTTACGGAGCGGAGAACGCCGCCGCCTACATCGACAGCCTGACAGCCGCGGGCACATACCCAGTCACCGTGACTGGCCCAGTCGGCCCCGGCGCTAATGACGGCTTGGCCAAGGTCGCCAACGCGATTAAGGCTAAGACAGACCCGGTTGACACAAACATTAGAATCAACCTTGACGCCAGCGGAACAAGCGCCGTGTACGTGACGCCCCACGACTTGACGCCCTACAACGACGGAAAGTACTTTATGGGCTGCAAGGCGCTTGTCTCAATAAAGCTGCCTTCTTGGATGGAATACATAGTCCAAGATCTCTTTAACGGTTGCGAGAATTTGTCCAGCGTAACAGTGCCCGACAGCGTTGTGTATATTGGAAAAGACGCCTTTAACGGCTGCTCTAGCCTTGCGTCAATCACGCTGCCTGTAAAACTTTGCGACGTTTCCAGCGACCCAGAAGACCCGCGCGGCATCGACGCAGGCGCCTTTGTTGGCTGCGCGAGCGGCTTTAAGATTAACTTTGTCGGAACCAAGGAACAGTGGGGCAATGTTGTCCGCCCCAACCAAACAACCACCTTCTGGCACGATGGAGCCAAAGACACCCGTGAGGGCGATGGAAGCGTAACTTGTACCGACGGCAAGTGCGGCTTTGACTATAAGGGCGCGCCAACGAATTCTCTAGAAATACCTTTGACGATTGAAGCGGGCGATACCGCCGTGACCATTACATATTGGAACAAGTTTGACGACGGTTCTGTAACATACAAAAAGAGCGATGGCACGGAAGATGTAATACCTTATAATCCTAATGGCTCTCCTATGATGGTTGGTGAAGTTGCTAGTGACGGCTATGAAATAACCCTAGCGCCGGGCGAAAAGGTTGAATTCTACGCCGACAAGAAAAAGCATGGAACTAGATATGGGCAAGGAAGTATTGAATGCGACGCGGACTGCTATGTTTACGGAAACATCATGAGCCTTTATGACAGTAATAATTTTGCGACATGTGTGACGCTGGACGACGGCGCTACTTTTGCGGGTTTCTTTACCGGCAACACCCACATAAAAAACAAGGCCGGCAAGCCTTTGTTATTGCCCGCCACGACGCTTACGATAAGTTGTTATGAAAGTATGTTCTATGGTTGTACAAACATTACATCCGCTCCAGATCTTCCGGCTATGACCCTTCCTATTTACTGTTATAGTAGTATGTTTAGAGGTTGTACGAAACTTGAGTCCGCTCCGGATATTGTCGCCACGACAGTGAGCGAAGAGTGTTGTAGTTATATGTTCGATGGATGTAATAATCTAGTGACGGGGCCAGTTCTTAGAGCTCAAACATTAGCGCGTCGTTGTTATGCTGAAATGTTCTATGGCTGCGAAAAGCTTACAAGTCTAACTTGTCTTGCTAGAGACGGTTTTGACACGACAGGCCCTTTAGTCGAATGGCTTGATGGTACCGCCAAAGACACCACCGGCACCCTTACAAAAGCGTCAGGCGTGGATTGGTCCGACAAAATTCCTGCCAACTGGACTGTGACGCCATAACGGCAGTCCGCGCGGGCGGACAAGTGGGCTTTAGGAAAAAATCCACGCGGCGCGTGGATTTTTTTTTGGCTTGACAAAAGGCTGGGGCTGGTGTATAGTTTAAAAAGAAGGGCATCCGCGACACGCGTCTTGCCCCCACGTTTAGGGTTATAAGCCCACTCTGCAGATGGCAATACGGCAGGGTGGGCTATTTTTTACTCGCTTCCTTTATCCCATCTTTGGAGAAGGTCGCTAAGTATGTCGTAGATAATCTTGACGGCGGTTAAGACCACCATCGCTATTTCATACAAACTCAATAGCAAGCCTCCAATTCGAGTATTCCAGCCTTGCGGCCGGTCGAGCTTGGGGGCGGACCGCCCATGTCGCGGATGCGGATTTTAGTATAATTTAATTTTGTATAGAAGTCAAGGGTTTTGTTTATGAGGGGGCGGCTTTTTGGCTTGACAAAAGGCTGGGGCGCTGCGCGGCTAGTTGGCGGGGGCGACCAATTCTTTTTGCAGTTCCAGCACTTGGTCTAGGGGAAGGCCTTCCGCTTGCGCGATTTGCTCTGGGGTGCCAAGGTTCATCTTTAGGAGATTCCGCGCGGCTTCCACGGCTTTTTGCTCCATTCCCCTGTCAAAGGCGTAAGTCTTTTCTCGTTCCAAGTCCATAAACTGTTTCCTCCACTGCGTGTTGCGCTTGGCGTCTTCCAAAAGGTTTTCCACTTGGCCGGTGAATTTGTTGGATGCCTTTCCGCCGGTCACCATGCGCAGGAACGCCTTTTGGTCTTCGTTCAACAGTTTATCACAATTCTCGGAAATAAAAAAGTGCTTGTAGGCCCTGTCGTTCCTTATAAGCAATTTTGGGGAACGTCTTGCGTTCCCCCTTGCCTATAAGATATATTCGTTTTACGTTTTTTGCAGGATTTTTGCTTTGTTGCTTTTGTTCAACTAACTGGAGGGGCGGGCTGGGCGACGATTTCCTTGACCCGCTCTTCTGTCATGTTCAGCGACTTGGCGATAAGCTCAATCGACGCGCCGTTTGCGTAAAAACTGCGCGCGTCTTCCACGGCTTTTTGCTCGCGGGCAACTTCCTCGTGAACTTTGATGTCCGTGTCATAGTCATATTCGCCTACAAACATGTTCCTTACCTCCGTGGCCTTGCGGGAAAGATAGCCGGCAAGAATGCCTTTGGAAATCGCCTCGCTTATCGCCTTGTCGTAGCAGTCTATCAGCTCGTCGTCGGGCGGATACGTTCCAAGCGCCGAGCGGTGGCTGGCAACGATTTCCATAAACTCGCAATACTCTTTCATTATAGCGCAGTTTTGAACGACTGGCAACTTTTTTCCCGCCTCGCCGCCGATGTTTGCGAACTTAACTTTCACCTCGCATGCCGGATTTTCTTGCGGCTCTATGAACGCGTCCGACAGGCGCATCGTCCGCTCGCGTTCTTCTTTTTGCCTGCGGCTGCCGTTGTAGAAGACATAGAACTCCGGCGCGGGGATTTTGTACAGCGGCTCGCGATATCGAAATCTTGCGGGAACGATTCCGTAGAGCAGGTGGACGTAGTATTCCAAACACCTTAACGGCATGTTTTCGTTTGGAGTGCTTTGGTGCTCGATGAGGACAAAAAGCCTGCCGTTGACCAGCACGCTTATGTCAGTGTCGAACGTCTTGTAGATCGCTTGCGGAATTTCCTTGCGCTCCAGCTTTGTGTTCTCAAGCGTCAGGTTCGTTCCGTGAATCGCGTTGTAAAGAGACAAAAAGTTTTTCTTTCCGTCCTTCTCGTCGTCGCAGAACAGGTCGGCGAACACGCCCGACTTGATTTTT
>JBGUQT010000147.1:0-31868 GCA_045131275.1 Treponema sp.
TGAAAAGCCCGGGCGGAGTCGAGGGCGTCTTTACAATTCCTATGTACGGATACGCCGCCCAGTATTACAAGACGCTCACCAACATTCTTAACGTTCCCTTGTGCCCTGTAATGGTAACCTTCATCATCTCCAAGGCTGAATGGGACGCGATTCCCGACAAGTTCAAGCCGGAGCTTATGGCCAGCATCAAGAGGGCCGAAAAGAAATTCATCGAAGCCCAGCAAAAGAACGACCTTGAGTACCTTAAAAGATGCGAGACTGGCGGAGCGACAGTGTACAACCCCAACGCGGCCGAGCTCCAGGCCTGGAACGACGAGTTTACCGACAAGGCCCGCTATATGTACGATCCCAAAACTCCTGTGGCCGACAAGGACTTTTACGAAAGAATCACGGCCTTCCTTAAAAAGTTTAGAGGCAACTAATGCTTAAGAAAATCGAAGACGCGTTTTCGGTCGCTCTTGTGGCGCTTTTGAGCGTCACGGCGCTTGTAATCAAGATCATGCAGGACAACTTGCATTTGCAGGTTATGGACGCTGACTCAATCATAGTCAACATAGCCTTTGTCTTTGCCTGCGTGGCCGGCCTTATCACTTGGCGCGAAAAGCGCGCCTTGTGCCTTGCCAACGTTACCGAAAAGTTTCCCGAAAAGGCAAGAAAGGCCTTAAAAGCAATCGCGGTCTTCGCGACGGCGCTTATCATCACCCAGCTTTTCTTGGCGTCCT
Organism: Treponema sp.; assembly: GCA_045131275.1. Taxonomy (GTDB): domain Bacteria; phylum Spirochaetota; class Spirochaetia; order Treponematales; family Treponemataceae; genus Treponema_D. Next base: position 723 of record JBGUQT010000147.1, read on the forward strand.
TTTTGCAAATAGCGAATCCCGACCAATTCACAAACAAGATTTTGGGCTTGCTTGAAAAAGTTTACTTTGCCTTTTATCCCTTGTGCTTTTTGATGATTCTTGTCCTTGTCTTCCAAAACGCGGATGGCAAGGCCCAAAAAATCGCCGCCGGCCTTGGCCTTGCTTTTGGCGTTTTGACTTCAATGGGAGCGGTGACTGGAATCATTTGGTACTGGACCGGCAATTCCGACTTTCCAAAATTGTACGCGATGGCCGACGCTTGGAACGCCTTTTGCGACAAAACCATTTTGTTTTGGGTCGTAATCCTCATAGCGCTTGCCTTTGCGGGCGTTCCGCTTTTTGTCGTCATCAGCGGAATAACTTACGCAATCTTCTCTAAAGCCGGCGGCTACATCGACGTAATTCCGATTGAAGCCTACTCAAAGCTTGCCGACAAGTCAATCGCGGCGATTCCGCTCTTTACAATCGCGGGCTACGTTTTGGCGCAAGGCAGCGCGGGAAAGCGTTTTGTGGAACTCTTCCGAGCCTTGTTCGGCTGGTTCCGCGGCGGAACGGTTGTCGCGGCGGTTTTGGTTTTGACGTTCTTCTCAACCTTTACCGGCGTTTCCGGCGTAACGATTTTGGCTTTGGGCTCCTTGCTGGCCGTAATCCTTACCGGTTCCGGCTACGAAAAGGACAAGGCCGAAAGTCTCATAACGTCTTGCGGAGCGGTAGGGCTTTTGTTCCCGCCCAGCGTGGCCATCATTATGTACGCCTCGTCAAACTACACTGTAATTACCCAATTTGAGCCCGGCTTTGACGTAATCACTCTCTTTGTCGGAGCCTTGATTCCCGGCGCCATCATGGCCTTGTCCATGATCGTTTTGGGAATTATTTTTGACAATAATAAGAATAGGCCCAGCTTTTCAATCAAAAAAATCGGAAGGGCCTTTTGGGATTGCGCCGCGGAATTGCTTTTGCCGATTTTGATTTGCGTAACCTATTTCACCGGCTTTTTCAACTTGTTCCAAGTGGCTTCTTTTGCGGTAATCTACGCGATCGCCTTGGTCTTCTTGTTCCGCCGCGACTTTAACGTAAAGCAAACGGCCCGCGTCATCGCGGACAGCGTTCCCGTTTCTGGCGGAATCTTGTTCATCATCGCCGCCGCCGCCGCGCTTAGCTATTGGATGCAAGACGCCAACATCCCGGAAAACGTCACTTTCTTTATCACGACTTATGTTAAGAACAAGTACGTCTTCCTCTTCTTGATGAACTTGGCTCTCTTGGTCGTCGGCTGCTTGATGGACATTTATTCGGCCATCTTGCTTGTGTCGCCCCTTTTCCTCTACAGCGCGGCCGCCTTTGGCATTCCGGTCGTCCAAGCGGGCGTAATCTTCATCATGAACTTGAGCATCGGCTTCTTGACTCCGCCGGTTGGAATGGACTTGTTCATTTCTTCTTACACTTTCAAAAAGCCTGTAGGACAAGTAATCAAGGGTGTTCTTCCTTTCTTGATCGTCCAGCTTGTGGTCTTGCTTTTGATCACTTACGTTCCGGCCTTTACAACGTGCTTGATAAAGTAGGAACGAACGCGCTCCCTAAAAAAGAGCGCGAAAAGCGCCCCAAAAAAGCGCGGCGGGTCATGGGCTTTGCCGCGCTTGCCGCCTTTCTTTTTTGCGCTTCTTTTTCTTGTTCGTCAAAATCAAAAATATCTTTTCATGAAAAAAAATCGCGCGAGTCTGGAATGGCGGCGGAACTTGCCGCCCGCGAATTGGAACAAAAAAAATCCGCCGCGCTTGACTCCTACATTAAAGGCTTGTCCTTGCGCGAGCGCCTTGCCCAGCTCTTTGTGATCAACCTTGAGGGCGACAAAAAATTTTGGTTCGTCGAATGGATGGACGACGAGCGCGACAATGGTTCGCAAGCCCAAGAAGGCCGGCCGCTTGTTCCTGGCGGCTACATTTTCTTTTCGTTCAATATCGCGCGCGACCCGGAACAAATCGCCGCCTTTACCGATTCCGTCAGAGACTTCGCGCGCGAGCATGGCGCGGTGGAACCCTTTTTGTGCCTTGACGCGGAGGGCGGCTATGTAAACCGCTTGCGCGGCGTGGCCGGCCCCTTGCCCGAAAACGAATGGGTTTCTAAAAATCTTTCTCTAAAAGAAGCCTTTTTGCTTTACTCGCTGAACGCGATACAGCTTAGGGCGCTTGGCTTTGACCTAAACCTTTCTCCCGTTGTCGAAGTCCAAAATGAGGACAACCAAGAATTTTTGGACGGCCGCTCTTTTGGAAGCGCGGAGCAAGTAAAGGATTACGGCTCGGCGGCGGTCGTCGCTTACCAAACAAACAAGGTGGCGGCCGTCTTAAAGCATTTTCCCGGCAACAACAGCGTCGATCCGCATCGGGCGCTTCCGCTTTTGTCATTTGAAAAGGAAGAATTTGAGCGCGACGTTTTGGAGCCGTTTGCGGCTCTTTGCGCTTTGCGGCCCAGCGGCGTTTTGATGAGCCACGCGCTTGTCAGCGTTGCGGAAGGGGAGGCCGCCGCTCTGGAACAAAACACGCCGGCGAGCCTTAGCCCTTGCTGGATAAAAGACGTTTTGCGCGGCCGCCTTTCTTTTGACGGCCTTGTATTTAGCGACGACATTTTTATGGCGGCCTTGGAAAAAAACGGCTGGCCCAGCGAGCGCGCGGTAAAGGCCGCGATTCTTGCAGGCGTCAATTGCATCCTTATGAGCGAAAAGCGCTTTATCAACGAATGGAAGCTTGTAAAAAAACTATACGATTCCGACGCTGACTTTAGGGCGGCCGCCGACGATTCGATAAAGCGCGTTCTAAAGTTCAAGCTTGAGCAGGGAATTTTGGAATGGGATTTTGCGGAACAAAAAATCGTTCCAAAAGAATCGCCAAACGCTTTTGAGCGGGAAAAAAATCGCGCGGACCGCTTGGGCCGCTTCCTCTCCGCCAAAAGCCTTAACCAGGAGGCGCTAAAAGAATATGGCCAAAGATAAAAAGAAAAGCCTCCACGGAGAAGAGGCCTTTGAAGAATATTATTCCGCGATTTACGGCCAGCGTTGGCCCGCGCTAAAAGCCGCGCTTTTAAAAGAAAGCCAGCCCAAGGCTTTTAAAGCCTATGACGGCGGAAGCGAATATTACTTGGACGCGGCCAGCGTTTTGGCGGCCCTTAGCCTTCCTGTAAAAAACGCCCAAAACATTTTGGACATGTGCGCGGCTCCGGGCGGAAAAAGCTTGGTCCTTGCAAGCCGCATGAACGGCGGCGCAAGCCTAAGATGCAACGAGCGTTCCTTTGACCGCTTTCAACGTTTGCGCAAGGTCATTGCCGACCACTTGCCCCAAGAGACGCAAGAGCGCGTAAAAATTTCTTGCGGCGACGGAGCGCTTTTGTGCAAAAAAGAAAGCGCCTTGTACGACGCGATCTTGCTTGACGCTCCTTGCTCGTCCGAGCGCCATGTTCTAAACGACCCAAAATATTTGGCCGAATGGTCGCCCGCCCGCGTAAAAAGCCTCGCCATGCAGCAATGGGCGCTTTTGTCTTCCGCTTACAGGCTCTTGGCCTCGGGCGGCTTTTTGCTTTATTCCACTTGCGCCATAAATCCAAGCGAAAATTCCCAGCTTGCCCAGCGGCTTTTAAAAAAGTTTCCAGAAGCCCGCGCTTTGCCTATGAAGGAGCTTTTGGCCCAGCAAAAAGAGGCGGGGGAGGCTGTAAAAGGCCTCTTTGACCTGGATTTTCTTCCAAAATTTGAGGCGCAAGAGCTTGGATTTTCGATTTTGCCCGACGTCCAAGACGGCGCCGGCCCCATTTACTTTTGCCTCTTTTGCAAAGGTATGGACAAAATTTAGCGAATGTTTTATAATATTTTGTAATTATGAAAACGGATGAGTTGAAGAAGGTCAAAAACAAGCTTTCCAGCATCAAGGATTTTGACGACTTATTGGATTCTCTATTGACTCAAACCCGCAAGGCCATTCCATCGGACGCGGGATCCATTTATATTGTCGAAGATAAAAAGCTGACTATAAAATGCGCGCAAAACGACACGCAGCAAAAAGACTTGGAGCCGGGCGAGGAATTGCCTTTTGTTTCATTCTCTTTTCCGATAACAAAAACTTCAATCGCGGGCTACTGCGTTATTTCAAAAAAGCCGCTTAACATTCACGACGCCTACAACATTCCCAAGTCGGAGCCGTACAAATTCAACATCGGCACCGACGCGATGACAGGTTATAAGACAACGTCTTCAATCGCCTTGCCCTTGTTTGTCGGCGACGGCCGCGTGCTTGGCGTCTTGCAGCTTATAAACAGGCTGGACAAGGACGGAAAGGTCACGATTTTTAGCGACGACGATTTGGAAATCGCGCAAGACCTTACTTTAAGCATTTCTTCCGCTTTGGAAATGGCCGAGTCCGCCGAGCTTTCAAGCGCGGCCTATCGCGGAAAGCATCTTCAAAGCATTTTTGAGATTGACCAAAAGCTCAATGAAATCCAAGATATCGACGTTTTGCTCGAACGCATTCTTACTGAGGCGCGCAGAATCGTCAACGCCGACGCGGGTTCCATTTACGAAGTTCAAGGAAAGAACCTTGCCATCAAGTACGCGCAGAACGACACGCAAAGCTCAAAGTTGCAGCCTGGCGAAAAGCTGCCCTTCTTGTCTTTTTCGTTCCCGATTACAGAAAAGTCAATCTCAGGCTACGTAGCCTTAAGCGGCGAAACATTGAACATTCACGACGCCTACCAATTGCCCGAAGGCGTCCCGTATTCCTTTAATCCGACTTCTGACAAAAACACCGGCTACCACACAAAGTCGATGCTTACGATTCCGCTAAAGATCGCGGACTCCAGCTTGTTGGGCGTTCTTCAAATCATCAACGCCAAGAACGAGGAAGGCGAGTACATCGAGTTTGACGACGACGCCGAGCTTTACATAAACCACTTTGCCGCCAACGCCGCCAACGCTTTGGGCCAAGCCAAAAGCCGCCGCGACTTGGTTGACGCCATGACCGAGATGGCCAACATGCGCGACCCCAAAGAAACTGGCTTGCACGTAGCCCGCGTCTCAAAATTCTCAGTTGAAATTTACGACCGTTGGGCCTTTAACCATAATATTGCTGAGGCCGAGCGCGAAAAATTCCGCGACTTCTTGGCAACCGCCAGCAAGTGCCACGACTTTGGAAAGATTGGAATCGAAGACAAGATTCTTAAAAAGCCCGGCCGCTTTGACGACGACGAGCGCGCGATTATGAACAGCCACACTTGCTTGGGCGCGCTCTTGTTCAAAAACTTCAACTCGCCGCTTTTTGAAATGTGCCGTGACATCAACCTGCGCCACCACGAATGGTGGGACGGAAGCCGCGGCTATCCTGGAAACTTGGATTGGGAAAAATACGAGCAGGGAAATCCTTTGCCAAAAGCCGAATGCCTAAAAGGCGAGGAAATTCCTTTGGCCGCTCGAATCGTTTCTGTGGCCGACGTGTTTGACGCCTTGAGCCACGCGCGCGTTTACAAGCCGGCGTGGACGATGGAAGACGCCGTAAACGAAATTCAAAAATGCGCGGGCACCCAGTTTGATCCTGCGGTGGTCGAAGCCTTTATGCAAATCAAGGACCGCTTGATCGCCATCAGCAATTCTTACGGCGAATAAGCGCGCGTGGCGCGTTTTGGGCTTTCTTATTCTTTTCTTTTACTCTTGAATTTTTTTGTTGAACGCTTGGGCAAAAATCTCAAATTCTTTTTGGCCGTAGGAATCGCGCCTTTTTGTTCCTAGGCCAAGTTCCGCCATTTGCAGGCTAAGAGCGCGTTCCTTAAGCGCGCGCTCAATGTTCTTTTTGTCAAAAATTTTTCCAAAGTCATTCATAACCGCGACGCCTTTTTCCAAAAGCGCGGCGGCTAGGGGAATGTCGCGGGTAATCGCAATGTCTCCGGCCGCGGCGTTTTCAAGAATCCACTTGTCGGCGGCTTGGCTTTGCGCCGGGCATACAATCATTTTAAAGTTTGGAATGTTCTGCGGCCCGTCGTTTGTTTTGGGCGACAAATCCTTGTTTGCGGCAAAGGTTAGTTGTATAAGATTTTTTTTCGCCAGCGACAAAAGCCAATTGCGGACTCTTTGCGGACAGGAATCCGCGTCGACAAACACGCGGACGGCCATCAGCTTAGCGCCCTGTCGATTTTTTCTATCATGCTTTTTGTAAGGCGGTCGGCCTCTAGGTCAGCCAAGGGGTCTGATTCGGCTCCGCTTTTTTGGGCGGCGTCCTTGGACTCTATCGCCTTTTGCTTTTCCTTGAACAATTCGTCGGCGATCAAAATTCCGGCCAAGACGGCGGCTTGCTTTTGGTCTTGGATGCCGTCGTTTTTTTGTATTTCGTCGCAAACGTTTTTGTAGTAGTCGCGGATTTTTTCAAGGTAGGGGAGCTCTTCTTGCGCCTTAAGAGCGAACGATGTTCCTAATACGTTTATTTGAATTACAGCCATGCGGGATTTGGACTAAAAAATGTCGGGAACGCTTTCTTCTTGAGTTTCAAACGAATCGTCGCCGAACAAATCGTCGCCGCCTTCTTGTTGCGGAGCGGGTTCTTCAGTTGGAGCCGCCTGGGCGATTTGCGTTGGCTCTGGCTGCGGAGCGGGTGTTGTAAAAGAAGCTTGCTGCTGGACAGGGTCGGCTTGCGGCTCCGTGTCTTGTTGGGCTGCGGGAGCGGCCGCTTCTGTTTGCGCCGTCACGGCGGGCTCTGCCGTCGCGGCGGCTGGACTTGGACTTGTCAAAGGCGCCGCGCTTCCGCTAGCGCTCGAGTCAAGCAGGGCGTTTTCAACCGTGTCCAAGCGGCTAAGGGCGCCGAGGATTCCGTCCTCAATCCTTTTTTCGTCAGCGCTAAAGCGTGAAAGCAGCTCCGATTTTTCAGAAAGCGCTTTTGTGAGCTCTGAACGCTCGGCGCGCAGAGCATCGTTTTCTGACTTTAGCTGTTCGATTTTTTGAACAGCGCTTTCAACTTTTTGCTGCAAAAGAAGGATTGTGTCAACGGAAATCATCGGCTTCCTCTTTTTTAGGCCAAGGCCTTTTTGGCGGCTTCTACAACAGCCTTAAAAGCTTTGGGATCTTCAATGGCCATGTTAGACAAAGCCTTGCGGTTTACCTTGATTCCGGCTTTTGTCACGCCGTCAATAAAGCGTGAGTATGACAAGCCTTCGTCGCGAACGGCCGCGTTGATACGGGCGATCCACAATGAGCGGTACTCGCCCTTTTTGTCTTTGCGTCCGACATAAGCGTGATCAAGCGCTTTTGTCACCGCGTCTTTGGCGGCCTTAAAGTTTGTTCCTCTGCGGCCCTTAAAGCCCTTTGCAAGCTTAAGGATCTTCTTGCGCCTGTCGGCTCTTCTTGTTCCATCTACTGCTCTAGACATTTTACGCTCCTATCAACCGTAGGGAAGCATCTGCTTCCTGACTTTTGCTGCTTCTGATTCCGCAAGAATGCCTGTCTGGCGGAGCTGTCTCTTTCTCTTAGGTGAACGCTTGGTCAAAATATGGCGCAAGTTCATCTTCTTGTACTTTACCTTTCCTGTTCCGGTAAGCGAAAAGCGCTTTGAAGCGGATTTCTTTGTCTTCATCTTTGGCATAGCCAATACCTCTTTAATTTTTGGCTTTTGATGATATTGTCATCGACATGAACTTGCCTTCCATAGCGGCCGGCTTTTCGATGACATACGCCGAGGTAAGCCTTTTTAGAACCTCTTCAAGAACTCCAAATCCCAAGTCAGTGTGGGCAAGCTCGCGGCCGCGGAAGCGGATCGTGACCTTTACCTTGTTGCCTTCGTCAAGGAACTCTTGTACATGCTTAGCTTTCGTGTCAAGATCGCCCGGTCCAATTTTGGGCTGCATCCTGATCTCTTTTAGTTTTAATACCTTTTGCTTTTTCTTGGAGTCACGGAGCTTTTTCTCCTGTTCAAAGCGGTATTTTCCGAAATCGAGTATTTTGCATACAGGCGGATTTGCAGTAGGCGCGACTTCAACAAGGTCGAGATCCCGGTCTTTAGCCATTTTGAGGGCTTCCATTGTGGGAACGATTCCCATCTGGTTGCCTTCATCATCTATAAGGCGTACTTCTCTGACCCGAATCCGTTCATTGATTCTAGGTCCCTTATTATTGTCTGCCAACTGGCCTCCTCGTGTTACAAAAAACACACATGTAAATTAAGCGTAACGTAGATTATATCAGAAAAAGCGCTGTTTAGTCTAGTAGCGGCGATGAAAATTTATGCAATGACAGCCCGCGAGATCGTTTTTTATTGCATTTTTTTCAATTTTACGATATGCTTTTTTTATGATTTTATTCGCATTGCTATTGATTCCGCTTTATTTTGCCTATTGGCTTTTGGGTCAAAAAAAGATTTTGGCGCCTTTTCTTTTCAACGCGTTTTTGGGCCTTTTTTTGGCGGCCGTTTTTTGCGCCTACAAATACTTTTTTTCTCCCTATTACTTTTTGACGCCCGACTCGTTTTGGCGCAATTTTATCCATATATTATTGGAACAGATTGTCTTGCCTTTGGGCGTTTTGACGGCCGCCTTTTTGTTCGTGTTCAAAAAGGACAAAATCGCGGACCGCGTTCAAAAAATTTTGCCTTTTTACTTGGGCTTTTACGCCGTTTATCTGCCTTTTAGGATTTTAAATGATTCCCTGCCGTATTCGGCGTTCGGCCTTTTCGCAAAGCCGATTTTGTTCCTGCTTATGATTTTGACCGTGGCCGAGCGCGAAAAAGTTTTGTTCGTTCCCAGCGAGCGGGCTATGCTGGCGCCTAAAGAGGCGGCGCTTGTTTGGGCCTCGTTTGTTTTGGCCCTTCTATTGCCCGCCGGGATTGAGGCCTTGTGGATTTTGGGAATGAAGCCGCCCCTTACGATTTTGCTCCTTTTGATTTACGCGGCCGCCGCTTGCTTTTGCTTGGCCAAAAAGGCCGGACAAAAAGATTAAAAGATTGCAAAAAAATATAAAAGGAGTTTCAATGCCAAACATGAAAAAAATTCTTTTGGCGGCCGCCGTAGCTTTTTTCGGCGCCTTTGTTTTTGGACAAGGCTGGAGCCATTCTGTGGGCTTGTCGTTGAATCCGGCTTATTATTCTGTGAACGTAAAAGGCCAGGACGTCAAGTCTGCCTTTGTTCCCCAAATTTCCGCCCGTTATTTTGGAGAGATGGACAACGGCTTTTGCCTTACTGGAACTATAGGCGGGGGCCTGCTTGTAAGCAAGGACTTTAAGCTTTCAACGGAAGACGACGTCGCGATCGGCCCTTCGATTGGGCTTTCCGTCGGCGCCGGCTACGCCTTTCACATTGGCGAACGCTTGACTTTGGCCGCTCTTGGCTCCCTTTCGTTTGACTGGATGGAAGTCCGCAAAAACAAGGACATTTCCGCCAAGGTTTCGGACAAAAGCTATTCTTCAAGCTGGACTCAAAAGGAAGACTTGCTCCTTTTTGGAATCGGCGCCGAGATTTTGGGAACCTTTAAGCTGTCAGACCACATTTCCTTGTTGGGCTCTCTTGCCGTCAGGTTTTTTGACGCGGGAACTTTAAAAAGAAGCGGCGACAACCAAGGAAAAAGCTACGACAATTCCTTTGAGGTTAGGGGAAACCTTTCTGTCACGCCGTCCATCGGAGCGGCTTGGACTTTCTAAAGGAGCGTAAGAATGAAAATGACTTTTGCAAAAAAAATAGGTCGCGCCGCGCTCGCGCTCTTTTTGGCGCTTGCGTTCTTTTCATGCCAAAACAACGTTTCGCCGGTTGACTCGACCGGAACGGGATCTTCCGTCGGCATAGGCGGCTACACATTCCCCGACGCGACTTCTGTTCGCGGAAAAAAGAATTCCTACGTTTATGGCGGAGAGGGCAATGCGATTGGAATGGTAGAAACCGTCTACCTTAACGGTTGGGAAGACGTTCCGTTTTTGTCGTTGCGAGACACCGGCATAATCCTCTCTTTGTTCAATGACAGGGGCTGCAATGTTGGCTGTGACTCCAGCAACGGCCTGTACTATTACAAGTACATCGAGTCAGCGACTCCTGCTTGGCCAAGCGAATGGAACAACGACGTAATGTATTTTGATCCCAACTCGCAAACTGTTTGGAGCGACGAATTTGTCCGCATGATAACCCCGGCGATTTGCGTGAACAATGGATATGGCGGCGATTCAGTTCCCGCCAATTCGACTGCCAGCCAATCTGTTCCTAAAATCGCTTTTTCGCCGGCAACCGACCAACCAAAGGCAAAGGAAAAGACTACGATTGACTTGGGCCGCTACGGTCTCAAGATGTTTGTGATTGACAAAACTCTTTACATTCCTTTTCAAGCGCTTTCCGTCGTCTTTTTGGAAGCCGTGAACATCGTCTTTAACGGAACGGACTACTATCTTGCCGTTGATTCTAGCAATGACACGAACACCATGCATAAGGCCTTTGAGTCCGGCCGCTCGCCAAGCGCGGTCCGCAGCCGCCTTATGGCGGAATACAACTACCGCGTTTTGTGCCTTTCTTTTGACACGAATTATTGCCTAAAGGACAAGCGCGCGATAGTAGGCAAGGACAACATAAATCTTTTTAATGACAGCATTTTTTCGGCCGGCCTTGGCTTTGACTTGCTTTCCACAGACACCGATACTTACGACAAGGCTCTTGTCCGCTTCTTGATGGACTACATTGACGACGGACACACAGCCTACGCCGAGCCTTCGATGTATCAGTCAATGGCCTCCATAAATTCTTACAAGAATTACGCTAGGTCTTTCGCGGGCCCCAGATACAAAAAACTTATCCAAACCATGACTGACTTGAAAAAGCGCCGCGCGGACGCTGGCGGCCTCGGCTCCGATCCCAACGACGGCTCCTATGGCGGCAACGCGGGATGGTGGTATATCGACAACGGAACGGACAAATTGGGAGTTTTGGTCTTTGACACATTTGAGACTCCACGAGGTTTTATCCCGTACACATTCTTTACGGAAGCTTTTAAAGGCTTAAAGTCCGAGCATCCTGGAATTAAAAATGTTGTGATAGACCTTTCATGCAACGGCGGCGGCTCCATACAACAATGCCTTTCCGTTTTGTTTTTCTTGGGCGACAATGTTTGTCTGGAGCAAAAAAACCATTTGGACAATTCCATCACAAGGTTTAAATACAATGTGACGGACGTTGACGGAAATTCCCTCAAGCAAGTTAGCGCGGACGGTTCCCCATTTCATTTTTATGTCTTGACCAGCGGCTTTTCGTTCTCTTGCGGAAATTTGTTTCCGTCGATTTGCAAGTATCAGCTTCATATTCCGATTGTCGGCCAGCAAAGCGGGGGAGGCGGCGGCGTTGTCAAGCATACCCAAACCACCGACGGCGCGATATTCCAAACTTCGGCCTCGCGCGAGATGTGCGCCATTGACGACGCCGGAAACTATGTCAGCATAGACAACGGCGTTCCGGTTGACTTGCCGATTCCCTACGAGGACTTTTACGGTGACTCCACCGGCGGAAATTGTGTGTACTGGGACCTTTACCAGCGTCTAAAGGCCGCCTACCCGGACAATTTTAACTAAATTTCATGCCTAAAACGGCCCCGCGACAGCCTTTCGCGGGGCTTTTTGGTCTTTCAAAGCCTAAACTTTTTTTTCAAAATTCCGAAAATTTAGGCATGAACTCATTCAATCGATCAATTGACTTATTGCACAAGGCCCTGGATGTAAACGCCTTGCGCTATCAGGTAACGGCCAACAATATTGCCAACGCCGAAGTCCCGAATTTCAAGCGTTCCTCCGTGAATTTTGAGAGCGAGCTAAAGCGCGCCTTTGAATCCGAGGAAAACGCCCGCAATTCCTTTGACTTGACAAGAACCGACCCCCGCCATTTTTCAATCCACAATGTCATGGACTGGCAGGAAGTAAAGCCGCGCCGTACGGTCGATTGGAATTCAACGCAAAACAGCAACGGCTCAAGCGTTGACGTAGAGACTGAAGCGATGAACATCATCAAAGTTCAGATGCAGTATCGCTTGCTTAGCCAATTGGAAAGCTTTGAGTTTGGCCAAGTCAAGACTGCCATGCAGCCTAACCGCTAGGAGGAATAAAAGATGGGACTCTTTTCTGCGATTAACATAGCTTCTACAGGACTTAGCGCCGAGCGTCTTAGAACGGACGTCATTTCAAACAATATCGCCAACGCTTCCACTACAAGAACGCAGGACGGCGGCGCCTTTAAGCGAAGCCGCGTTATTTTCCAGCCGGTCGCCGACTCCAACCCCACGTTCCGCACGCCTTATCTTCCCTCAAACTTGGACAACGGCCCTGGAAAAGGCGTAAAGGTGCGCGAGATTGTCGTTGACACAAGCGAAGGAAAATTGGTTTACGATCCCGACCATCCGGACGCCATCAAGACCGGCCCCCGCGCCGGCTACGTGGAATATCCCAACGTCAACATCGTCAACGAAATGGTGGACTTGATTTCCGCCAGCCGCGCCTACGAGGCCAACACAACGGTAATCGAAGGCTCTAAGGATATGTTCAATTCGGCTCTTGATATAGCCCGCTAATAGCGCTAATATAAAGGAAGGGTGGAAAAATGAAAATTAACGAAATGCCTGTCTTGCAAATGCAGGGCATGGAAAAAATCAAGAACACAAATCCTCTTCCTTCGTCTCCTCATGTAAACATTCTTTCATCGGCGGAAGAAAACCAGCGCATAAAGGAAAAGTCTTTTGGCGAATATTTGTCCGAAGCCTTTAGCGCGATGAACAAGCAGCAAACCGACGTTGCCGCTTTGGAAAAGCAGTTGATTACAGACCCTGACAGCGTTGACATCCATGACGTGACCACCGCCATGGCAAAGGCGCAGATGTCAATGACGCTTGCCAAGACTGTCGTTGACCGCGTCGTTAGCGGCTGGAACGAAATCACGACGACACGCTAATGCAGGAACAGATTAACGGGGAGGGGACTTACGTTCCCCAGACCGACTCTGTTTGGCCGCAAAAGCCGGACCAACCGCTTTTGCAGCCAAAGCATTTGCGCCAAGTGGTCGTGGACGAAAAATACCCCTTTATCGAAAAATCATTTAAATTCTTTCTCTGGCGAAACTTTATTTACGCGGGCGTTTGGTTTGTCGTCTTTCCGCTGCAACGCTTGCGTTATGGAATAAAATTCAAGGGCTTGGAAAATTTGCGCAAAAACAAGGCGCTCTTTAAGAACGGAGCGGTGACTGTATGCAACCATGTTTACCGCTGGGATTTTTTGGCGGTTGTCCAAGCGACAAAAAAGCGCCTTTGGTTTCCCGCCCGCGCCGAAAACCTAATGGGAAGCGACGCCGGCTTGATTCGCGCGGTGGGCGGCATTCCCGTAGCCCAAAATTTTAGCGGAATGAAAAAATTTTACGAGGCCTTTGACGAGCTTCACCAAAAGAAAAAGTGGATTCATGTTTTTCCGGAAAGCTGCCGTTGGACTTGGTACCAGCCTATCAGGCCCTTTAAGCGCGGCGCCTTTGAGTTTGCCCACCGCTATGACATCCCGGTAATCCCGATGGCCATAAGCTACAGAAAGCCTGGCGCGGTCCGCCGCTTTTTTGGCGTCAAGCATCCTCTTGTGACTTTGACTGTAGGCCAGCCGATATCGGCCGACCAATCTCTTTCTTTAAAGCAAGACTCCATGAGGCTTTTGGAGGAATGTCACAAGAGAGTCGTTGAAATGGCTGGAATTGTCCAAAACCAGTGGCCCGCGCTTTAAGGTCTTTGAAGCCGTTTTGGGGAATGGCGCTTTAGGCCAAAAAATCTTCGCCGTTTAGAACTTTTTCCGCAAATTCTTTCCATTCCATTACGGGATGGTTAAAGTGCAAAATGTCCTTGGCTTTTTTTGTCTTTATTTGGACAAAGCCCATGTCGGTCAGCCGCGCTCCCATTCCGTCGGTGTCGTCGCGGTCGCCGACTACAAGGCAATCCTTGGGGCGCGCGTTTAGGTCGGCTGCGATTTTTAGGAAGGCCCTGGGCGCGGGCTTTAGGCAACCCAAAGTTTCTGAAGAATAAAAGCCTTGGCACATGTCCAATGTTTCTTGGCTGATTCCGCAGGCCCGCGTCCTTTCTTGGATTAAGTTATAGTCCGAGTAAAGCGCGATTTTCTTTCCGCTGTCGCAAAGCTTTTTGAACACTTCAAAGATTTGCGGGTGGCAACGGAATTTCTTTTTTTTGAGCGCGCCCTCCAAGTATCTTAGGTAGCGGCTTTCGTACCATTTTCCAAAGCGTTCCGCCGAAAAGCCGGAGCTTTTTGAGGCCTTTTGGTAAAATTCGTTGTTGAAATTTTCCGGCGTTTCAAAGTCGCGGCCCTTAAGCTTTCGCCTGGTGTCGCGTTCGGCCTTCATAAAAGAAAAGCGAAAGGGGTGCGAAAGAATCATCGCCTTGGCAATGCCTGAATTGTCGTAAAGCGTGCCGTCAAAGTCAAAGATGACGGCTTTGTATGCAGAAAGCTGTTTCAAAGCGAGTCCTTATCCCTTAATCAATTGGTCAAATTGCGCCTTGCGGGCGTCGTCTTGCATCAAAAGGTTCATCTTGAACTGGCCGTCGCGCGCGCCTTTGGCTATCATCGCGGCCTTGTATTTTTCAAAAGAATTTTCAACCAGCAAAAGCCCCTGCGGTTCCTTTACGCGGAAGGAGTCGCGCTTGGACTTGTACTCGACGTTTTCGGCCATAAGCTTTTGATCTACGCTGGCGGCGAACTTGTCGCAAATGTCCTGGCCAACGTCTTTGTTTTGGAATTCAACGTAAATCTTGTAGCGGCTTTGTTCGATGTCCGCAAAGCCTACAAAGAAGGCGGCCTTTTTGCCCAGCTCTTTTTCTGTCTCCGCGACGGCGTCGATGAATTGGCGCTCGCTTAGCTTTTCGCCGGTCATGGAAACGATTCCGTTTATTTTTTGTATGAATTGAATCGTCGGAATCGTCTTGTAAACGCCTGTGCATTCAACCATGTCGTTCATGTTGTAGCGGTAAAGACCGCCGTAAGTCGTTATGTACGGAACGTAGCGCTTGCCTTTTTGCAATTGGCTAAGCTGCAGGAATTCCTGGCTTTCTTTTCCGTCGTCGTCCACTTGGGTGAACTCAAAGTAGTGGTTGTGGGGGAACAAGACAGTGTCGTCCGCTCCGTTCATTACCAAGCCCGCGCGGCATTCGCTTGCAAAGTAGCCGAACTCCTGGTCCAGCGTCTGCTCCGGAAAGTAGTCCTTGTACTTGTCGCGGTAAACGCTTGTGTTTCCGCAGTGCCAAGTCGTTATCGTCTGCAAGTTGGGCCAATAATGCTTGGGAAGGACGCGGCCGTATTTTGCCTTAAGCTCGCGCAGTTCCGCCGCGCGCTTGGGGTTGGGCGAGTAGCGCGCTTCCAATACGGCGCGGATTTCGCTCTCGATGTTGACCTTTTTGCTGAGAGTTCCGTTCTCTATGTCGTCAATGTAGTCGTCCAAGAATTGGTCCACGTTCTTTTGCAATTCTATGATTGTGGAAGGGTTGGCGGTTACCAAAAGAGTTACGTTTTGCTCGATGCCGCTTCGCATCAAGGCGTAGTAGCGGGCGGTGTAGTCTTTGATGGCAAAGACGTCGGCGGGGGCGGAGTAAAGCTTCTTGATGAATTCCGGGCAGTCGCGCTGGGTAACGCCCGAAACGGAGCCGCATACAGTTCCGTCGGGAGCGTAGCCTTCTATTGACTTTCCTACGATTGAAACGCACTTTCCCCAAAATGTTTTGGGCCTGTGCATGATGAAGGAGTAAAGCCACAACTTTGACATTTTGCTAAAAATGTTTTGGTAGTAGGCCTGGGTGATTGGAATCCATTTGGGCTCTTTTGTCGTTCCGCTTGTGGTGGCGTACATCATCGGCTTTCCGGGGAACAATACGCTCTCCTCGCCGTTTTTATGGCGCTCGATAAAGGGGCGCAAATCCTCGTAGTCTTGCACGGGAACGTTTTTCTGCCAAAGGGCAAAGAGCTCGTCCGCGCTTTTGGCTTGCAGGATTTCTGAAAATTTATGGGCTTTTCCCCATTCTGTGTCCTTGGCGTATTCCAGGATTCCCCGCAAGGTTTTTTCTTCTGATTTGGCGCAGTTTTTGGCGGCCTTGTCCAAGGCTTTTTTATTCTTTTTGCCGACCCAGCTCAAAGCGAAAGTGATTAGGTTGGCGTTCTTTTCTTTCTTCATATGGTTCCCCTGACGGATATTGTTATAACGTCATAGTATATTCTATTTAAATAAACTTGTCAAATTCCGCCGCATGTGATACAATAATAGAACGATGTTTAATGAGATTTTCGGTAACAAAGTTTCGCGTTTTTCCGCCTGGAAGGCCGGCTTGGCCTATAAAATGTGCAAAAGAATCTTTGGCGTCCAAAAGGAAGGCCTGGATTTGGTTGCGGTCGCCAAGGGCGGCGTGTACAAGGACTTTAAGGCCCTCACTTTGGTCCGCCGCGACGACCTTGAGGCCCAAAAGGACGACGACGGAAAGCCGTTAAAGGTTTACGAAATAAACCCCAAAAACGCTCTTGTCATCGGAACGATCCGAATGGGCTTTGGCCACTGGAGAATCGCCATAGCGCTTGCCAGCGTCGCGGCCAGCATGAACGTCCGCGCCTACATTCTGGACTTTCTTTCGTTCACCAACACGCCCATCGCAAAATCCATTAAATTCTTGGAAGACCTTTACAACACCTTTAGCCGCCTTTCGCAAAGGTCCAAGTGGTTCAACAACCACATTTGGGAAGACATAACAAGCCGCGCCAACGCCACGCTTGACTCGGCGATTCAAAACCGCGAAATCTCAAGGCTTTTTACGGCCGCCTTTGAAAAGCTGCCCAAGGACATTCCCCTTGTGGCCGCTCACCCTTGGGTCGGCTGGTCCGCCTTGCACTGCGGAATGAAAAAAGTCGTTTCCATGGTTCCCGACAACTTGCCCTTGGCCTTTTGGCTCGCGCAGGGAAGCGTGCACACCGTTCAGTCGCCGTCGGCCTACATGGGATACCGCGCTCTTTTAAAGATGGAACGGGGCTGCGGAATCCAAAAATGCCTTCCGGCCAGCGACATCGTTCAGACCGGCCACTACGTTGACTACGAGCTTTTAAAGTCAATCAAGGTTGACTGCAAGGCCCGCCTTGACCGCGCCAAAAGGGGAGAGGCCCGCCGCTTCCTTTTGACCATGGGCGGAGCGGGAGCGCAGGCGCACAAATTTGGCGACATAGCCAATTACTGCAAGCAATACATTCAGGACAAAAAATGCGCTCTCCTTATAAACATGGGCGACCACGAGGGCCGCTGGAAGGTTTTAAAGGAGCTGCTTGAAGAGGGCGGCGTTCCCTACGAAATGCACGACGACTGGCAAAAGACAAAGGCCTTTGCAAAGAGCGCCGAGACCCAGCCTGTCACCGGCGTCCACGTTTTCTTGCACAAGGACTTTTACGCGGCCGTCTATTGCACAAACCTTTTGATGCATGTTTGCGACTTTATGGTCACCAAGCCGTCCGAGCTTTCGTTTTACCCGATCCCAAAACTCTTTATCCAGCGCGTAGGCCGCCACGAGGCTTGGGGCGCCATTCGCGGCAGCGAGATCGGCGACGGAACCAAAGAGGCCGACGACCACATCATCTTGCACAGGCTTTTGACAATGATTATAGAAGAGGACGACCTTCTTAAAATGCAAGTTCAAAATATTTTGAACAACGACAAAATGGGAATTTACAACGGCGGCTACAATGTAGTTCAAACCGCGTTGCAATAAAATAAAATTTTTTAGGAGACATAATATGGCATTCGTCGATGATTTGCTCAAAAAGGCCAAAGCGGCCAACAAGACAATCGTTCTTTGCGAAGGCGAGGACAAGCGCGTGGTGGAGGCCGCCGCTAAAATCGTAAAGGAAGGAATCGCAAAAATCATTCTTTTGGGAACGGAAGAGGAAGCCAAAAAGGCCGCGCCCGGCGTTGACCTTAGCGGCGTAAAGCTTGTAGACCCTGCCACAAGCGCCGACGCCGACCGCTACGCCGAGATTTTGTTCAAGGCCCGCGAGGGAAAAATCAACAAAAAGACCAACCAGCCTGAGTACGCCGACGTTGCCGCGGCCAAGGCTTACATTCAAAAAGACCGCACGATGTTCGGAGCCTTGATCCTTAAGGCCGGCGACGCGGACGGCTTTGTTTCGGGCGCCTGCCATTCAACGGCCAACACTTTGCGCCCCGGCTTGCAGGTAATCAAGACCGCGCCTGGCATTTCAACCGTTTCTTCAAGCTTTATCATGGTCGCTCCGGAAGGCGGAAACCCTTACATCAAGGAAGGCGTTTCGCTCTTCGCCGACTGCGCGATTAACATCGAGCCCGACGCCCAGCAGTTGGCCGACATCGCCGTCGCCACCGCCGACACAGCCAAAAAGATCGCCGGCATCGAGCCGCGCGTGGCCATGCTTTCGTTCTCTACAAAGGGAAGCGGAAACGACGACAAGTTCTTTAAGTCTGTTCCAAAAGTGCAGGAGGCCACGGAGCTTGCAAAGAAAGCCGCTCCCGACTTGGCCATCGACGGCGAATTCCAGTTTGACGCCGCGGTCGCTCCCGAGGTAGGAGAGCTCAAGGCGCCGGGAAGTTCAGTCGCCGGCCACGCCAACGTATTTGTATTCCCCAACATCAACGCGGGAAACATCGGCTACAAGATTTGCCAGCGCATGGGCGGCTGGATGGCCATCGGCCCGGTTTGCCAAGGCTTTGCCAAGCCCCTGAACGACCTTAGCCGCGGCTGCAACGTGGACGACATCGTCGCCACCGTCGCCGTCACCGCTTTACAAGCATAAATTTTCTTGCTATATTAGGAATAATAAAAACGCGCGAAGGCGCGGGGCGGCTGGCGGCAACTCTCTGTTTGCGCCTGCCGCGTTAGCGGCAGCGTTGGATAGTTACAAGCGCAAACAGCGAGTAGCGACGATATCTAGCGGTGCCGCTCAGACGCAGCCGCAACTGGAAGCGTTTTTATTTTTCCATCTTGGATGATTAGCTTAGTGGTAGAGCGCTTCCTTCACACGGAAGAGGTCGTTGGTTCGATCCCAATATCATCCAAAAATTATTTGATTTTGTTTTTCTTTACGCGCTCAAAGAAAATCAGCGAGAGCGTGATGGAAATCGTTTCGGCAATTATAAAGCACCACCACACATTGTTGACTTTTCCCGTAAGCGAAAGCAAGTAGGCGCTTGGAAGCAAGAACAAAAGCTGGCGCGCGATGCTGACAAACATGCTGTAGCTCGCGCTTCCCAAGGCTTGGAAAACAGAGCCAAGGCAAATGCAAATCGCAGCTCCCATAAAGCTGGGCGCGATTCGGCGCAGCGCCGGGATTCCAATCTCAAGCATTTGGTCGGACGCGTTGAAAAGCTCAAAAAGCTGCTTTGGAAAAAATTCAAAGAGCGACACTCCCACGGCCATTATCATACAGGCGGCGATTATGGCGAACTTTATCGCGCGCGTGATTCGCTCGGGCTTTTTGGCTCCGTAGTTGTAGGCGATGATCGGAACCAGTCCGCTGTTCAAGCCAAAGACCGGCATGAATACAAAGCTGTTCAGCTTAAAGTAGACGCCGTAAACCGCGATGGCTGTGTCGGCGATTCCCTTGAACAAGCCCAGAATCAAATTCATCGTGTAAGACGTCAGCGAGCCCACCGCCTGCAAAACGATGGACGGCGCGCCCACCTTGTAGATTTGCAAAATCACGCTTATGTCCGGGCGAAAGCCCTTGACCTTAAACTGGACTTCATGGTTGACCTTTAGGTTAAAGACCAGCGACACGCAGGCCGCCAAAATTTGTCCGGCCACCGTCGCCGCCGCCGCTCCAGCGATTCCCATTTTTGGAAAAGGTCCAAGGCCAAAAATCAAGATTGGGTCAAAGATTATGTTAAAGATGGCGCCGACCAATTGCGATGCCATAGTCCAAATCGTTTTTCCCGTAGCCTGCAAAAGGCGGTCGAACATCATTTGCCCAAACTGGCCAAAGCCCAAAAACATGCAAATCGAAAGGTAAACGATTCCGTCTTCTACAATCGTTTGGTTTTGTGTTTGGCTTCTAAAGTAGGGCGGAACGAAAATGGCGCACAAAATGGCAAAGAATATGTAAGTGACCGCAGCCAAAAAAATTCCGTTCATCGCGCTTTTATTGACGGCCTCCTGGTTCTTTTGGCCAAGGCGCATTGATAGCAAGGCGTTCACGCCGACTGCCGTTCCAAGGCCAAAACTGACCATAAGCAGCTGGAAGGGAAATGCCATGGAAACCGCGGACAGGGCCTCTTCGCTGATTTGCGACACAAAAATGCTGTCCACGATGTTGTAAAGCGACAGGACGAACATGCTTATCATCATCGGAAGCGACATGTTCACCAAAAGGCGGCCAACCGGCATCACGCCCATCTTGTTTTCTTGTAGCGGTTTTTCTTGCATTGGGATATATTATAGAAAAGAGAAATAAATATCAAGCGGACCAAAAAAAAGAACGGCGATACGTCGCTGCGCTCCGTTTTGCCCGACAATTGCCGGCAGGCCTATGACTGGATACGATTTAACTATTTCGGCCGCAAGACCAAAAAAAAAGAACGGCAATGGCCCTTGTTGCCATATTGCCGTCCTATATGTAATGCTTCGCGCTTAGGTCCGGCGACGAATCACCGGATAATGCTTAGCTTACCATTCTTTCTTGATGTCCTCGATGATGTTGGGCTCGCCTTCTTCTGTAGAGAAGAACTTGGCCTTCTTCATGTCGGGGAGCAAGGTTACAGTCTCGCCCAAGCGGAACGCGGCGTTGGCCGTTGTCTTGGCGATGATGTTCTGGCCCTTTTGTGTGGCCAAGTACAAGTGAGTCTCAGCTCCAAGGGGTTCCTTGTTGGTGATCTTCATCTGCATGGCGTTCTCGCCGGCCTTTTCGCTGTATTCCAAGTCTTCGGGACGAATTCCAAAGTAAACTTCCTGTCCTACAAAGGCCTTGAGACGCTTTTGCTGGTCGGATGTGGGAACGACAGAGAATGAGCCTTCGTCAACGACAACCTTTCCGCCCTTTTCGATAACCTTAACCTTAAGGAAGTTCATCGGCGGAGTTCCGATAAAGCCGGCGACGAATTTGTTGATCGGGTTGTTGTAGAGGTAGAGCGGGGCGCCGATCTGCTGGATTACGCCGTCCTTCATAACGACGATTTTGTCGCCCAAAGTCATGGCTTCGATCTGGTCGTGGGTAACGTAAATCATTGTGGCCTGCAAGCGGTTGTGAAGGGCCGCGATTTCGGCGCGCATTGTTACGCGGAGCTTGGCGTCAAGGTTGGAAAGAGGCTCGTCGAACAAGAATACCTTGGGGTTGCGGACGATGGCGCGGCCTACGGCTACGCGCTGGCGCTGGCCGCCCGAAAGAGCCTTGGGCTTGCGGGTAAGGTACTGTGTAAGGTCAAGCTGCTTGGCGGCTTCCTGCACGCGGCGGTCGATCTCTTTTTTGTCCATTTTGCGGATCTTAAGGCCAAAGGCCATGTTGTCATATACTGACATATGGGGATACAAGGCGTAGTTCTGGAATACCATGGCGATGTCGCGGTCTTTGGGCGGAACGTCGTTCATTTCCTTTCCGTCAATAAGAAGCTTTCCTTCAGAAATGTCTTCCAAACCGGCGATCATGCGAAGAGTGGTAGACTTACCGCATCCAGAAGGTCCTACGAATACGCAGAATTCCTTGTCTTCTACAGTGATGTTTGAATTGGTAACCGCGCGAACGTTTCCGTCGTAGATTTTGCCAATTCCTTTGAGTTCAACTTTAGCCATAATGGCCCTCCGTTAAATTATATTATTATAAAGAATATTTTAAGGCGCTTTTGCCGATTTGTCAAATTTTTTTTCGCTTTTTTGGGAGAAATTTCACATTTTTTGCAAGGAAAGGGTGAATTTCTTTTTGCGGCTCTTGAACTTTTTTTGAAATTTTGCTATTATGGCGGAACTTGCCAACTTAGCTCACCTGGTAGAGCAGCGCACTCGTAACGCGCAGGTATTCGGTTCAAGTCCGGAAGTTGGCTTTTTTCTACGCTTCTCTTGAGGGGAAGCGTTTTTTTATGCTCTAGCGTTCTGGTTGCTGTGGACTTGAACCGAGCGGCTCAATGAATTTCGCCGCGCGCCGTTTCATCGATGAGGCTAAAAGCGGGACGCGCCCGCTTTTTTAACGCCTCTTCGATTGTCGGCGGGTTCAAGTCCGGAAGTTGGCTTTTTTTTACGCTTCTCTTGTGGGGAAGCGTTTTTTTTTCATTTTTTTTCCATAAAAACTTGACGATTTCCTCCTTTTTTTATTATCTTTATAAGTATGGAAGAAAAGGAAGAAGAAAAAGAGCGCCAAGAAACTCAAGAAAGCGCTTCTGACAGTAACGAAACGCAACAAAACGCAGAAAACGCAAGCGCGGAGGCGGATTCCGCTCAAGAAAGCGATTCCGTTCAGCCTGAGGGAGACGCTCCCGCCCAAGAAGAAAAAGAGCAGACCCCCGAAGAGAAAATCGCGGCCCTAGAAAAAGAAAACGCCGAACTCAAGGACCAGCTTTTGCGCCGCGCGGCCGACTTTGACAACTACCGCAAGCGCACCATAAAGGAAAAGCAGGACGCCTACGACTACGCCAACACGGCGCTTTTGCAGGACTTGCTGGACAGCCTTGACAACCTTGACCGAACGGTTGAGGCCGCCGAAAAGGCCAACGACGCAAAGTCGATCGCCGACGGAGTTAAAATCATCAGCTCTTCGTTGATCGCGATGCTTGAGTCCAAGTACAACTTGACCGCCTTTGGCCAAGCGGGCGAGGACTTTAACCCCGACATGCACGAGGCTATCGGAAGCGTTCAAGACGAGGTTGAAAAGCCGGTCTTGAAGGAAGTTTACCTTAAGGGATATAAGCTTAAGGACAGGGTCATCCGTAACGCAAAGGTTATGGTGACCATGCCAAAAGACAAGTAATATATAGAAGAATAGGAGATAATTATGGGAAAGATTATTGGAATTGACTTGGGAACGACAAACTCTTGCGTAGCCGTAATGGAAAACGGCGAGCCGGTTGTAATCCAGAACGCCGAGGGCGGACGCACGACTCCGTCAATCGTAGGCTTTACAGCCCAGGGCGACCGCATTGTGGGAGCGCCGGCCAAGAACCAAATGGTTACCAACCCTAAAAACACTGTTTACTCAATCAAGCGCTTGATCGGCCACCGCTACAGCGAATTGACTGGCGAGGCCGCGAAGCTTCCTTACACAATCATCGACAACGGAGCGGACTGCCGCGTCGAAGTTACCGACAACGGCGCCCAAAAGCAGTTCAGCCCCCAGGAAATCTCGGCCTTCATCTTGCAGAAGATGAAAAAGACCGCCGAGGACTACCTTGGAAGCGAAGTCACCGAAGCCGTAATCACGGTTCCGGCCTACTTTAACGACAGCCAGCGCCAGGCCACAAAGGACGCCGGTAAAATCGCCGGCCTTGACGTAAAGCGCATCATCAACGAGCCTACGGCCGCCGCGCTCGCCTTTGGCTTTAACAAGGACCAAAACAAGGAAAAGACAATCGCCGTTTACGACTTGGGCGGCGGCACGTTCGATATTTCAATTTTGGAATTGGCCGACGGCGTCTTTGAAGTTAAGTCAACAAACGGAAACACCCACCTCGGCGGCGACGACTGGGACCGCCGAATTATGGACTGGCTCGTCGACGAGTTCAAGAAAGACACAGGCATCGACCTTTCAAAAGACCCGATGGCCTTGCAGCGCCTCCGCGAAGCCGCCGAAAACGCCAAGATTCAGCTTTCGGCCCAGACTTCAACGGCGATCAACCTTCCGTTCATCACTGCCGACGCGACAGGCCCCAAGCACTTGCAAAAGAACCTTACCCGCGCCCAGTTTGAGCAGATGACAGAAGACTTGTTCGAGGCCACAAAAGAGCCCTGCCGCAAGGCTTTGGCCGACGCCGGCATCACGGCCGACAAAATCGACGAAGTCCTCTTGGTCGGCGGTTCAAGCCGCATGCCCAAGGTTCAGGACGTAGTGAAAGAGCTTTTTGGAAAAGAGGGAAGCCGATCGGTCAACCCCGACGAAGCGGTTGCCATCGGAGCTGCCGTTCAGGGCGGCGTTTTGCAGGGCGACGTAAAGGACGTCGTTTTGCTTGACGTAACTCCGCTTTCTTTGGGTATCGAAACTATGGGCGGCGTAATGACAAAGCTCATCAACCGCAACACTACGATTCCGACAAAAAAGAGCCAGGTGTTCTCCACAGCCGCCGACGGCCAGACTGCCGTTACAATCCACGTATTGCAGGGCGAGCGCGAGATGGCCGACCAGAACCGCACTTTGGGCAACTTTAACCTTGACGGAATTCCCGCCGCTCCCCGCGGCGTTCCGCAAATCGAAGTCACCTTTGACATCGACGCCAACGGCATCGTAAACGTAAGCGCCAAAGACTTGGGAACTGGAAAAGACCAGCACATCACGATCACTTCTTCCAGCGGCTTGAGCGAAGAAGAAATCAACAAGATGGTAAAGGACGCCGAAGCCAACGCCGCCAGCGACAAGGCCAAGCGCGAAAGCGTTGACGCCAAGAACGAAGCCGACAGCTTGGTTTACCAGACAGAAAAGTCACTCAAGGAATTGGGCGACAAGATCAACGGAGCCGAAAAGCAAAAGGTTGAGGACGCCGTCGCCGAGCTTAAGAAGGCCATCGAGTCCAACAACACCGCCGACATCAAGGCCAAGACAGAGGCTCTCAAGCAGGCTTCTTACAAGATCGCCGAAGAGCTTTACAAGCAGCAGAACGCCGCGGGCGGAGCGGCTGGAGCCAACGCTGGCGCCGGAGCGGGCCCCAACTCCGGAGCGGGAGCGGGAGCCGGCGCGGGCGCCTCTAACGGCGGCTCGTCAGGCTTTGACAAGGGCAGCGCCGAAGACGTGAACTACGAAGTCCACGACGACAAATAAAACGACCGTGTCGCAAGCGGCTGGGTTTGCGCCGCTTGCGCAATCTGCTCGAAAAAGCAGTTAAGGTAAAGAATAAAATAGCACGAGCGAAGAAATATGGCTTCAAAACGCGATTATTACGAAGTATTGGGTGTAGAAAAGAGCGCCTCTATTGACGAAATCAAAAGGGCTTACCGCAAGCTGGCCGTAAAGTACCATCCTGACCGAAACCCCGGCAACAAAGAGGCCGAGGAAAAGTTCAAGGAGGCTACGGAAGCCTACGAAGTTCTTTCCGACGACAAAAAGCGTCCGATCTACGACCAATACGGCTTTGCCGGCCTTGACGGAATGGGCGCCGGCGGAGGAGCGCAGTACTCGCACGCCTTCCACGACTTTTCCGACTTGTTCGGCGGAATGGGCGGCGGCTTTGGAGACATATTCGACAACATTTTTGGCGGCGGATTCGGCGGAGGCTTTGGAGGCGGCCGCGGCCGCCAGTCCGACAACGACGGAGCCAGCCTTCGCTACGATTTGGAAATCACCTTTAAGGAGGCGGTTTTTGGCGTAAAGAAGGACTTGCGCTTTACCCACAACGCCGCCTGCAAGGCTTGCAACGGAACTGGCGCCGAGTCCGGCACCGGAAAAAAGACTTGTCCCGCCTGCAACGGCATGGGCCAAATCAGGCGTTCCAGCGGCTTTTTCGCCGTTTCGCAAACTTGCCCCCAGTGCCACGGCGCCGGCCAAATAATAGAGCATCCTTGCAAAGCTTGCCGCGGAACCGGCTACGAAAAAGAAAACAAGGTCGTTTCGTTTACGATTCCGGCCGGAATTGAGGACGGAAAGCGCATCGTAATTCCCAAGCAGGGCGACGCGGGCCGCGACGGAGGCCAGCCGGGTGATTTGGTCGTGGTTGTCCACGTTCAAAACGACGATTGCTACGAGCGAAGCGGAAGCGACTTGTATTGCGCGATTCCGATTTCCATGAGCCAAGCGGCCCTTGGAGCCACGGTCACAATCACCGCGCTTGACGGCCGCAAGATCGACATACCGATTCCCGCCGGCTGCCAAAACGGAAAGCTTTTGCGCGTCCGGGGGGAGGGCATAGCTTCCGCCTCCCGAAAGGGCGATTTGTACATAAAAGTGGTCGTCCAAATCCCGGCCAAGTTAAATTCCAAGCAAAAGCAGCTTTTGGAAGCCTTCGCAGAGGCCGAGGGCGCCACAAAGACGCCGTCTTTGCTAAAGCTTTCCGAGCTTTCTAGGTAAGACTGAGCCCCCGAGCCGCGCCGACCAAAAAATTAGCGCGTTTTTTCCCCTTTTTTGCCGATAATGTGTTATAATAGTCTGAATTCTTTTCAGGGGATTTTATGCTCAAAACAAAAAAACACTATGTCTTTATAGTTTCCAACATTCTTGCGGTTGCGCTTTTTCTGATTGTTTCGCGCTTTATTCTTCCTCCGATTACAGACGGAATCGAACGGGCCTATTTTATAATATTGGAATTCGTTTTGCTCTTGTTCAGCCTGACAATTCTGTCCGTGGCCGCTATTTCCGTGAATAAAAAGCTGGAACGGGACGTCCTGCAAAAAAGCGAAACTCGCTTTATGCAGCAGTTCATCGACGCCCTGCGCTTTTGCTACTCCCTTGACGACTTTTACGAAATCGTAAAGAACATTTTGGAGCGCAAGGCCGACTGCTCTGTTTTGTACATAGATTCCGAAAAAGACTACGTTCTGTATTCTTCAACAGACTTGCTGACAAGCGACAAAAAGACCGTCACAACGCTCAACCAAAACTTTCCGGCCTCTTGGCAGGACGGCTACCACTTTATCGGCGACAAGCTTGGTGTAGTTTCTTCATACAAAAAAGCGCGAGGCTTTTTCCTCTGCGCCAACAAGCACCACTTCTTCATTTTCTGCCGCTACACCCGCCTTTTTGACACCGGCATTTACAAGGAACTCTTTGACGAGTTCGTCCGCTTTAGAAAAAGAGCCGAGACAATCGCCAACTTGTCGGAAATCGCCTCGCTTTCAAAGGACTGGGAACAGTTGGCCGAAACGCAAAAGCTTTTCTTGCCGCAAAAGCTTCCCGAGCCGCACCGCTTGCGCTTGGCCGCCTACTTCCGTCCGCTTGTAAACGTTTCGGGCGACTACTACACGGCGCTCCCGATCGACAAGCACAAGACTCTTTTGATGCTCGGCGACGTTTCGGGAAAAGGCCTTCCCGCCGCCCTTATCATGGGCTTGGTAATGAACACCGTAAAGATTATGGAAAACAAGGAAGACTTGGTTTCCATCGTATACGCGATTGACAAAGCGATTAAGAGCATGAAATTGCAGGACAAGTACACCGTTCTCTTTATCAGCGTCGTGGACACGCAAAAGATGACTATCCGCTACGTCAACGCTTCGATGTCCGACCCCTTGATCATCACCAGGGCGCCGGACGGATACACAATCAAGCCGCTTGGCTCAAACTGCGGCGTAGTCGGAATCATCGACTTGGACAACGTTCACATGGACGAGCAGCGCCTCTTCCGCGACGACTTGATTTTGTTCGCGTCGGACGGCGTTTCGGAAGTAATGAACGAAGAGGGCGTTGAGTTGGGCGACACTGAATTGTACAAGCAGACAATTACAAAGAGCGCAGCCAAGATGCCGCAGGAATTTGTAGACGACGTAGTCAAGTTGATCTTTGACTACAAGGGCGAAAACAAATTGCACGACGACATTACAATGATGGTAACAAAGGTGGTAGGCTGATGATTTACGTAATTCTAAATATTGGAATAGCCGCGTATTTGACTTGGGCTTCGTTCAACGTAAACACAAAGAACATGAGGAATGAAAATTCCTTGGTCAACATCGTTTTGCTTTCGGCTTTTTCTGCCGTCTTGACGGTCGTGGCGATGCTTATGGCCATGTGGGGCCCGGAGCGCTTTACCGTTTTCTTGGAGCATACGGTTTTGTTCATCGTGGGCTTGATTTACATTTTGATAGCCTTTTACTTTTTGGGAAGCTCCTTTAAGCGCGGAAGGCTCTTTAACTTTTTTGAGCTTCTTTTTATTTTGGCCGCCCTTTACGTTTCGTCTTCAAGGATTGAGGTGACTGACTTTACCCGCTTTGAGCTTGGATCAAAGCCCTTGCTTACAGGCGAGCTTGCCGGGTACTTTCCTCTGACTTGGGAACACCTTTATTTTGGAGTCTTTGTTTTCTTGCTGCCGGGAATGAGCGCCTTGATTATGCTCCTTGCCGCGGAAAACGCCAATTCAAGGCAAGCCTTCCAGCGAGCCTTTTTGTCGCTGGGCGCCCTCGCGTTCTCTTGGGTTTCAAGCTTGGCCTTGGCTTACACGGCAAAAATGCTTCCGATGACGATTACGCTTTACACGGGCGTTTTGGCGATTTCGGTGACTTTCTTGACCCGCATCTCCGTTCAGGACAAGATTTACGACTCCCTTACGCTGTTTTCGGGCCTTGTGGTCAACATCGCAAAGTACGCGCTTCCGGCATTTGTCGGCGCCTTGTTCTTTGTGGGCTTGCGGCCGATTTACGCCAACTCAAGGGGCTTGTTCACGACTGTGGTTTTTGTAATCACGCTTTTGGCGGTTTTTGCGGGGCGCCTTATCGCGGCGGCTTTCTCAAAGATTTCAAGCTTCCGTTCGTCAAACTACGGAGCGGCTTTTGAGGCCGACCTTGCCGCCATCAACTACAACGACGAAACCGGCGACATTTGCAAAAAGCTTTTTGAGATTTTCCAAAACCGCGCCAACGTGGCCGACATGAAAGTCTTGATCGCCGGCGGCAACAACGAGCTCAACACCGTTTTTGCCAGCAAAGGACTCAAGCCAACTCTTAGCAGCCTTGATCCGGGTCTGGAGGCGATTCGCCAGCAGGACATCAACATCTTTATGAAAAACCAGGCCGAAGGAATCTTCGCGCTTGAGCAAAAGCAGGCCGAAATAAACGCTTTCTTTAAGAAAGTCGGCGCGGAAGTCTTGATCATCCTCAACGAAGGCCGCCACTTGGTCGGCGTAATCGCGCTTGGAGAAAAGCGCGGCGGCGCCAGCTACGACGAATACGACAAGCAAATATTCGACAAGCTTTACTCTTACTTCTTTGTATTCGGCTACTATATGTCCAACATCGCCAACGCTTCCGTCGTAGGAACGGTAAACCGCGAAATCCGCATGTCGGCGCAGATCATCACTTCGATCCAGGAAAACATGGATCCCGTAGAAAACCCCAAGATGGACGTAGGCTACTTGATGGTTCCCGCCCACAACATCGGCGGCGAATTCGTAGACCTTATCCGCCTTAACGAAAACCGCCACATTTTTGTCACCGGCTCGCTAAGCGGAAAGGGCATCTCGGCCTCAATGAGCATGGTCATCTTAAAGTCGATCATCCGCACGTACCTTAACACAACCCACGACTTTAAAAAGCTTGTGGCAAAGGTCAACCAATTTATCCGCTTTAGCTTGCCCAAGGGAACGTTCTTTGCCGGCATTTTCTGCTTGGCCGACTTTGAGACCGACACCTTGTATTACATCAACTGCGGAATCCCGACGATGCTTTTGTACACCCGCGCCTACAACAACGTAATCGAAATCCAAGGAAACGGCTACGTTCTTGGCTTTGTAAAGGACATCAGCCCGCTCCTTAAAGTAAAGCAAATCAAGTTGAACGCCGGAGACGTAATCGCGATCAGCACCGCCGGCCTTATCAACAGCCACTCTCTGCGCGGCGAACAGTACGGAAAGGACCGCATCAAAAAGTCCATGACCGACAACTATATGTATAGCGGAATGCGCATGTGCTCGTTCCTGTTTGACGACCTTAAGCGCTTTATGGCCAAGGAACTTGACGACGACATCACAGTAATGATGATCCGTTACTTGGACAAGGACAGCCAGACCGTAAGCGACGACGAGTAGGGCAGCGGCAGTTTTGGAGGTGAATAAAAATGGAAGCGTTGACAATAACCGAAAAAAAAGGCGCCAACTACATTCTTCTTGAAATAAACGGCGCCATCAACTCATACACTTTGGCGGATTTTCAAAACCGCGTTTACTCAATCATTCAGGAAACAAACCTGGTCTTGGACCTTTCAAACGTTTTTGAAATCGACTCGTCCGGAATGGGCGTTCTCTTTGCCGCCTTTAACGACGGCCGCGAAGTGGGAAAGCGCCTTTATCTTATGAACATGTCTCCGCAGGCTCAGAAGACTGTCAGCGACACGGGCTTTATCGACGCCTTTGACGTCATCAGCTCCGTAACCGAAGTAGAGTGATCTGTTTGGCGCGCCTTGAATTTTTTGTTTCTTTGCGCTAGAATTGTCCCCATAAATTTCGGAGGACAAAAATGAAAAAAATCATTTTGGCCGTAATGGGCGTTTGCGCTCTCGCGGCTCTTTCTTCATGCGGCGGATCTAAGGATTCAGTCGTAAAAATCGGAATCTACGAACCCGCTTCCGGCGACAACGGCGCGGGCGGAAAACAGGAAACTTTGGGAGCTATTTACGCCAACGAAGTCATGCCTAAGGTAATGGTTGGCGGAAAAGAGTACAAAGTCGAATTGGTTCGCGTTGACAACGAATCTTCAAACGACAAGGCCGTCACAGCCGCCAGCGAATTGGTTTCAAAGGGCGTTTCAGTCGTCCTTGGCTCATACGGTTCCGGCGTTTCAATCGCCGCCAGCGACACTTTCGCCGCCGCCGACATTCCGGCAATCGGCGTTACTTGCACAAACCCGCAGGTAACTTTGGGCAACGACCACTATTTCCGCATTTGCTTCCTTGATCCTTTCCAGGGAACTGTTTTGGCCAACTTTGCCGTTGACAAGTTCAAGGCAAAGAAAGCCTATGTTTTGGCCAAGCTCGGCGACGACTACTCTGTAGGCCTTTCAAACTACTTTACCGAAGCCTTCAAAAAGCTCGGCGGCGAGGTTGTTTTTGAAACCTTCCCCGAAGGAACCAGCGACTTTGCCGCTTACGTAACAAACGCCAAGAACCAAAAGGCCGATGTTTTCTGCGCTCCGGTTTCTACAGAAGCCGCCGCCCTCATCATCGAGCAGGCCAACACGCAGAACCTTGGCATCCCGATTTTGGCCGGCGACACTTGGGACTCAAACGTAATCTTGGGCGCCGTAAAGGGAACAAACGTTGACATCAATGTGACAACCTTCTTTGCCGAAGGAGCGGAGGACGCCGACATCGCGACATT
>JBGUQT010000148.1:0-16936 GCA_045131275.1 Treponema sp.
TGAGCGTCTTGTAATACTGAGCGGCGTATCCGTACATCGGAATCGTAAAGACGCCCTCCACTCCTCCCGGGCTTTTCATGCTCTGCAAAAGCTTGTCGGTCGGAACGTCCATCGTAAGGTAGCCTGCGGCCTTAAAGGCGTTGGCCAACATCGGAGAGGTGTTTCCGCCTACTGTAAGGCGCTGCTTTTTAAGGTCGGCCGGAACGTGAACCGGGTTCTTTGTAAAGAAGCAGCACCAGCCGATGTTAAAGAAGCCCAAAACCGTGTAGCCTTTGGCTTCCAAGGGCTTTTGCATTTCGGGAGTGAATTCGTCCAACACCGCGTTGACCTCTTCCTGGTTGCGGAACATAAGGGGAACGCAAAGGGTCATGATGTGGCTTTCGGGACAGAAAGAGTCGATTCCAAGCGAAGTGAAAACCGCTCCGCCGATCGGAGGCTTTTGTCCGGGGCGAACGGAATTGAGTTTTTTGGTCACTCCCGCTTCTCCGCCCATTGAGTCAGAGTTCATGAACTGAAGCTCCACCTCGCCGCCTGTGATTCTAGCCCAATCGGCCGAAATCGTTCTCTGGTCAACGTCCCAAGAGGAGCGGGCCGGAGCGACGGACGCCACTTTGATGATAGTTTTTGCGGAAAGAGTTCCCGCCAAAGAAGCCGCCAAAAGGACGGCCGCGATTTTTTTAATCATTTTCATAGCAAATTCTCCACTATAAAGAAAGCATTTTCCTTAATTTTTGTAACACTCTATTTTACCAAACGACAAAGTAATCGTCAACATGGTCCAAAAGGTACTGGGCCTTTTGCTGGTTCAAGACGCACATAAGGCGGCTTGAGGGGTCGTCGTCTGGATTTATGGCCAAAGCCTTGTTCAAGTTTTCTATAAAGCCGTCGCGGTCGCCGTTGGGCTTGCAAACGCTTTGGGCGTAAGTGATGTAAATTCCGGGAGCCTTTCCGCCGGAAGCCTTGAGGGCCTTTTCGTAGCATTCAAGGCCGCGGTCATAGTCTCCGCCAAAGTCAATCGGAGCGGCTGTATAGAACTGGCAAAGGGCGTCCCAAATGGCGCCTTTTGAGTAATTTGGGTCAAGGCTGGCCGCTTTTTCAAGCAGCGCGACAGGCCCTTGTATAGAAGAAAGCGCGTCAACGTCCAAGGGGTCGAGCGACCAGGCGATAAGGCTGGCTCCGCCCGCCCAATAGGCCGCGTTGACGTCGTCCTTTGTAATGTTGGAGACGGCGGCCTTGATCGCGTCCGCGTCGCTTGACAAAAAGGCCTTTTCAAAGCCGGGCCAGCGGCTTTCAAAAACGCCAAGGATGTACTGGCGGCCCTTTAGGTAATGGTACTTGGCGCGGTTGAACTCCGCGACTTGCTTTTCAAGTTCCGTTATGGGAAGGCTTTCGGCCGGAGTTTGGACGCAAAGGTTTCCGTACATTACGTTGAGCTGGCCCGCCATTATCTGCAGGCCCTGGTGCTTGGGGTTTTGCAGCGCAAGGATTTCGTACATTTTTACGATCACTGGAAGGACTTCCGCGATGATTTTTGGGTCTTTTTCGCCCATAAAGGCCATCATCATGTCGGGAGCGTCGGCTTTTTTAGGAATGGCTGCTCCTTTTTTGTCGGAACCGGCGGCCGCGTCGCCCAACTTGTTGGCGATCATGGACTTGCAGGAAAATAAGCTTGCGCTAGAGGCGACAAGGGCCGCCAGCGCGAACGTTTTTACAAGAGTTTTCATATCTACCATTATATTGTGAACCTTGAATGAATTCAAGACTAAGAAGCGGCCGCTGCGGACTAACCTTCATCCGGCTCGCCAAGCTTGCGCTGCAGGGTTTTGCGGCCGATGCCCAAAAGCTCGGCGGTCTTGCTTTTGTTGCCCTTGTTGGCGGCCAAGGTTTGCTCGATCACGATTTTTTCGGCCTCCTCAAGCGTGGAGCCCGCGGGAATCGTGATGTTCTCGGCGGCCGTGGCCTTGCTGATTGTCGGAGGAAGGTCGTCAAGCGTTATCTCGCCGCCCGAACACATTACGACGGCGCTTTCGATGCAATTTCTAAGCTCGCGGATGTTTCCGGGCCAATCGTACTTGTAAAGGGCGCTGCGGGCGCGGCTGTCCACGCCTGTTATGGTTTTTCCCAAATCCTTGGCCTCGCCCTCAAACTCTTTTAGGAAGTGGGCGATCAAAAGCGGAATGTCGTCCTTTCGCTCCCTTAGCGGAGGAACTTCTATGCGGACTACGTTAAGGCGGTAAAAGAGGTCCTCGCGGAACTTTCCTTGCTTGACCAGCTCCTCCAAATTTTTGTTGGTGGCGGCCACGACGCGGACGTCCACTTCTATCGTTTGGCTTCCGCCCACGCGCTCAAACTTTTTTTCCTGCAGGACGCGCAAAAGCTTCACTTGCGTCGCTTGGTCTATCTCGCCGATCTCGTCAAGGAATATCGTGGAATTGTGGGCAAGCTCAAAGCGGCCTTTGGCCATTTGGTCAGCGCCGGTGTAAGCGCCCTTCTCATGGCCAAAAAGTTCGGATTCCAAGAGGGTCTCGCTAAGCGCGGCGCAATGCACTTTTACGCACTCGTGGTCCTTGCGGCCAGACAAGGCGTGGATCGCGTCGGCGACGACTTCTTTTCCGACGCCGCTTTCGCCGGTAATCAAGACGCTGGCCTTTGATGGCGCGACTTTTTTTATCAGCTCCGCGATTTTTTGCATGGCGGCGCTTTTTCCGATCATTCCCTCAAGGGACTTTGTCTGGTCCACCCGTTCCTTTAGCTCCTTGTGCTGGAGCGAAAGCTCGCGGCCTTGCAGGGCCCGCTTGGCAATCATCAAAAGCTGGTCAAGGTTGAGCGGCTTTGTCAAAAAGTCGTAGGCGCCGTTTCTCATCGCGTCAACGGCGGCGTCGATGCTTCCGTGGCCGGTAAGAACGATTACGGGAATGCCGGGATTTTGGGTTGTGACTCGGCGCAAAACTTCTTCTCCGCTTATTCCGTCCATGCGGAGGTCGGTGACAACCAAGTCAATGTCGCCCTTTGCGATTTGGTCCAAACCTTCCTGGCCGTTTGAAGCCAAGCGGACTTCGTAGCCTTCCATCTCAAAGGCGGCGCCCAAGCCTTCGCGAATGTTTTTTTCGTCGTCAATTACAAGAATCGTGAATTTCATTTTGACTCCAAAAGCCGCTTGTCGGTTTGCGGAACGGGCAAGCTTATGATAAAGGCGCTTCCCTCGCCTTCCTTTGACTCAACCTGTATGTCGCCGGAAAATTCTTTTACGATTTTGTAAACCATCGTAAGGCCCAAGCCGGTTCCGCTGGCCTTTGTGGTGTAGTAAGGCTCAAAGACGCGGGCCAAAGTTTCTTGGCTCATTCCGACGCCGTTGTCTTTTATCAAAATCACAAACTTGTTGTCTTTTACGGCGGAATGAATTTCAAAAATTCCGCCTTTCTTTCCGCCAAACTTGTCTTGAATCGCGGCCAGCGCGTTTTGCGCCAAATTGGCCACAACCTCGCGCAAAAGCTTTTGGTCAAGCAAGAGCCTGCTTGTGTCGGAACAAAGGTCAAGCTTTAGATCGACGTTCTTGCTTGCAAACTCCGGCGTAAAAAATTCGGCGAACTTTTGCAAAAGCGGATTGGGCTCAAGCAATTCAAAAGTCGCGCTTATCGGCCTAACCGCGAACAAAAAGTCCATCACGATTTTATTAAGGTTTGCTATTTCGTCGTTGACAACGTCGATGTATTTTTCCAAAAATTTTTGGTCGGGCAAAAGGCCGTCGGACTCGCGCGCCTTTTTTATCGCCTTTTGCAAAAGCTGGATATGGATGCTAATCGCGCCAAGCGGATTCTTTATTTCGTGCGCGACGCTGGCGGCCAAGTTTGTAAGGCCGGCCAAACTTTCCATTCTGTGCAAAAGAATTTCTTGGTTTCTTTGCTCTGTCATGTCGCGCACGGACATAATGCAGCCGTCAAGCTTTTCTTCTTTTACCAAGGACGAAAGGCTTATTTGAATAAAGCGGATCCTGCCGTCGCTAGCTTGGACTGAAAACTCTTCGCTTGCGTTGGTCTTGTTTTTTTCAAAGCAAGTTTTTAGGAAATCCGCCACGCTTTTGTCGGCGACAAACTCGCAAAAATTGGCCGCGTTTTTTGGAAGAGGCCTGGTCGTCAAGGGCAGGCATCGTTCCGCCGCCTTGTTTATCAAAAGCAGCTTGTAGTCCTTGTCCAAAATCACAAGGCCCAAAGAAAGAGATTCGATTATCGAAGAAAGCGTGTCGCGCTCGGAACTTATCGAGGAAAAAAGCTCTTGGATTTGAGAGTCGGAAAGTTTTGAAAGCTTTTGCGCGACGCTCTTGTTAAAACTTTTCACCGCTTGCGCTCCCTGGCCAAGGCGCAAAGCAGCTCTTCCAAAGCGGCTTGAATTCCTTGGTTGTATGTCGAAACGTTAAGCCAAGAGTCGCGCAAGGCCTTTGAAATTTCCAAAGCCTTTTGGCTTCCGGCGGCGCTAGAAAAGAATTGGCGGCTTTTGGCTTCCAACGAAGTCAAAAAGAGCTTGAACAAAACGCGCGGCTCAAACTTTCCGCAATTCTTTATCAAGTCGGCTATGTCGGGAATTTTTCCGTCAAAGATTTGGTCAAAGAAGTCGCCGGCGCGCTTTTCTATCGCTTCGGGGCGAACGGGCAAAAAGCCTTCCAAGTAATGCTGGATCAAAGAGCCGCCGGAACATGAGGCCACCGCTCCGTCGTGGAAAACGCGGTCGATGATTTCTTTTTCCTGCTCCTGCGTTCTAGTTGAAAAATTGTAGGGGCGCAAGCGGGACAAAATCGTGGGCATGACCGCGTTCTTTCTTGAAGTCGTAAGGATGAACAAAGTGTTGGCCGGCGGCTCCTCCAAGATTTTTAGCAAGGCGTTCCGCACGCCTTCAAGCATTCGCTCGGCTTTTTCTATGATTATGACCTTTGTTCCCGAAGCCGCTCCGATATGGGCCCAAGTTGAAAGGTTTCTTATTTGCAAAATCGGAATCGAGTCGTACAAAAAGTCGCCTTCAAGCTTTTCGCAAAGCTCAACGATTTTTTGCGCGTCCTTTTCGACGTCCTTTATGTCCGGAAGGTCATGCCCGACGTCAAGCTCTTCCATGTACTCGTCAAGCTCGCTAGTGGTCGCGGCGATTTTGCTAAGCTTGTCGCTGTCCTGCCACAAGGCTTGGTTAAAGCGGTTTTGAAGCTTTCGGACGGCGCGCAAAAAAAGATAGCGGGTGGCGGTGACGTGGCTGTCGTTCATCGAGGCGGAATTGACAAAGGCCCTGCAAGCCGCGTGGATTTCAAGCGAGCAGTCGCGCGGCCCCAAAAGCATAAGGTTGGGGCTTACAAGCGCCTTGTGGCGCAAGCAAGAGGGGCAAGTACAAGACCATTTTCCGCGCGGGCTTGCCGTACAAGAAAGGACGCGGGCAGTCTCCAACGCGGCGGTCAACTTTCCGCACGAATCGTTTCCGCAAAACAAAACGGCTCCGGGGAGCTTGGACTGAACGATGTCGTCTTCCAAGAGTTTAGCGGCGCTTTGATAAAGCAAATTGTCAAACACTTTTTTACACTCCCCTTTTTCTTACGCAGGAAACGCCCTTTCGACCAAATCATAAACCAAGCTGCCTTCAAGCAAGGCGCTGGTGTCAACCTTTGCCTTAATCTCGACCAAGGCGACCAAAATCAAAAAGACCAAGGCTCCGCCTTCGGCAAAGCCCATAAGAAGGCCCAAAGTTTTGTCCAAGCTGTTCAATATCGGTCCCGAAAAAATCGTCTTTACCAAAAGCTGGATTATCTTAATGAGAACAAAGGCGCAAATGAAGACGATCAAAAAGCCCAAGACGTTCGCGACAATCAAATTCATGGACGGG
Organism: Treponema sp.; assembly: GCA_045131275.1. GTDB lineage: Bacteria > Spirochaetota > Spirochaetia > Treponematales > Treponemataceae > Treponema_D. The sequence goes on from JBGUQT010000148.1 coordinate 5,857, forward strand.
GCGAAAACCGCTCCCATTTTTTGGTAGAACACAATGCCCAAAAGCAAGGGAATGATAAAAGAGCCAAAGCCAAAAATTTCGTTTATCAAACCGCGGACAAAACCGCGAATGACGAAAATCAACAAAATGGCGATCAGGATGTAGTCCAAAACGTTCATTGCATTCCCTCAAGCAATATTTGCGCGATTTTTTCCGCGGGCCGTTCCGTTCCGCAAAGCTTTTTGCAGGCAAGCTTGTAATTTTTTCTTTGCGCGGCGCTTAAGAACGCCGACAAGGCGCTTTGCAAAGAAGACTCGGTCATTCCGCTTTTTTTAATCACGACAGCCGCGCCCTGGCGCTCAAAGTATTCGGCGTTGTCAACCTGGTCGCCGCGCGTTCCCGCTCCCTCCAAGGGAATCAAGACCATCGGCTTTTCCAAAACCGCGCATTCCCAAATCGAATTGGCTCCCGCGCGCGAAAGGACAAGGTCCGCCGCCGAGATAACGTCCGGCATTTCCTTGTAAATAAAAGCGTAAGGATGGTAGTTGTCTTTTTCTTCCTGCGACAAGTCTTGGGGCAAGAGCGCGGCGTTCTTTTGGCCCGTTTGGTGGACAACGATAAATTTTTGGCAAAGCCAAGAAAGGTTTTTCCAAACAAGCTCGTTGATTTGAGCCGCGCCCAATGAGCCGCCGGTCACGAGCAAAAGCGGCTTTTTCTTAATTTGCTCTTTTGTAACGCCCAAAAATTCCAAGCCGGCGGCGGGATTGGTTTCGTAAAACACAGGGCGCACGGGATTTCCAGTCACCACGAATTTTGAAGTGGAGCCGCCCGCAAAAAAGTCGCGCGTCTCCTCGTAGCTCAGCAAAACCTTGTCGGCGAACCTTGAGTTGATTCTTGTGGCAAGGCCCGGAGTAAAGTCGCACTCGTGCGTGTAAAGCTTTATCTTTAAAAGCCTGGCCGCAATGCAAGGCGGAACGGAAACAAAGCCCCCCTTTGAAAACAAAAAGGCGGGCCTGTTCTTTAGCAAAATAAAGAAAGCCGCGACAAAGCCAAAGAATATTTTAAATACGTCGATAAAGTTTCTTAAAGAAAAATAGCGGCGCATCTTTCCGCTGGGGATTCCGTAAAATTTGTCTGCGGACTTGTTCCCGTCCTTGTCCAAAGAATTTGTCACGATGCTCTTGTCCATTTTGGAAAGAGAGCCGATCCAAATCACGCGGAGTTTTTTTCCGTCCTGGAGAATTCCTGACTGAATGACTTTTTGCCTAAAAGCGTCGGCGACTGCAAGGCCTGGATAAATGTGTCCGCCGGTTCCGCCGCCGGTAAAGGCGACAACAAGCGTCTTATTGTCCATGGTGGTTCTTTTCCATCAAGTCAAGCAAGTCTTGGCGCTTAAAGAGTTTTGCGTAAGTCCAAGGCGACATTCCCAACGCGTCAAACTTGTCGGGGTTGGCGCCGGCGTCGGACAAAAGCTTTACCATGTCGGCGTTTCCCGCGCCGACGGCAAGGGCCAAGGCCGATTGGTTGTCGGCAGAAACAAAGTCAAGGTTGGCTTTTTTGGCGACCAAGATTTTGGCAAGCTCAAGATTCTTTTTCCAAACGCAGTCCATAAGGGCGGAATAGCCGCGGTCCTTTGAAACGGCGTTAAGGTCCACGTCATGCTCAAGCATCCATTTTACTTCGTCAACTTGCTCGGCGCGAATCGCCACGTTAAGCATCGGGGTTCCTTCCGCGTCGCGCTCGTTGAGGCTCATGCCCGCGTCAAGGTAAGTCTGGACGACGTCGCGGTTGTCTTTTTTTACGTGAACCGAAAGCGCGTCGCCGGTAAAGGGATTTCCGCTGTCAAAGAGTTTTTTCCAAGCGGCCTTCTTTTGGTCCTCAAGGGCGATGGCGGCAAGGTTGTTTTGGACAAAGGCAAAGAGGCGCTCAAAGCCGTCAAAGTCTTTAAGACAGCCGAACTTTTTGGTCGCGGCCGAAAACTCGCCCTTTAGCGCGTAGACGCAAAGGCCTTGGCCAAGCGCCCAGCCCCAGGCGAACAAAAGATTTTTTGCGGGAGTCTTTGAGTCCAAAAAAACGCAATGGCTGATTCCCTTTAGCGCGGACAAATATTCGGCAAGGGCGGGATCCGCTCCCCTTTCCAGTACAAGGCTCTTGGCCTTGATTTTATTCTTCTTTAAAAATGACTTTAATTCGTCGCCAATGGCGGCGTTTTTTTCAGTGTGAACAATGAGCCAATTCATTCTTTAATTGTATATCAAAATAGAATATATTTCAAGAATGGCGCGAGAGGCGGAACGTCACATTTGGAAGCGAAGGCTTAGGTCTCCGCCCCAAATCGAATTCTTAAAGTCGTAGGAAGCCGCAAGGTTTAGGGCAAAAAAGCTGATTTTTAGGCCAAAGCCGCCGTAAACCTGCGGAATGAAGTTTTCGCCAAAATTGGAATTTTTCGTTCCCCTTCCCGACGTTTCCGCGCCAACATAAGAGGCGGCTGAAGAAATCCGTTCGTCGTTGACAGACCAAGACCAGTCCGCGCCGTTTTTTGCGAAAATCCCCCTAAAGCCGACAAAAGGCGTGAAAAACACAAAGGTCTTTGAAAGCTGGATTTGCCCAAAAAGCGTGTGGCACTTGTAATCGATTCCGGCGCCAACGCCGTCCTTGTCCAAGGAAATCCTTCCGTCAATGTAATAGTAGCCAAAACCCAGAGAAAGTTGGGGCCAGGCGCCTTCGCCCTTAAGAATGGCGTAGCGGACGTCCGCTCCTATGTTAAAAAACTTTATCCCAAAGCCGTCTGTCGCGGCCCTCAAATTGGGAAAATTCATGTACATGCAAGAAAAGCCAAAATCAAATGGAAGGAAAAAGCCCCCCACTCTAAAATTGGCCGTCAAGGTCGGGTAGACAAAAGACTTTGGCAAGCCCTTGATTCCAAAAATCTCCGAAAAATCGGCCAAAGGCTCCAAATCCAGCTTTGCGACGCCCGCCTCAATTCCCACGGCAAAATGCGGCGGAGTGGAAGGAAAAAGCTTTCCTATCCAAGCCTGGGAGTAAACGTTTTGCTGGGCGGCCGCGTTGGGAAGGCTTTTTTGCAACGACGCGGCCAAGCCGTTTAGGCAAGCGTTGGCGTCCGCCGCGGTGAACGTTTTTGCAAAAGCGGCGGCGGAAAAAAGCGCCAAAACGAGCGCCGTCAAAATCTTCTTCATACCCCCTATTGTAGCGCATTTTGCGCCGAAAAACAAGAAAACGCAAAAAAAAGCCGCCGCGCTCTTGACAGTTTTTTTCAAATCTGCTAGTATGGCTCTAATACGCCGCTGTAGCTCAGTTGGTAGAGCGCCGGACTGAAAATCCGTATGTCGTCAGTTCGATTCTGACCGGTGGCAAAGGACCCGCAAATCGCGGGTCTTTTTTTTTCTTGATTTTTTAACCATTTTGCGCTATCATTGTTATTCAATTAGGAGGAACACATGGCTTACAAAATTTCTGACGCCTGCGTAAACTGCGGCGCCTGCGAACCTGAGTGTCCGTCATCGGCCATCTCAGAAAAGGACGGCAAGCGCGCCATCGACGCTGCTGCTTGCGTAAATTGCGGAACTTGCGCCGGCGTATGCCCCGCGGAAGCTATTTCGGAAGAGTAAATGAACCTAAAGATAAAATCCAAACTAACCTCTTTTTTGCTTCTTGCGGGTTTTATCTTGGCGTGCGCCCTTGCGGCATTTGCCGTAATCGCGCCGCTATGGCTTTTTGCCTCAAAAAAGCCCGGCTTGTATTCGGCCTTTATACTGGCCCTTGCCGCGGCTTTTATAGTTTTAAAGCTCGTAAAATTCATAAAACGAAAAATCGATGCAAAAAATTAAGGCCTTTTTTTTCGCGGCCGCCTTTCTTTGCGCCGCAGCCTTCGCCCAAGAGGCCCAAGACGCGCAAAGCCCTGCCATTCAAATAACAAGCTCAAACGCGCCTAGAATCAATTCCCTCAACGTCCGCGACAAGGACTTTATGCTAAAGCAGTTTGACGACGAGGTTGAGCAAAACAAGCAGTTCTTTATCAGCGGAAAGCCGGTCGTCCCCTCTTTTTACGCCTACACGGTGAACGGAGACGACGACCTTTTTAACTTGGCCGCCCGCTTTTGCATACGCTACGACAGTTTTTGCCTGATCAACGGAATCACAGGCTCGGAAGAGTATTTAAAAGGAAAAACCTTGCTTCTTCCAAGCGCGGACGGACTTTTTGTTCCCCTTGAAGAAAAAAAAGACGCGAGCGCGCTGGAAATTTTATTGCAAAAAAACCGCCTTCCCCTATTGGAAGACGCAAGCCACTTGCGCTATAATATCAACGGAAAAGATTTTGTTTTTTTTCCCGGCGAAAAGTTCACGACTACAGAGCGCGCTTTTTTTTTAGACACATCCATGCAGCTGCCGGTGAAAAACTACAGGCTGACCAGCCGTTACGGCCAGAGGGCCAACCCCTTTGGCGGCAACAAAAGCCAGTTCCACCGCGGAGTTGACATGGCGGTTCCCGAAGGCTCAAGCGTTTTTGCCTGCAAAAGCGGAACGATTAAAGGCCGGGGCGAGAACGCGGTTTACGGCAAGTGGCTGCAAATCGACCACGGCCGCGGAATGTCCAGCTTTTACGCGCACCTTTCTTCAATCCAAGAAGGCGCGCAAAAAGGAAAGCTTGTCAGGGCCGGCGAATTGATTGCAAAGAGCGGAAGCACAGGCCAAGTGACCGGCCCGCACTTGCATTTTGAAATTTGGCTGAACGGAAAGACCGTTGACCCTTCGGCCTACGGAAATTTTTGAATGAAGGGATGAGTTTTAGAAGATGAGTCTTATCGATAAAAAAAGCGTTTTGGCCCTAGCCCTTTTGGCGGCCGGCCTTCTTTGCCTAAAGGCGGAAGTCTTTAGAACGCGCAAAACCGTGTGTCTTTCCGTTCCCGCAAGCGGAGCGACAGAAAGCAAGGCATGCGGAATCAACGACTGCGTAGCGGCCTTTTTGCCCCAAGACACAACCTTTGTCCAAGGCGTTGAGATTACCGTAAAAATTCCCCAGGCCTTGGCGGCTTACAGGAACACAATTCTCTACTCCCTTTACAACAACGTCACGCCCGTTCCGACAGAAAAAGGCATTGACTATTCCGGAACGGAAATCTATTCAGGCTTGTATCCAGGCCAATTGGCTTGGACAATCGTGATTCCCCTTGTAAAAGGAAACACGATCAAGTCCAGCCCCTACGCCGACAAAACCTTGATTCCGGACGCAAGCCGCGGCTTTGTCTTTTTGCGAAACCAGCTGGCGATGAAAGGCGTTCCGCGCAGCGTGATGGAGGCGGAATTTGAAGTCAGCGCCAAAACGGTTTTGGCGGACTACGGCGCGCTAAAAGTGGCCGCCCCCGCCGACGCCGGCGAGTACACGGTTTACGTTGACGACAAGCCGGTGACCGCCAACGAAAAAGGCCTTGTAATCCTAAAACCCGGCAAGCGAAACGTTTCAATAGTTTCCGAAAAATTCAGGAACGAAACCCGCGCGGTCATGATCGCCCAGGGCCAAGTGACAGAGCTTTCGCTTGCCTTGCAAAGCGTGGCGCCCGCCGTTCGCGTCCGAGCCCCGGAAGGAACGAAGGTTTACGTCGACGGCGAGGAAGCCAAGGTTAACGAAGCGCTGGATTTGGAAGCCGGCGAGCATATCTTTAAGTTCAACCTGGGCGGCTACGAAGTCACCAAAAAAGTTGCGATTCAAAACGGAAAGAGCTATAACATTAGCGTCAATGTGGACGCAAGCGTAAAAGAGGAATAAAATGAAGAAAATCATCAGCGGAAAAGTACGCGAAGTTTACGACCTTGAAGACGGCCGCATGGTAATCGTGACAACGGACAGAATCAGCGCCTTTGACGTTATTTTGCCGGTTGACATTCCAAACAAGGGAAAAGTCCTTAACGCCGTAAGCGAGCATTGGTTTGACCTTACAAAGGACATTTGCAAAAACCACTTGATTTCAAGCGACGTAAAGGACATGCCCGCCGACTTCCAAAAGCCGGAATTTGAAGGCCGAACGATGCTCGTTAAAAAGCTTAAGATGGTTCCCTACGAGGTGATCGTCCGCGGCTACATGTTCGGCTCAATGTACGAAGCCTACAAAAAAGGCGAGCCTTTCTTGGGCCACTCTTTTGACAAGGAATACCAGGAGGCCGAAAAATTGGCCCAGCCGATTTGCACCCCCTCCACCAAAGCCAAGGAAGGCCACGACATCAACGTTACCCTTGACTACATGAAAAAGGACTTGGGCGACGAGTTGGGAACGAAAATCGAAAAGGCCGCCCTTGCCATCTACAAAAAATGCTACGACTACGCCTTTGAGCGCGGAATCATCATCGCCGACACAAAATTTGAGTTTGGCTTGGACGAAAACGGCGAATTGGTCTTGGCCGACGAGGTTTTGACCCCCGATTCCAGCCGCTTTTGGAACAAGGACACCTACAAGGTTGGAACCAGCCCCGCCAGCTACGACAAGCAGTTTGTCCGCGACTGGCTTAAGGCCAACAATTTGGCCGGCGACCCCAAAATCAAGGAAATTCCCGCCGACATCGTCCAAAAAACGGCCGATTTGTACGCGGAATGCCAAAAACGCATTTGCGGCTAAAATTCGCAAAAAATTTTAAAAATTATTAAAGAAATCGGCGGGCGTTGACGATAATATAAATGTCGGGGGCGTTTTCCCCTCCCACCCACGCCTCCGATAATGCCTGATGGGCATTGCCCCGCCGATTGGCGGGGCTTTTTTTTTTCCCTTTTTTCCAAATTCCATGCTATAATCATAGAGATGAAATCCATAAACATAACCCTAGACATTTATAATATCGCGATCAACTTTATCATCTTGCTTGCCATTTACACCAGCAAATTCAACAAGGCAGGCATAGAGAATTTTAACAAAACCAGAAGATGGTACCGCGTCATTTCCATAATCAACCTTGTAATGTCCGGGATAGATATTTTCATTAGGGCGTATGAGGGAGCGGCAAAGCCGGTAAATTTTACGATTCTTCCCATTGCGTTGTTTTTATATTATCTTGCGGTTTTTCTTTTGCTCTGCGCGGCGGCAAAATGCATAATGTCGCTTTTGGACCATGTAAGGGCGCAAAAAAAGGGAAGGAAAATTTTCTCCGGGCTTTTAATCTTTTGCCTTGCCGCCTATTGCGGCTTGCTGCTTGCGACGCAGTTCACCCCCTTGCTGTACGAGATTGACCAAAACAACATTTACTCGCGCGGAAATTTCTTTTTCTTGGCCATTGCCGTTCAAGCCGTAATATACGCAGATTTAGTTTGGTACATGCATATCAACAGAAAAACAATCCATCCGCTAAAAATAATCATTGTTGCCTTTTTTATTTTCTTCCCTCAGTTGGCGGAAATTCTGCAACTGGCGATTCCAGGCCTTTCGCTAATAAACACGGGCTTTTCGTTGGTCTTTGTAATCATGTTCATTTTCTCAAACAGCTTTGCCGAAAGCAGGCTTAAAAACGCCGAAAGCGAGATACAAGACAAGTCAACGCAAATCGAAAAGAACAGGCTTGCGCTCATAGACATGCAAAACCACACGATAGAAAGCCTTTCTAACCTTGTTCAAAAGCGCGAAGGAGACAGCGGAGAGCGCATCGCGCGGACAAAGGAGTATGTGGACCTTATAACCGATCAATTAAGGAAGAGCGGCCACTTTCAAAACATTTTGACCCACGACTATGTAAAGCTTTTGGAACGGGCGGTTCCCGTATACGACATCGGAAAAATAGTCGTTCCAGACGCAATCCTAAAAAAGGAAGCGCCTCTCAGCCCGGACGAATTTGAGCAGCTGCGCCGCCACGCTTCCGAAGGCGGAAGAATCATCCACGAAATTCTTGACGGCTACGAAAGCCCCGAATACATTAGAATCGCCTCGGACATCGCGGCCCACCACCACGAAAAATGGGACGGCACGGGCTACCCCGCAAGGTTTTCGGGCGAGGCGATTCCCCTGTGCGCAAGAATCATGGCTTTGGCGGACTCTTTTGACTCGATGGTGGCGCAAAAAAATCACAAGGCAGCCATGGATTATGAAGAAGCCTTTAGAGTCATAGAAGACAAAGCGGGCTCGGACTTTGACCCGACGATAACCCGCGAATTCCTAAAAGCTAAGCGCAAGGCGATCGACATCAACGAAAGGCATAAAAAGCGCTCAAAGCCTCAGAACGCGCCCATTATTTTCCAAACAAACATGTAACTACTAGCAAAACAGCGAAAACTGTTGTATAATAACAGCACTTTTCATTTGGAGAACAAAACTTACATGAAAACCTTAACATTCAAGGGGGGCATATACCCTCCCGAGCATAAGGAGCTGGCGGAAGGAAAGAAAATCACTCCTGCCTTTCCTGCTTCCAAAACGCTGACCATTCCTATAACGATGGGCGGCGCTCCTAACCAGCCGGTAGTGGCCGTTGGCGACAAAGTCACGCGCGGACAAGTGATCGCAAAAAGCGACGCCTTTGTCAGCGCGCCCGTCCACTCCCCCGTAAGCGGAACGGTAAAAAAAATCGTTTCAAACCTTTCAACCGCAAACTCGGAAGTTCCCTGCATCGTAATCGCCGCGGACGAAGACCCAAACGCGGGCGAGACTTTCATGCCGCCGCTTGACCCCTTTGCCTGCTCAAAGGAAGAGGCCTTGGCCCGCGTGCGCGACGCCGGCATTTGCGGAATGGGCGGAGCGTCGTTCCCCACCCACGTAAAACTTAATCCGCCAAAAGACTGCGTCATTGACAACGTTCTCTTAAACGCGGCCGAATGCGAGCCCTACCTTACCGTAGACGAGCAGACGATGGACGAAAGCGCCGGCAAGGTGATCGACGGCCTTTTGATCGTGCAAAAAATCGTGGGCGGAAAAGCCAAAATCGTTTTGGAAAGCAACAAGGCCCATCTAATCCCTAAGCTGGAAGAAGCCGCCAAGGGAAAAGTTGAGGTCGTCGTAGTGAAGACAAAGTATCCGCAAGGCGCGGAAAAGAACATAATCACCGCCGTCACAGGCCGCGAGGTCAAGGCCGGCGGACTTCCGGCAAGCGCGGGCTGCGTTGTCTGCAACGTCGGAACGGTTTGCGCGATCAGCGACGCCTTCCGCCTTGGCAAGCCCTTGATCGAGCGCGCCTTTACCGTAAGCGGCCTTGGCGTAAAAGAGCCAAAGAATCTTTTGGTTCCGATCGGAACGCTTGTAAGCGACTTGATTCCCAGCGCCATCGAAGTTGACGACGCCAATGTTTGCAAAATAATTTCGGGCGGCCCGATGATGGGCTTTTCAATGCAGAGCGCTGGCTTTCCCGTCCAAAAGGGAACGAGCGGCGTTTTGTTCCTGACCGAAAAGGAAATCGACACTGCGGAAACAAATCCCTGCATCACTTGCGGCGCTTGCGTCCACGTTTGCCCGATGAGGCTTACGCCAACCTTGATCGTCCGCTCGGTTGACGCGGAAGATTTGGGCGCGGCCAAAAAGTACGGCTTGATGGACTGCATCGAATGCGGCTCTTGCGCTTACGTTTGCCCGTCCCGCGTCCGACTTGTGCAGACAATCCGATTGGGAAAAAATTTGGAGCGCGGTAGAATCGCCGCCGAAAAGGCCGCGGCCGCGCAAAAGGCGGCCCAAGCCCAAAACGCTAACGGAGGCGCAAAATGATTCAGCTTTCTTCTTCACCGCACATCGCAAGCAAAATAAAAACGACTCACGTGATGTGGGCGGTAGTAATCGCCCTGCTCCCCGAAACGGTTTGGGGCGTGATCCTTTTTGGGATCCCCGCGCTAGTCACGATTTTGGCAAGCGTCGCCACCGCTATTTTGTCGGAATTCTTGTTCAACAAGATTTGCAAAAAGCGCCAGTCAGCCTTTGACGGCTCGGCGGCCATAACGGGCCTTTTGCTCGCGCTTGTGTTGCCGCCGACGCTTCCGATTTGGCAGACAGTCCTTGGCTCTTTCTTTGCGATAATCGTCGCCAAACAGCTTTTCGGCGGACTTGGCTCAAACGTTTGGAACCCGGCCCTTACAGGCCGCGCCTTTTTGTTCGCAAGCTTTCCCGCCGCTATGGGAAGCTCTTGGATAACTCCCCTTCCAGACGCCACAAGCTCCGCGACAATTCTTTCTACGCTAAAGCAGGCGGACGCGGTCACAAGCGCCACAACAACGGGCGCCGCCTCCGCGATTGACTACTGGCAGCTCTTCATCGGCCGACAGGCGGGCTGCATCGGCGAAAGCTCAATCTTGTTGATTTTGATCTCAGCCCTTTTCTTGATCGGCTCAAAAATCGTGGATTGGAGAACGCCCGTCTTTATGGTAGGAACGTTCGCGCTCTTGACTTGGATTGGCGGCGCCGACGTCCTGGCCCACCTTTTGTCGGGCGGTCTTGTGTTCGGAGCGGTCTTTATGGCAACCGATTACGTCACCACGCCGGTCACTTCTTACGGAAGGATCGTTTTTGGCGCGGGCTGCGGCTTGCTTACGTTCCTGATTAGAAAATTTGGCGGATATCCGGAAGGCGTAATGTTCTCGATTTTGATCATGAACTCAATCACGCCTTTCTTGAACAAACTCGCGCCGCGAAAATACGGCTACAAAAAAGAAGGAGGCGCCAAATGAAAGAAGCCTTAAAGCTGGGCGTAATCCTTGCCCTTTACGCGGCGGCGGCTTGCTTTGCCCTCGCCTTGGTCAACAACGTGACCGCTCCCGAAATTGAAAGGCGCGCTCTTGAAAAAGAAAGCCAGGCGCTAAAGATGATTTTCCCCGACGCGGACGGCTTTGAAAAAATCACGGAATTTGAAAACCCGAATTCTTCCGCCGCCATCGACTCATTCTACAAGGTCACCAAAGGCGGCCAGACATCCGGCTACGCGGTAAAGACAACCGGCCCCACTTACGACACGACAACCTTGATCGCAGGCTTTGACGCAAGCCTTAAAATCGAAGGCGTCCACATTTTGCAAACCTCGGACTCTCCGGGCTTTGGCCAAAAGGCCGCCGACCCCAATTACAAAAACTCCAAGGGAACGACCTTCTACGGCCAGTTTGCCGGCGTTGACGCTTCAAAGCCCTTGGCCTTGG
>JBGUQT010000149.1:0-15736 GCA_045131275.1 Treponema sp.
CAAAAATGTCGTCAATGCAGATGAAAATGATGTAAGACGTTTTCAAGTCTTTGTACTTTTGACCGGACTTAAGCACGTCAACGTCAATGACCGACTGGTAGTAGCGCGAGCGTTCCGGCAGCTCCTTTGTGTCGGAAGCCTGCATTTCAATGTTATAGACTTTGAGTCCGTCAGCGTCCTTTGCGTAAACATCAAGCCGCACGCCCTTGCTGTCAAAGTCCACGTTAATTTCCTCTTCTTGGCTCATTTCAATCCGCTCGATTTTAAACTCAAGAAGAATTTCCAACAGTTCCTTGCAAACGTCGGGATTGTTACGCATAATTTTGTAGAACATAAAGTTGTTGGCGATGGTGAGGTTTTCCCACTTTTCGTTGCCGGAATAAGTTTTGTTTGTTTCCATTCATCCACTCCTTATAACCAATTTTGGGGGAGCGTCTTTCGTTCCCCCTTGCCTATAAGATATGTTCGTTTATCAAAAAATTTGCTTTTTTTGGAAAAAAACGTAAAAAAAATGCAAAAATTCCAACCCCGCGCTCCTCCGCGTTGCTAACGTTCCGCAGCGCAAATTCCTAGACTTTTTGTCGTTTTTGGTATACAATAGAAACCAAACGCGCAAAAATGTGCGGGCGATTTTTTTTGTCGGTGGATGCGCCGTTTTTGGCTTGGAACGCCGATAATATAAATAGAAGAAAGGGCGAGTTTTTTGGCTGGAAAAGGCTTTTTTAAGACATTAAAATCCTTCTCTTGCGCGGCTGCGGTTGCGGCGGCGATGATGGCGGCGGCTTTGTTTGCGGGGGCGGCGCTTGCGTCTTGCGACAATTTGGGGGACGGATACGACGCTCCTTCTATTGTGGCGGGAGGGCAGAACGGCGGTCCCAGCAACGGCGGAACGGTGACAGCGCCTGGAGCGCAAACTGCCGGAGGCCAAGCCGCGCAGGTTGGCGAATGCCTTACGGCCTACGTGTCGCTTCCAAGCTTGCCGACGCTTTCTGGAAACGCGCCGCTTTCGGAAAACGTCGCGCGCTACGCGGGCCTGTCAAACGATTCGGCGCAATCAACCGACGACATTTCCAAATCGGCTTTTCCAAACATTGCGGACGCGGCGGACACCGCCTACAGCTTTGAGGCCGAGCTGGCAATCGAGGGCGGCGCCACATACACCGCCGACGGCTCTTACAACGGAACAACGGGAAAGTGCAGTTTTTCTTTTGCCGGCGCCAAGAGCGCGGAGGAGCGAACATACACGCTTACGGTAAGCCTTTACCACACAAGCGGAACGCCGGCGACAAAAAGCCTTGTGGCCAGCGCAAGCCAAAGCGTAACGGTTGGCGCGGACGAGGCTAGTTTTGCGGCAAGCGTTCAACTTGCCCCCAACTTGGACAGCGCTCCAAACGGAAGCCTTTCGCTTCCGATAAAGTTTAGCGACACAAGCGTTTCTAGCGTCAAGCTGATGCTTTTAAATTCCGCGGGAACGGACGTTACGACGACTTACTTGGACGGCTTGACAGGAACGACGCTCAACCTTACTTCTGGAGCGGGAACAATCGCCAGCAAGGACGGCGGACTTCCCGCAGGAACGTACACCCTGCTGATGACCTTTATGAAGGGAACGGCGCAAGTTGGCGCGCGCACCGAAAGCCTCAACATCTATCCCACGATGCAAACAAAGCTGTGGTGGACCAAAGACGGGATGGCGGAATCGGCGACAACCGCGCTTACCGTTACGCAATTTGACCAAAAAGAATTTTATGTTCGCGGAACGGGCGGCGTCTTTTACACGACGGTATTCCCAACGGCGGCGGAAGCTGAGGACACAAACAACGGCTCCTTTGCCTTTCCGTTAAAGACAATCCAAGAGGCCGTTGACCGCATCACTGCAAGCGGCGACACGACAAGCCGATACACAATCATCGTTGACGGAAAAGTGACTGGCGCGGCGGATGCGGACTACAGCGCCCAAAACGACGCTTACATAAACATCGCCTGCGACAGAATGATAACCATAAAGGGCTGGAGCGGCGCCGACAAAGACATCATCGACGCCAACAAAAGCGCCGGCGCCTCAAACCCCGCCCGCGCCCTTTACATAGAGTCAAGCAAAAAAATCGTCTTGCAAAAAATCGCCGTGACCGGCGGCTATTTGAGCGCGACATCGCCCGCGACCGCATACGGCGGCGGCCTTTTCATTACCGGCTCCACGACAGAAGTTGAGCTTGACGATTGCGTCATAAAAGAAAACAGCGTCCAAACCCAAGGCGCCGGCGCTTACGTGGACAGCGACGCCAAGCTTACAATGAGCGGAAGCGGCTCTGCGATAAATAAAAACAGGATTCTTGGCACTTCTTCTGGACACCCCACCGTTGATGCAAAAACTGGTGGAGCGGGCATTTTCATAAATCAATCCGCGACATTCACAATGAACGCCGGAACAATAAGGGAAAATGGATGTGTGCAGGCTGGCGGCGCTGGCGGCGCAGCTTTTGTCTTTGGAACCTTTACGATGAAGGGCGGGACAATCGTTTCCAATGGAATTGTAAGAAAAGTTGGGGACGATTATGTAGTGGAAGGTTGCAAGAATATAGAAGTTCCAAGCCCGGGAACTTTTAATTTATATGACGGAAGTATTACAGACGACTTGAATCTTGAGCCAATTCAAAATGCTGGAGGTGTTTGTTTATATGCAGATTCAGCGATATACTCTGCTGGAAAGGCGACCTTCAATATGTACGGCGGAACGATTAGCGGTCTTAAAGCGTTTGGCGGTGGTGGAGTATATTTGAGAGCGGATGGAATAGGCGTTTCATGCGAATTCAACATGTCCGGCGGAAGCATAATTGGAAACGAGGCGAATGGTCATGGTTGGGGTGATATTTATAGCTACGGTGGTGGCGTATATGTCGGTCCAAATAGCGTCTTCAATATGACCGGCGGAACAATCAGCGGAAACACAGCTACTCCATATAGCGGCGTAACTGAAAGCGGGCTTGGCGGCGGCGTTTACATTGCCAATCCAAGTGCAAAATGCTTTATTTCCGGCTCGGCAGTTGTCGGCCAAGCCCTCTCTTCAACTTCAAGCGCCGCCACAAGCTCGGACGGATCGCATTCAAACAAGGCAAAGCAAGGCGGCGGCATTTGCAACCACGGCGAGCTTTACTTGGGCTACAAAGACGGAACGACGCCTGCGGCCGCGCCGTGGACAGGAAGCGTTTGCTACAACTACGCCACAGATGACGGCGGCGGCATCATATCCAGCGGCGATTCCGCGATCTTTAAAATGAACAGCGGAAGCGTCGCCTACAATGCTAGCGGCGCAAACGGCGGCGGCGTTTACCTTTCAAGCGCAAAATTAGCGATGAGCGGCGACGGCGCAATTCCCGCGGGGGCAGACGGCAAACACGACGTTTACTTGCACAATGGCGCTGCCATCGACGTTCCCGAGACCATCGCATCGACAATAACGACAGCGGCCACAATCACGCCGGCGTCATACACAGCGGACACGGTTGTTCTTACAGGTACGGCTTTGTCCGCCGCCCAATGCGGCAAGTTTGCCGTAACGCAGCCGTCGGGCGCTGGAATTCCTTGGTCAATCAAGTATGACAGCGCGAGCGGAAAGGGCGTTCTAAAGCAGTCACGCTCAATCGTTTACGTTGCCGCCGAGTCGGCGGGCGGAAGCGATTCCAACGACGGAACAATAGACCATCCCTACGCCACGATACAAGAGGCGGTCAAACACTTTAGCGACAAGACGCCTAGCCTTGGCGATACGTCTGATCCTGGTTATCCGAATTTTGAAAACAAGGTTTACATCCTTAGCGACATGACCTTTGACGTCGGAGCGGGCGCGGACGGCAACGCCTACAACTTTGAAATCGTCGCTTGCAAGGACAAGACTGTTGGAAAGAACGTCACGCTTACCTTTAACACGGAAAGCGGTTCAGGCTTATATGTGGCTTACGGCCAAAAGGTAAAGCTGACCAACATCGACATTACGCAAAGTTCCGCCACGCCCAACAATTACGCGGCGATTCTTGTTGAAAACAACGATTCCGGCAAAGGCGAATTGTGGATGGAAGATTGTTCTATCAAAAACATGATAGCCAAAAACTGCTCGGCGATCGCCGCAAAGAACGACGTTCACCTAAAGAACGTGACTGTAACCGGCAACACGACAAAAGTTGAGCTTGCTTCCGCTACGGCTACGGTCTACGGCCCCGCCGTATACTCAGACAAGGGAACCATACACATCGAAGGAACGATTATCGTCAAAGACAACACGGTGGACTATACCGTCAGCGGCTCCAGCGTGACGGGCAGCAAGGTTCAAAACGTTTGGATTGGCGAAAACACAGGCTCTTCGCCGGAATTCCACAAATTGGATATAACGGGCGCCCTTACAGGAAGCGATATCGGCGTTACGCTTTATGACAACAGCAAAACCTTCACGAGTTATTTTAACTCGTCCGGCAGCTCCGACCCCGCCGACTTCTTTACAAGCGATGAAGGCTGGAACGTCGTTCTGGACGAAAGCGGCAACGCAAAGCTTGGCCCCGTTCCCGACTTGTATGTAAGCGCCTCGGGCAACGACACGACAGGAAACGGAACGCAATCCTATCCCTACGCCACAATCCAAAAGGCCGCGGAAAAGATACAAGTCTTTAACAGTTCGACAACGGAGTATACGATACATGTCGAAGGAACGGTAAAAGAAGACGCCGCTATTGCCGAAGGAAGCGGCGGAAATTTTGTCGGAGCCAAGTTGACTATAGACGGAAGCGGAACGCCGTCTGGAATTTTAGACGGCGAGGGAGCTCATAGCATAATGACGATTTCGCTTTCCGTTCCAACTGAATTTAAGAATTTGACCTTCCAAAACGGCAATCTCACCAGTGTCGGCGACAGCGGCGGAGCCTTGTTCCTTGGCGGAACTGCGGTCTATACAATTACAAACTGCGTCTTTACAGGCAACAACGCGCCAAGCGGAAACGGAGGAGCGATTTACGCTGGCGAAAACTCTATCGTCAACATAAAGAACTCAACCTTTACGGGCAACTCGGCAAAGAACGGCGGCGCCATATACGTAGCCGCGACCGCGGCGTCTGGAGGAACGCCCGCTACAAAAGCCAAATGCTACATTTACGGCTCGACTGTAATCGGCGACAAGGACGCGGAAAGCCACGCCGAAAGCGACGAGGGCAAGCATTCAAATTCCGCGACGGAATGCGGCGGCGGCATTTACAGCGCCGGCGGCCTTTACATCGGATATTTTTATTCCAGCGCCGACAGCACATCATACGCAACAAATTACGACGGCGGCATTTACTACAACTACGCGGCTGACACTGGCGGCGGCTTCTATGCTTGCGGTTCGACAATGCTTTTGCATGGAACAATAGCTTACAACGCTGCGGATTATGGCGGAGGATACGCCGCCGTTGACTGCTCCGTTCAAATGCCGCCTGCTGGCAACGCTTCGATAACAAACAACTACGCATCCAACTTGGGCGGCGGTATTTTCTTAAAAGATTCCACTCCGTCAGAAACTACGACTTCCGCGTCGATGACTTTCTCCAATGGAACTGTAAGCGACAACTCTGTTGGCGCTAGCGGCGGCGGCGGCGGAATCGCCAACCAATACGGAAGTCTCTATGTTAGCGGCGGCACAATCCAGTCAAATTCCGGCGGCTCGTTTGGCGGCGGAATTCTTTCGCTTGGAACTACAACCATGAGCGGAACAACGGCGACAATCAGCGGCAATACTGCCGCTGAGGGAGCCGGTGTTGACGCATTCCAAGGTTCGTTCTCTATGAGCGGAGGAACAATCAGCGGCAATATCGCTGATACAAACGGCGGAGGCGTGTATCTAAACGACGGCGAGTTCACAATGACCGGCGGAACTATTAGCGAAAACAGCGTTACAAGCGCGACAGGACACGGCGGCGGCATGTTCGTTGCAAATGACGATTCAACTCATACAGGAACGCTTGTTTTGGGCGACGACGCTTTGATTCCCCTTGGAACGACAAACAACGACGTATATTTGTGCCACGCGATAAGCCTCATAAGCAGCTTGAACAAAGACGGACCTGTGGCTACGATTACGCCGTCCGCTTATGTCACAACTGAGCCTGTCTTGACAGAGGCGACGCCCGGCCTTGTAGGCGGCAACTACGACAAGTTTGCCGTTACGCCGCAAACCGTCTCTGGCGGAACCAAGAACTGGACCGTGACCAATACCGGCTACTTGGCCGAGCTTACGACAGGCGGCGGAACGATTGTAATCCACACGCCCGAAGGCGACCTAAACCTTGCGGCCAGCGCCACTACAATCGCCACAAGCGCGAGCTCCACCACCGTTACAATCAGCGCGACCGACGCGTCAGGCGACCCCATAACGACCGGCCTTACATGGAACGGCGTCACAGTCTACTATGGAACTGACGAAATCGACTCCAAGGCCGACACCAACTCATACAAGTTCAAGAGGACCTTCCCCAAGGGAACCTACAGGCTGAACGTTAGCGTCACCTACAAGGGAACGACATATTCCGACTCGTTCACGATTACAAAGACGGTGGACGGCGCGGTTGCGGCCGCGATGCCGGATGACTTTAAGAAAATAACAGCGGGAACCATGAAACGCGCATTATCCACACTCGGACCTACATATACAGTAACTATTAGCAAAGACTATTACATGTGCGAGCATGAGGTTACTCAAAAAGAGTGGAAAGACGTGATGGGCAATACGCAGGCAAACCTTACAAGCTTGGCTGGCGGAACCAGCAGAGGAATAGGAGACAACTATCCTGTTTACAATGTCAACTGGTACCACGCGATAGCTTACTGCAACAAGAGAAGCATTGCCGACGGCTTGGATTGCGTTTATGAGGTTGAAGGCGTGGACTTTGAGACTTTGGTTTTTGCGGAGATTCCGACAGAAAGCGATCCGACTTGGGACGCTGTGACTTGCGACTGGAGCGCCGACGGCTACCGCTTGCCGACAGATATGGAATGGCTATACGCCGCGTTGGGAACTTACAAAGATAACGCCAATTGGAACGGCCTCTGCGACAAAACGAAGGGGATGGATGTGCCTGTTTTTGCAGGCTACAACGGTTCGAATTCTGGTCAAATTGCCCAGTACGCGTGGTATGCAACAGCCTATTCCGACGAAAAAGCGCAGGAGGTGAAGCAAAAACTGCCCAACAGCAACGGCATGTATGATATGACCGGAAATGTATATGAATGGTGCTGGGATTGGTATAACTATGACCAGTACACGACAGACGGAGACATTACCGACCCCAAAGGTCCTGCGTCCGGCACTCAACGCAGCGGCCGCGGCGGTAGCTGGATGTATGCCGCTAAGTTCTGTATTCTTTCTCAGCGGACTATGAACGATCCTTATGAACCCTCCGAAGACGAGGGCTTCCGCGTGGTCCGCAACGCGCCGTAGAAATATAGGAGGTAATTATGCCTGAGTTAAGTCGTTTTTTTGGACTTGTCATAAAAATGATATTCAAAGACGATGACAAGCATCATAAGCCGCATGTTCATGTGTTTTATGGCGAAAACGAGGCTTCTGTCGCTTTGGATGGCGAAGTTCTTGACGGCAAGTTGCCAGTTCGCCAATATAGAATTTTATCTGGTTGGCTTGCTCTTCACGAAGATGAGTTGTACGCCGCTTGGAACAAGGCCGTTCGCGGAGAGCCTTTTGAAAAAATTCCGCCCTTAAATTAAGGAGGCTGTTTATGTACGTTTCTAACGGTTTTGTTTGCGGCGGAGAGCCGCAAGAAAGAATTCAAATTGTCTCCGTTAAGCCTCTTGACGATATGATGATGCTCATTGAATTTAACAATGGCGAGACAAGGCTTTTTGACGCGACCTGCCTTGATGGAAGCGCGTTCGCTCCCTTGCGCGAAGAAGCAATTTTTAACAATCCTGCGGTTGAGCATGGAATTGTTACTTGGAACAACGGACAAATCGACTGCGCGCCGGAGTATATGTATGAGCACAGTTTTGAATATTCGGATGGAGTTTACGCGTAGTAAGGATTATGTCATTTTATAAGAGAGTTATGGCATTCAAAATTTTCTCATTGGCGGCGGGCGTCGCGCTGGCGTTGGCTTTTGCGTCTTGCGAAAATTTTAACGGCGCCAACGAACAGTTTGCGGGGCCGGGAGCGGGAGTAGTTTCCGTTCCCTTGGCTGGCGGAACAGACCAGGCCGTAAGCCGTTTTGAGGGCGCTTGGGCGGTTCAAACCGTCAGCGGAAAAGTCGCCTCGCGCGGAATTTTCCCCGAAGGATTTTTTGGCTCGGCCAATGTCGCTGGCGATGCGGCGGACGCTTCCAAAACGATTCTTCCGTTGCCTTCGTCTGTTGGAACGGGCATAACTTATACAGTCACCGCGAAGCACGCCGGCATGGACGACATAGAAGCGGAAGTGACGCCGCAAAGCGGCGGCACAGGCACTTACAATATTACGCTGCCCTTTAGTTCCTCCACCGACGAATGGACAATTGTCGTTTGTGGAAAAAACAGTTCCGACATAATTCTTTTGGGAGCGGTTGACACAATCGCCTACGGCCAAAGCGCCAAAAATTTTTCGGTGTCCTACGTTTCCGACTCGACCATTTCCACCGCAAAGGGTTCTATAAGCATTACGATTCCTGTTGACTCTCAAATCAAAAGAGCTGTGATTTCTTGCGGGCCCGTCGGTGGCTCTCCAAACTATTATTTAGAGAACGTCAATACAGGAAAAATATCAAAAGAGATTTTAGGCTTGGCGCCAGGCGCTTACAATGTCAAAATTGTTTTTTACGACGACAGCGACAACGCGCTTTACGCGATAACCGAGGTTGCCAACGTTTACTCAAACTTGTCTTCTTCCGTTCCTTACGGCAGCGCGGACTACATCAATTCCAGCGGCTCCGGCTTTGCGTCAATTTCGTCGAGCTTGATCGCCGCCGCAAAGTCAGTGTCTGACGGCGGCATTTGGCTTGGCGGAAACGGCTTGATGGGCGCCGCGGCCGACGACTCCAACAGCGGATCGCAGTTCAAGCCGGTGGCAACGCTGCAGCGCGCCCTTCAAATCGCCAACTCGCTTGTCGCCGCGGACGCGACCAAAACTTACACGGTAAATGTCAATGGCGATGTTTTTGCGGGAACCGATGCAAATCCCGCGGCGCAAATCGCTTCCGACGCCAACCTTGTCATAAAGGGCAAGAACGACACAAGTTATTTTAAAGTAAAAGGCTCTGCCGGAACCTACTCGCTTTCTTCCAGCGGCGCCGACGTCTCCGTCCAAAACATCGACTTTGACGGACTGAGCGGCATCACAGTCGCCGCGGGAAAAGTCACGATGGACGACTGCGTTGTTCAAAACGGCAAGAGCGCCGTTTCAGGAACCGCCGGCGGAATCACCGTAAGCTCTGGCGCGGAGTTTGACTCCGCTCAAGGTTTGACAGTAAGCGCCTGCGAAAACTCCGCGACCAACGGCTGCGGCGGCGGAATTTATTGCGCCGGAACTTTGGACCTTAAGGGAACGACAATAAAGGGCTGCAAGGCCTCGGACACGGGCGGTTGCGGAGGCGGCATTTATGTTTCTGGAAGCGGCGCCACGGTGACGCTTGACTCTTGCATGGTTGGCGCGACTTCCAGCGCTACCGCAAGCTCCTTAAGCCTTTGCTCAAATTACGCAAAGTCAAACGGCGGCGGCATTTACATAAAGAGCAGCTCTACTACAGGCGTCGCGCTAAAAAACTCGACCCAAGTGTCTTACAATTTTGCGGCCAACGGCGGCGGCATTTACGCTACCGACGGAACGCTTTCTTTGGCGGCGACTACCGTTCAAAGAAACGGAACGGCTGCTGGCGGTTGCGGCGGCGGAATTTATAATAGTAAAGCCGCGCTTTCTTTTGCCGACGCAAGCTCCGTCATTTCTTATAACAGCGTTGGAACGGGATATGCGAGCGCCCGCGGCGGCGGCTTGTACATATCGTCTAATGCAACCGCCGCCATTACAATCCAAGGAACTATTAACGGGAATACCGCCTATAACGGCGGCGGCATTTATAACGAGTCTACAAAGAATGTTGGGCTGACCACTTGTACCATTGGAGCGGATGGCGCGGGCAACACCGCTACGTATGGCGGCGGCGTTTACAACAACGGAACAAAACTTACTTTGAACGGCGCGACGATACAATACAACAGTGACGTGACGCAAGGCGGCGGCATTTATAATAACGATAGCAAGATTCTCGTTGTTTTTGGCGACACAAAAATACAAAACAACAAGCTTACCGCGACAAACTCCATGGGTGGCGGCATATTCAACTACGGAAAACTTTATGTTTACGGCGCGGCCAGCATAAGCGGCAATTCCGCCAAATCCGGCGGCGGCGGCATTTACTCTGTGGGCCCAGGGGCCGACCTAAAGCTGGGCTATAACGCCGACTCAGGCAAGACATCTTGGACCGGCTCCATATCCGCAAATGAAGCCCCCTCCGGCGGCGGCATATATGTAGGGGGCGGCCCGTTCAAAATGGCCTCCGGCACAATCGGCGGCGCCTCGGCAGATTTAGGCAACAAGGCTACGAACGGCGCCGGCTTATATTTTGCCGGCACGAACTCTACATCCATCGAAGGCGGAACAATTCAATACAACGCGGCGACATCGAACGGCGGCGGCATTTATGTGTACGCCGGCTCTCCGATGGTTTCCGCCTCCATAAGCAACAATTCGGCCACAGGGTACGGCGGCGGCATTTACAATAAAGCCGAGCTTACGCTCACCGTCGTGACATTTAAGGCCAACACCGCCTCAAAGGGTTCGGGCATTTATTACCTAGGCGCCGAAAGCGGAACGTCGCTTACACTTAGCGACTCTTTCGTTATTGGAACTAGTTCGTCCGACAGGCTGGGAATTCATTTAGCCAACGGCAACAGCGCCATAGATCTTTCTTCTTTTACAAAGTCAAACGGCAAGGTAGAGATTACGCCCGATGTTGGCGGCGGCTGCGTCATCGGAACAAACGTCATTTCTTCCGGTTTGGCCAGCTCTTCAAAACTTGGCACTGATTTTTCTATTCCAATTGGCATGACCGAGGTATACAAACTGGAATACGTCAGCGGCAGTGGCGCCGCAAAGCTTGATTTGCAGCCTGCCTCGCAAAAAACAGTGACTGGCGGAGAAATCAAAACAGCCATAGGAAACGGCGCCTTTAAAAACGCCAGCGCGACAACTCCTGTCGTTGTCCGCAAGGTATATATGGGAACATACGAAGTTACCTACGAGTTGTGGTACGCCATTTACCAATGGGCAATCCATCAGACAGATCCGTACGTATTTGGCAGTTGCGGAAAAGAGGGCGACATCGCCATGGAATCTCCACCCGCTCCGCCTACAGAAAGCCTTCCTCCAACCACAGCTGAAGTGCACGGCGAAGACCGCGGCGGAAGAAGGCCTGTCACTTATGTAAGCTGGCGCGACGCGGTTGTTTGGTGCAACGCTTACAGCGAATACAAGGGCTTGACGCCGGTTTATTACACTACTTTAAATTACAGTTCGCCTTTGCGTTCTTGCAATAATAACTCAACTTATACTGTTGACACGCCGGGAAGCCAAGACTGTCCGTATATAATGGCTTCGACAAACGGCAATACGGATATGGAAAAGTGTACCGCCAACGGCGCGCGCCTGCCAACAGAGGCTGAATGGGAATTTACCGCGCGCGGCGGAGATCCAAGCGTCACCACATCTTGGAACTACACTTACTCTGGAGGTAATGACATAGAAAATGTGGCTTGGTATTCGCCAAACGCTCCAACAGAGTATGAGGTTTTGCATTGTGTTGGCATGAAAAATGCCAATAGACTTGGAATTTACGACATGAGCGGCAACAACACTGAATGGTGCCATGACTGGAACGACAAATCTGGTAAAAAAAGAATGGAGCGCGGCGGAAATAGCGCCGGATCCATAAGCATTTGCAAGGTTGACTATCAAGGCGGCAGTTTAATCAACCGCACCAGCGAACGAAGCGGCTTTAGGTTTTGCCAAAACGCGGAGTAGGCGGCTGGGGTTATCCGATAAAACTTTTTAGCGCTTCTTTTACCGTCGCCCAAGTTTCGTTTAGATTTTCAAACAGTGGTTTTGCCAAATCCCAACGCAGATGATAGCCGTAAGAGTGGCGGAAAAAATGACGAAATCCCATATACTCGGAAAGCCGCTCTTGCAACGATTCGTCAAGAACGGCCGGACGATTTTGGTTTTCTTTGAACATTGAGGACAACAATTCGGAATGCCAACGTTCGCTTTTTTCGTTTGTTTTGTCAATTTCTTTTTGAATTAAAAGAAAAATGTTTTCCAAACCATTGTAAAATGAATGGAGCGTAGAGCCGACAGCGCTTATTTCTATAAAATCAGGCTCTTGAATTTTACATTTTTGGCTTAGAACGGAAGCGTGGTCTAGGAGCGAGTCGATTTCAGAAATTTCAAAAGAAATTTTCTTTTTTAATTCTTCATCCAATTTGCTTCAACTCCCCAATGTCGCGCAAAAGCTCATAAAACGAGCGTTGGTAATCAAAATCGACCAGATCGACTTTCATGTTAAGCGCTTCTTCGAGTTGCCAATGGACGCGAAAAAACACTGACGGCGGCAAGCCTTTTACGCCCAAATCGATGTCGGAATTTTCGTTCGCCAAGCCGCGGGCTTGAGAGCCGAACAAAAAAACTTCGGCGCATCCGGCGTTTTTGAGAATGCTTGTAGCTGTTGCAAGCGTTGTCGCGTTCATATTTGCTATTATACCATAGTTTGCTGCTTTTTGCTAGTAAAATCCGCTCGTAAATCATGTTTGGCAAACCATAACCGTTGTTTCGAGCGATTCCACCGCGTCCATTGGTCGCTGCCCGCGCTCCCCTTGAAAATTCCCCTTTCTTCCATTATAATATTGCGCAATGGATTTGTTTTTTGGAGCGTCGGTTTCGCCCGGAATTGGGCGGGGCAACGCATTTGTAATTCCCGACCAAGCGCAGCGCGTCATTCCTCAAACGCCGATTACAGCGGAGCAAGTTGATTCCGAATGGCTGCGCTATGTCTACGCGCGCGATTCTGTGGCGGAACAAATCAAAATTCAGCTGGAACAAATCCAGGGCAACAAGGAAATTTTCGAAACCTATTCGTTGATGTTGGCCGACCCGGTCTTTAACAAAGAAGTGGGCGACTGCATCGCTCAACGCCTTTTTAACGTCGAGTTCATCCTTGACTTTAAGATGGAGGAATACGCCCAGCGCCTGCGCGACAGCGGAAACGATTACTTGGCCGACCGCGCGCAGGACATCATCGACATTTTTGGCCGCGTCTTAAACGAGCTTTTGAACATTCATCCATTTGACATGGAGCAAGTGCCCGAAGGCGTCGTCCTAATCGCGCAGTCGCTTAACGCCAGCGACGCTATGGTCATTTCAAAAAAGCGCTTGTCGGGCTTGGCGCTGGTGGAAGGAGGCCTTTCCAGCCACGTCGCCATTTTGGCGCGCAGCTACGGCGTTCCCGCGGTATTCGCCCTTCCCAAAGAAATAAAGCAAATCCACAACAGCGAGCGCATAATTCTTGACGCGGATTCCGCCGAGCTTATCGTGGACCCCGACGCCGGAACGGTTTTGGACTACCAAAAAAAGGTGGAGCAAATCGCCGAGCGCAAAAAGGCGCTTTTGCTTTTCCGCTCCAAGCCGGCTCAGACAAAGGACGGCGAGCGCTTCCATCTTTACGCAAACATCGGAACGGTTGAAGAAGCCAAAATCGCGCTCGAAGAAGGCGCGGAAGGCATCGGCCTTTTTAGAACGGAATTCCTTTTTATGAACGAATTGAATTCCGGCGAAGGCGGCGCTCGCTCGGTAAGCGAAAACGCTCAGTTTGAAGCCTACAAAGAAGTTTTGCAAATCATGGGCGACCGGCCCGTCACAATCAGAACGCTTGACGCTGGCGGCGACAAACTTCTCAAGATGGTTGACGCTCCCGCCCAAAGCGAAAAAAATCCCTTGATGGGCTTGCGTGCGATTCGCATGAGCTTGCAAACGCCGCAGCTTTTTAAGACTCAGCTTCGCGCGCTTTACCGCGCCAGCGTTTACGGAAACTTAAAGATCATGTTCCCGCTGATCACAAGCCAAGAACAAGTTGAAGAGGCCCGCAAGATCGCAAAGCAAGTCCGCGACGAGCTTTTGGAAGAAGGAATAAAAGTAAAGGACGTTCCGATCGGCATTATGGTGGAGACAGCCGCCGCCGGAATCATCGCCGATTGCCTTGCCACGGTGTCGGATTTCTTTTCTATCGGAACAAACGACTTGACGCAATACACTTTGGGCGTTGACCGCGAGAACGTCAACGTGGCCGATTGCTACGACGAATTTCATTTGGCGGTCATGCGCTTGATTCAAAACACAATCAAGGCGGCGGACGACGCAAAGATACCGGTTTCGGTTTGCGGCGAGATGGCAAGCCGCATCGACAGCGCGATGATGTTGGCTGGAATGGGAATCCGAAACCTTAGCATGGGTCCTTCGCAAATTTCTGTGGTGAAGGAAAAGCTCTCTACAATTACGGTAAAAGAACTGGAAGCGATTTTAGATGGGAAGAAAAAATAAAGATTTTCAAGAAGAAGATTTATCTCAAGACCAAGATTTGTCGTTGGACCAAGAGGCCGCAGACGTTTCACAGACCCAAAACGCCGGCCCCGAATACGACCCAAGCAAAACATACGTCAACTTGCCGCTAGTCGTTTTGGCCGGGCGACCCAACGTAGGAAAGTCAACGCTCTTCAACCGCTTTATGAAAAAGCGAATCGCGATTGTAGACCCAACGCCCGGCGTCACCCGCGACCCGGTTGAGGCCACCGCCTTTATCGCAGGAAAACCCGTTCACCTTATGGACACCGGCGGCTACAAGCTTACCCGCGACGTGGGCACGATGGAAGCGGTGATGGACGACTTGGTCGTGGAAAAGACAATTCAAATGATAAAAAAAGCCGACTTGATTTTGCTTTTGCTTGAGGCCGGCGAAATCACTCCCGAAGACGAAGAGTTTGTCCAGCAGCTGCGCCCTTATTGGAACAAGGTGATCGCCGCCGTCAACAAGACAGAAGGCGGCCGCAACGAAAACGACGCTTGGAACTACATGCAGTTTGGCTTTAAGGAATTGCTTTTTATCAGCGCCGAGCACGGCGACAGGATTCCCGAACTGTCGGAAAAAATCGTAAGCCGCTTGGACTTTTCCAACGTAAAGGAAGGGCAGGAAGAAGAGCCGCCGATTCGCATCGCGATTTTGGGAAAGCCCAACACGGGAAAGTCCACGCTCTCCAACCGTTTGACGCACAGCGAGGCTTCTATCGTAAGCGACTACGCCGGAACGACGCGCGACGTCGTTGAAGGCTCTTTCCGCTACAACGGCCGCGACTGCCTCTTGCTTGACACGGCGGGAATCAGGCGCAAAAGCAAAGTAAAGGAAAACGTTGAGTATTACTCGGTCAACCGCGCGATAAAAACTTTGGACGACTGCGACGTTGTCATTCTAATGATCGACGCGCAAGAAGGCCTTGCCGAGCAAGACAAAAAAATCTGCGCGCTTGCCTACGAGCGCGGCCGCCCAATAATCTTTGCCCTTAACAAATGGGACACGCAAGAAAAGGGAAGGACTCCGGCGCGCAAGGCGGAGGAAAACATCCGCATAATGTTTGG
>JBGUQT010000150.1:0-25499 GCA_045131275.1 Treponema sp.
ATTGAACAGCCAGTTCATTTCATAATAATCAAGCTTGCGCCATGCTTTTTCTTTTTTCTCTTTGACATCTGGAATAAACGCTTTTAATTCTTCAACAGAAAGTCCGATAAAGTCTTGAAAGTTAAGTTCATTCGGATTGTCGCCCCATAGCCATTCAATATCTTGATTCGAGTAAGTCTTGGTCATTATTATTTTATCTTTTGTTACATAATCGTCAATGGCGTAAACGGCCCCGGCGCCACACAACGCTGTTCCAAACGCAAGTTCACCGATAAGTTCAAGTAAAAGTCCTAACAACATATTTGAGTCCTCCTTATTTGTTTATTGCTTGCTTTGTTTCCGCAAAGCTCTTAGCGTCTTTTTGCAAAGCGTCGCCAAGGGGTGCGTGTTTTCTTGAATGTTCAAAACGCGCAAATGTTCCATAAGCAAATTTCTTTCAGCCTCGCGCAGTTCCGCTATAGCTTCCGCAGATTTAATTGTTTTGTCGCAGTAGAACCATTCAACATATAATTTGTCAATAAACGAATCTGTGGCTTCTTTGTCATATTGGTTCCTAGCGACAATGCTTGCGATTGACTGGCGGAATGTAGACAATGTTCCGTTTCGCACCCGCGACGCTGTGTGCATGTCGTTTATGTGCCAGTTCAATCGGTCGCGAACTGATTCTTTTGCGGCGATGCCAACGTAAATACAAAACAGGTCTCCGTTAGTTTCCAAAAATGAACTAATTTCGTTGAACGAAACGTCAAGCACGTTTAGAATCGCGTCTAGCTCAGCCCTTGCCGCCCACCATTTGTAATACCCAGGCTTGGCGCTGATTTTATCGAGCTCAGACTTGTCTCGTAAAATATACGCTTTTGTCATTTTCTCTCTCCGTAGACATATTCTGTAATAGCGTCAAGATTTATCATGTTGCTGCTTTTATAGCCGAACACGAAACAATGCAAATAAGGAAGAAGCCCTGTGTAATAATCTGAACCGGCGAAAATATAAAACACATCGTTGTTCAAATCATACTTTGATTTTAGTTTTTCAATAATCTTTTTCGTCCACTTTTTTTTGTATGCTGAACTTTGATGGCCCAAATACATATCGTAGTAAGAAATTTCATCGTCCTTGTTCAGCAAGTCGTATTTTGCGGAAAGAATATGCCAATCGTCGCAATTGAATTTCTTCAAGCCGATTGTTTTGGAAATTCTAAAAGTATTGCCTTGATAGATATCCTGCGCTTTGAATTTTTGCGTTGGATTGTCTTTGCCCTGTTTGGTCGCGCTGCAACCAAGCAAACCGATAATTTTCATTCTTCTGCCTCCTTAAATTGCGTTCTACATATATAAGGGTGCAAGGCAGATAAAAATGTTTCCAAAAACTTATAAATTTTCAGATTTTTTATATGCTTCTACAAAGATTGAAATTTTCTTATAAACAGCAGATTTTGTCACTCCATATTTTTCTGCGACTGAATCATAAGTAAGAGAAAGTTCAAAGGTTTTGTCATTGAAAAATGCTTGAATAATATTTTTGTTAATAAATTCGTATCGACTAAAAAATTCGAAAGCAAGTTCTGGACTTTCCATAAACGGAATAGATTTTGAACTATCAACCGCCGCCAAGGTTTGATTAGTAAGCCAATCCGAGACAATCTCTTTATGAATTGATTTCATGGATGCCCATATTTTATCAATTCTTTTCAAAACCTTATCAACAGCATCCGCGGAATCTATTTTATCTTCAATAGACAAAAAATTGGATTTTAGTGTATCACCTAATTCAAAATCAGAGTTTTCCGCTCCTAACTTTGTTTCAATATAGGCAGTTTCATCCAATGCTAGAAGATTATTTACTTTTTCAATGGAAATGCCAAGAATTTCGGAAGCTTTTTTCTTATCACCATTATAAAGCTCGATATGTTTTTTTATTTTTCTTATTCTCTTTATAGCCGAATTATTAAGTTCAAAACCTATTCTTTTGTTCTGTTCTATATCATTTTTAATTGCATTCTCTATTGAACGAAATAAATATAAAGAAAATCTTTTATCTTTTGCGGTTGAAAATGATTTAATGACATTATTTGTAGCCGTGAGAACTGGCAAGTAATCAAAATTACCATCATCAATTAATTTTTTGTATTTTAAATTTACAATATCGCAAATAATTTTTATTAGTTTAGTTTTTATAGCGTTCTTATATAAGTCATCTGACTTTGCATATTCCAAATAGAGATTGTCAACTTTTGAATATGCCAGTTGTAAATCCATCAAGATTATTCCTCAAACAATGCATCAAGCGCTGCAAGCGCCCTTTCGCCAGAAGAACATTCTATCGTATTCGTAAAAGTGCTTAGCATATAAAGAGGCGTGATATCAAAAATACATTGAGAGCCTTCAACAAGTTTCCCTTCTTTGAATTCTGACTTTAAGTATATTACATTGCCTATAGAACAGTCAAAAAACTTTTCACCAAATTGCATTGCGTTCAAAATCAAAATAGGAAGGGTTTTTATGCCAAATGTTATATCTGCATAAAGTTCCGCTCCCTGTGTAAGATTATCTACAAGTTTCCTGTATAGACTTTTATACTTTGATTTATCGTTTACAAAATCTGATGTAATTACTTCATATGAAATTTTGGCGCCACATGTTTTATTAATGTCCTCCAATTCATTCTTAAAATAATCAGCGTTTTTTTCACCGGCTTTATCGCCAGCATTAGTTTCCAAAAGAATAACTTTAACAGTATCTTCTTTTTTCAATGTCCGCGCCAATACAGAATTGATGGCATAGTATGTTTCGCCGGGATATTCTATCAAAGAATTACCGTCAACGGGAAAATGCCGCTTTTGCATATTGTCAGCCATCATCAATGTGACAAAAACTATTTTATCCATAAGAAAACACCCCTTATGCTACATAGCAATCAATATTTCTTTTGTTTTTATAGAAATAATAATCAGGGTCGTCATTGTACTTTTTCCTGAGAGAATGTTTTTTTGTATAGTTTCTTGAATCTGTATCGACCCAAGACTCGCAAAAAATATCATTCTCTATTTCATAAAAACAATTTCTTTGTTGTTGTATATTATAACACGAAAAGTATTTAATTTCTCGATTTTTTTTAGATTCAACGATATATGTCTCAAAATTAACTTCTTCAATAGATAAAACAGCGTCTTTGTGGTCATGTTTGACCCTTGGACTGTTTTTGGCAATTTCAGCAGCTTGTTTTTTTGTTTCAGCTGTAATAAACAAATTTCCCTTGTAGTAGTAGTTTCTTCCTACATGACCGAATTTTACTGTTGCTTTAAAAAATTTCATAATTAACCTCCACAAACGCTCTTACAAATAAGAAGGGGCCAAAGCAATAAAAAGTTTCCAAAATTTACAAAAAAATAAATTTACTAAAAAAACAAAATCGATGTATAATATTGCTATGAGAGGTTTATATGTCCACTTGGCGTGAAATTTGGAAAAAGAGTTTGGAAGCAAATTCTCTTATGTTCTTCAACGAAGAAGCAGGATTAAAACAATTCGACAATCTTTTTGAAGATTATAAAGATAAGAAAACTGGGAAAAAAGATGGAATGATTTTCTATGCAAGAGCCGAAGCGTATGAGCTTCAAGAAAAAAATGAACTTGCGATGAAAGATTTTAAAGAGGCAGAAAAATTGTTCCCTGTAGACCATTGGAAAGAAGTCGCATCAAAATCATGTCAACGAATCAAATTAAATAAATCAGCGGAAGAAGCGTATAAACAAGATGACTTTATTGAATATTTGTGGTTTGTTTTTCAAAAAGTATACGAATTTGTGTATTTAGATGATTTTGTCAGATATGTTTGTCTTTCCGCTATTTCAAGGGCTTCTTCCGAATGGCCGCTTTCTCTGATTGACTTTAGAACCGTGTTGGAATTGCAAGTAAACAGTTTGCTTGCTAAAAACAATCGTGACTCAACAGATTTGAACTATGCGATTGACAATTTAATATCGCACAACATTGTAAACGACGATTCAATAATAAAAAAAATGCACATAATTCGCAAAAATGGTAACGAAGCTACGCACGATGTGAAAAACATCAGAGACATACATAAAATGTCTATAAAAGAGGCAAAAGAGGAGTTGAAGAAAATAAAATGCTTTTATTCTGTCCTCGAATTCTTTAACACCTACAATAAGGAACACAATTTAAAATCTATTTAAACAAAAAATGGCGGGGTATATCCCCGCCTGTCGGTGGACCTGGAACGCATATTGTTCAGCCCTATAATTCAAGTATAGCGCATACCATTAAAACGTCACCCACGCGCAAGGGATTGTAGGGGCGGCGCAGCCGTTGCCGCTGTCAAGCGGCAATGGAGCGGTAGCGGAACCCCGCAAAGCCCGACCGCCGCTTGCGGCGGTTGCGCCCAAAAAACCACGCGACACCACTAGCAAAAAGCGCGTAAAAAGCGCTATAATTTCTCTTTCTTAAAAAAGGATGGCAGATATGGCTTTGAATTTGCGCGGAAAAGATTTTTTGACTCTTAGGGACTTTACTCCAAAAGAAATTTTGGGGCTCTTGGATTTGGCGGCGGACTACAAAAAGAAAAAGAAGAAGGGCGTCGCCGTGGACAAGTTTCGAGGAAAGAACATCGCCTTGATTTTTGAAAAGACTTCCACAAGAACGCGCTGCTCCTTTGAAGTGGCCGCGCACGATTTGGGAATCATGACGACATATTTGGCGGAAGGCTCGCAAATCGGAAAAAAGGAAAGCATCGCCGACACGGCCCGCGTCTTGTCGCGCATGTTTGACGGAATCGAATACCGCGGCTACGGCCAAAAAATTGTCGAAGACCTGGCCAAGTATTCCGACGTTCCCGTGTGGAACGGATTGACAAACGAATACCACCCGACGCAAATGCTAGCGGACATGTTGACCATCCGCGAACATTTTGGAAAGCTCAAGGGCCTCAAATTGGTTTACTTTGGCGACGCCCGCTACAACGTTGGAAACTCCCTTTGCGTTACTTGCGCCAAGCTTGGCTTGGACTTGGTTTTGTGCGCGCCGAAAAAATATTTTCCTGCGGAACAGCTTGTCAAAGATTGCGAGCCGTGGGCAAAAGAAAGCGGCGGATCAATCACGCTTGAAGAGGACATCGCAAAGGCCGCCAGCGGAGCGGACATAATTTACACAGACGTTTGGGTTAGCATGGGCGAGCCCGACGAGGTTTGGGCGGAACGAATCGCCGACCTCAAGCCTTACCAAGTCACAAAAGACGTGATGGCAAAGGCAAAGCCCACGGCGATTTTCATGCACGACCTTCCCTCTTTCCACGACCTCAACACGACGATTGGAAAAGAGATAAGCGAAAAATTTGGCATCAACGAAATGGAAGTCACAAACGAAGTTTTTGAAGGCCCTCAGTCTGTCGTCTTTGACGAAGCCGAAAACAGAATGCACACAATCAAGGCTGTGATCGCCGCGACGATTTAAGGCCGTCTAAAATTTAAAATTAGGCAGGAACGAACATGAGCGAACAAATTCAAAAAGCGATAAAGGGCGCGCGAAAGATTGTAATTAAAATCGGAAGCAACACGCTTGCCAAAAGCGACGGCACGCAGAACACAGAATTTATGGCTGCCTTCGCGGCGCAAGTAAAAAACTTGATTGACGCCGGAAAGCAGGTCGCCGTCGTTTCTTCGGGAGCGCAAGTAAGCGGCGTCAGCGCCATAAAGGAATGGGCGCGCAAAAAGGACGTCCACTACAGACAGGCCTTGTGCGCAATCGGCCAGGTGGAACTTATGAGCCAGTGGCGCAAAGCCTTTGCCGAAAGCGGAATCCATATCGGCCAGCTTTTGTTCGTAAAAGAAAATTTTGAAAACAATTTGCAAACGCTCAACATAAGGAACACCCTCTTCACTTTGGTTGACGAAGGCGTCGTTCCAATCATAAACGAAAACGACAGCGTATCGTTTGAAGAAGGCTCGATCGGCGACAACGACAACCTTAGCGCGCTCACTTCGATTTTGTGGGGAGCGGACTTGCTGATTTTGTTCAGCGACATCGACGGAGTTTATTCCGACAACCCCAAGACAAATCCCGAAGCGAAGTTGATCCAAACCGTAACCGACATCGACGCGCTTCGCAAGGAAATCACAATCGGCGAGACCAACTCATTTGGAACGGGCGGAATCGAAACAAAATTGCAGGCCGCGCAAAAATGCTTTGCCTACAACATTCCCGTAATTTTGGCCAACGGCGGAAAGGAAAATATTTTGGACAAACTTTCCGACGGCTCCGCGGACGCCACCCTCTTTTTGCCGGAGGAATGATTTATGAAATTGGTGATTCTTGACGGCCACGCGCTGAACCCAGGCGACCTTAGCTACAACGTGTTCAAAGAATTTGGAACGCTCGAATACTACGAGCGCACTCCGGCAAATCTTACGGCGGAACGCATGCGCGACGCGGACATCGTTTTCTTGAACAAAGTCCAAATCACAAAAGAAATTCTTTCGCAATGCCCAAAGCTAAAATACATCGGCGTATTCGCCACTGGCTACAACGTGATCGACACGGCCGCCGCGCGCGAGGCTGGCGTCACCGTGACAAACATTCCGGCCTACAGCACGATGGCCGTGGCGCAAGCCACCTTCGCGCTTTTGCTTGAATTGACAAACGGCGTCCACGCTCACAACCAGTCCGTGCAAAACGGCGACTGGGTCAAGAGCCCTGACTTTTGCTATTGGACTCATCCCCTTACGGAACTTTTGGAAAAAACTTTTGGCATAATCGGCTTTGGAAGCATAGGCCAAGCCGTGGCAAAAATCGCCTTCGCGCTTGGAATGAAAGTCATCGCCTATTCAAGGACCGCGAAAAAGATTGAAGACTTTAGCAAAGAAAATTTTGCGGTGCAATCTGTCAGCCTTGACGAATTGCTGCAAAGAAGCGACATCGTATCCCTGCACTGCCCTCTTACCGCCGACAACAAGGGAATGATAAACCAAGCGGCGCTCGCAAAAATGAAAGACGGCGCCATTTTGCTAAACACCGCGCGCGGCCCCTTGATTGACGAGGCGGCAGTCCGCGCGGCGCTGGAAAGCAAAAAACTTTTTGGCTTTGGCGCCGACGTTTTGTCGCAAGAGCCGATGTCCGCCGACTGCCCCCTTTTGGGCGCCCCCAACTGCGTCATCACTCCCCACGTGGCCTGGGCCGCAAAAGAAACCCGCGTCCGATTGTTGGACATCGCGGTGGACAACTTGCGAAAGTTCTTGGCCGGAACGCCGGTTAATGTGGTGAACTAGCGCTTGTCCCCCCTTAAACATCCCCCAACTTTGCGCTAAAATACTCCAATGAACTCTATGATAAAAAAGACAATTTTTGCCTTGACTGCGTTTGCAATGTTGAATGGGCTTGGGTCCTGCGCGGAAAAGCGCAAGGGCGCGGCGTATAAGATGGTCTCTATGGCGGAAGGCTTGGAAATCGCAAAGGAAAATCCCGGAGCGATTGTTGTTGACGTTCGCCGTGACGACGAATACAAGGCCGGCCACATTCCGGGAGCGCTTCTTCTTACGATGGAAAAAATCACGGCCGAGACCGCGGCGGAAGTTCTTC
Source organism: Treponema sp. (assembly GCA_045131275.1). Lineage (GTDB taxonomy): Bacteria > Spirochaetota > Spirochaetia > Treponematales > Treponemataceae > Treponema_D. Next base: position 7,593 of record JBGUQT010000150.1, read on the forward strand.
CCGACAAAAGCCAAATGATTTTAATTTACTGTCGCAGCGGCCGCCGCAGCAAAATCGCCGCGCAGAACTTGTCCGACTTGGGCTACACAAACATTGTTGAGTTTGGCGGAATTTTGGATTACAAAGGCGAAGTAGAAAAATTTTGACGCAAAGATATAGAACCAATTAACGTGATGAGTTATTCTTTCTTTTCGTCCCGCTTCATTTCCCTAAAAAAGAAAATCAAATACGGAACGGCCGTCACCGCGCTGAGAATGTCGGCGGCGGCTTGCGCGACTTCCACGCCTGCCAGCCCGACCACGCGCGGAAGCAAAACGATTATCGGAATAAAGTAAATGCCTTGCCTGTTCAAGGACAAAAAGGCAGCCTGGTATTTTTTTCCGCACGCTTGCATCAACATGCTCACGCTTATGATGATAGCGTGCAAGGGGAGCGACACAGCCTGCGCGCGCAAGGCAAAGGCTCCCACGCTGATAACTTGTTCGTCGTTTCTAAAGCATTTGACTATTTGCGGAGCGAACGCAAAGAACGCCGCCGCCAGAGCGAGCAAAATGAAAAAGGCGCCGGTCGCGGTAAATGTGTAGGCTTTTCGGACCCGCTTGAAAATCCGCGCGCCGTAGTTGTAACCGGCGACGGGCATAAAGCCTTGTCCGATTCCTATCATGACGGAGGCGCATAGCATTATCACTTTTGTCGAAATTGTCATAGCGCTTATCGCCGCGTCGCCGTAAACGCCCGCGTTGACGTTGAGCAAAATCGTCGCGACGCTGGCCAAGCCTTGCCTAAAAAGCGCGGGAACTCCGACGCTAAAAATTTCCCAATAAACTTTTACCTTTGCAGAAACGTATTTTATCGAAAGAACCACCGTTCCCTTTTTGCGGACAAAGAATTGCAAGAAAATCAAAAAGCTCACGGCTTGGCTTGCGACAGTCGCCATCGCAGCTCCTTTTGTTCCCAAGCCAAAGCAATAAATGAAAAGCGGATCAAGCGCGATGTTCAAGACGCCGCCGCTTGTCAACGCCACCGCGCTAAAGACAGCGTGGCCTTCCGAGCGCAAGACGTTGTTCATCACAAAGCAGACGCAAATTATCGGAGCGCCGTACAAAATCCACATAGCGTAGTCTGTTGCGTAGGGAACGATTGTCGGCGTGGCGCCCAAAACTTTTACCAAACCGTTAAGGTTTGCAAGGCACACGGCAGAGAGCGTCAGTCCGCAAACGACAGCCGCGACGAAAGCGCTTGAACCGCAAACGTTGGCGGCCTTAATGTCCCGCGCGCCAAGCTTGCGAGAAATGATCGAGCCGCAGCCCATTCCAAGAGTGAAGCCGATCGCTTGGATTATCGCCATCAAAGAAAAGACAACGCCAACGGCGGCGCTCGCGCTTGTTCCCAACTGCGACACAAAGTAAGTGTCGGCCGTGTTGTACACGCCGCTTGTCAGCATGCTCAAAACGGTCGGCACCGCCAACCTCGGAATCAGGCGGCTGATCGGGTCTGAGGTCATCGACTTGTATTGGGAATCTTCTTTTTGCTCCATGGGCCGCCTTTTTAGTGAATGAACCTTCGCAGGCTGATCGCTTTTTGCGGGCAAATCTCGTGACAGCAAAAACAATGCAAACATTTTTTTGCGTCAAGCAAGCGCGCGGTTGCGTCTTTGCCTGACATTTCGATTATGTGGGCGGGGCAGATTTGGGCGCAGCGGCCGCACTTTACGCATTTGTTTTGGTGGAAGTGCGGTGTCCTTGTAAAGATAAATTTCGCAAGCGAATTGAGCCAACCGGGAAGCATGGCCGCGAAAGTTTCCGCTCCGTCTTTTACAATGCGGAAATTTTTGTTGGCGCATTCTTCGTAGGCGGCGCCCACAATTTTTATTTGCTCGGGCGAGTCAAGCCAAACTTTTCTGGCAAGCGCGTCGCGAAGGTTTTCTACAGAGGCAGGATTGTAGCCGACCAAGCTTGAGCAAACCCAATCAAGCGACAAGATGTTGTCGCTGGCCGCCATAAAGCCAAGCTGTATCGGGTCGCCGGAACCAGGGCCGCCCGGTCCGTCCATTCCCACAATCGCGTCCATGACGGCGTACTGCGCTTTTGCCGCAAGGTTGAGGTCTGTCAAAAAGCCGCCAAAATCTTTTTGGCTAGAAAATCGGTAGTGGCACTGCGCCTTTTCCAAACCGATCATAAGGCCAAACAAATTTTTCATCGCGCCTGTGTATTTCATAAGCTGGTGGCTTTTGAGCTTGGCGGCGCTTACAAGTATGTCGGCTTCTTTAAAGGCCGAAGCGAAGTCAAAGGTATGCGCGAATTTTCCTTCGGGGCAGTCAACTTGAACTTTGTCGTGAAAGTCGATCCACTCGCCGCCGTTCTTTTGAACCTGTTCCAAAACGCCTGACGCGCGCGCGGCCGAAGTTGAATTGGCGACGGCAGGAGACTCGCCTGCCAAAACTTTTTTTGCGCCCAACTCGACAAAAATTTTTACGAGCGCCCCCACTACGACCGGATGCGTGCAAACGCAGTCCTCGGGCTTTCTTGGGTAAAGAATGTTGGGCTTAATCAAAACGGTTTTGCCGCGCGGATCTGGCGGCGGCACTAGTTGAGTCAATTCTTTTAAGGCGGCGTAAACCTTGTCAAAATCATATTCGCCGCATTTAGCGAGCGCTACGTTTGTGGTCATGGTTATAGAATATACCTTGAAATATGTTCGGGTCAAGACCGATTACGAGCAGGCCTTGTTCAAAATTACCAGCAATTCCTCGTAGCGCTTTTTAAGGCGGTCTGGCGTTTGGTCAAGCATGTATTCGATTTCGTAATGGAAAATTCTATCCTTGGAAGAAACCGGCATGTAGTGGACTTGGGTTTGCGTGTAGTAGTGCTCGATGCAGCCACGGCGCAAAATGTAAACTCGGGCGCGCTCGATAGCGGCAAAAATCAAGTTGGCAAGATTTATGATTTGGCCAAGCGACGCGGCAAGGGGCAGCGGCAATAGTTCCGCAAGGCTTTCTCGTTCCAAAGTGACGCCCATCAAAACGACAGTTTTAAAGGTGTCCAAGTTTTCAGGGTTTTCGTACTTGGCGTAAAGGCCCTTGACCTTTTCCACCAAAATGTCGATCTCTTGGTTTACGGGGTGGTTTATTCCCGCCAAGAATTCTCCGAGGGAACTAAGGTAGCGCTCCAATCGTATGATCAATTTTTCGAGCGTGATTTTTTTTGACAATTCTTTTTTAGTGAAGAGCGAAGTGTAAAAACCGTCTTGCTTTTCGCGCTGCGCTTCCAAAAATTCGATTGTTCTTTGGTCGGAGCAAACTTCCTCGCGAAGTTTTCCGCAAAAGAGGGAATCCAAATCGGTGATGATCCTGCCGTCCGTTCCCAAGAGGGAGCACACTTTAAAGAAAACGCCAAGCTCGTCTTTTCCGCCAACGTCAATGACACCAGTTCCAGCGGAACCCATCTTGTTGTCCACGCACGAAAGGAGGCGGGTAAAAAGCTGCTGGTCGGTGTAGCCTTCCACAAAAATCTGCCGGTCCGAAAAAAAGAACTGCTTGTGGTAAGTGTTGAAGCGGGGCAAAAAGCGGCGGAACATTTGCTCGTCGTTGTCGCTCAACGAATCGATGCTAGTGGGCGCGCGGTTTACGTGGCAGGCCACGACGCCAAGCAAGTCCTCCGAAAAGTTAAGGTCGATAAAATAAGGCGAGTGCGTGATTATGAAGAAAACGCGCTTGGGCTCGGCGGCGCTGGCCTTTTTTATTTCGTTCATAAAGAATTGCTGGAACTGCGGGTGCAAGTGCAATTCAGGCTCGTCCAAAATCAAGCAATTTTTTTTGTTGCTGGGATTTCCGTAAAGCGCCACCAAGAGCGTAAGGATTTCCTTTAGGCCGTGGCACTCGCCTTGCTTTAAATTATATTCAACGCCGCGCGCCTTGTTGACGACAATCGCGACAAGCCTGCCGCCCGGAGCCTCCTCAAAACGGATCGACTTTGCGAACATGTTGCTAAGCACGTCCTCGATTTTTTGGCGGACGGCTTGGTTTTCGCGAATCGTTCGCATCGCCGCGGCGTCGTCGTCGGCCTGGCGTTCGGCGCGCAAAAAGTTTATGTCGTAGCCGGCGTCGGCAAACTGCCGCTCAATCTGCTCGGCAAGCAAAGTTTTTCCGCTGCCGTTTGGGCCCACAATCAAATTGACGTTGGCCCAAGAGCTTTTTTCAAACGAAGCCTTTCCCCAGAGAAACGGAATCTTTGCCTTTACGTTCACTTCTATCATAAAAATTTACCGCGCCTGCTCCAAAACAAATTTCAAAAATTCGTCCTTGTCTTCCTGCGTCTTTGCCTTGGCCATGTACATTTGGTTTCCCATCGTGGCCGCCATCACTTGCGGCATCCGCTCGTTCATCACAAGGCGCTTGCCGTAGCGCTCGACGATTTCTTGGTTGGAATGAACGTAGCGGCGCTTGTCGCGGCGGGCGGCGTAGACGCAATAGTGATGGTCGCCGGAATCTTTTAACAAGCGCTTGTCGGAGCAAACCATGTCGGCCCAGATTTGATAAACGTCGGTCGAATGCGCGTAGTTCATCATGTCGGGGGTGTAGCCGCCCGCCGGCCTCATGTTCACCTCAAGGCCTACAAAGTCGCCAACGGCGCCCAAGCCTTTTTTGGCTTGCGTAAGCCTAAAAAATTCCATGTGGACAAAACGGTTTTTTACGCCAAACGATTTTAGCGCGGCCCGTCCCAGTTTTTCCAACGCTTGTGGAACTTGCGGAATCGTCCAATAGCTTAAGTCCTCTTCCTTTAAAACAATGTCCATAATCGACGGCGGAAAAACGCTCGACGACTCAAAGAGCGGTTCGCCATTGGAATCGCAAATCGCGTCGTAGGAATAAATGTCGCCCGTAACAAATTCTTCCATCACATATTGAACCGGAGGAAGGTGGTCAAAGAAATTGTCAAACTCGATCTGGCTGGCAAGCTTCCACGTGTCGTGCGCGCCAACGCCGTTGTCCGGCTTTACGATTACAGGGAACTGAACTTCGTCCACAAATTTTTGGGCGGCTTCTTTTGTAGTGATTTTATGGCAGCGCGCGGTTGGAATATTTCCCGCGGCGTAAAATTTTTTCATGTCAAATTTATTTTTCCAGCCAGCGATTTGCTCCGCGCCGATTCCGCTTGTAATGTTAAAGTCACTGCGCAGGCGGGCGTCGCTTTCAAGCCAATACTCGTTGTTGGATTCAATCCAATCAATGCGGCCATACTTAAATGCAAAGAAGGCCACGGCGCGATACATCTTGTCGTAGTCTTCCATGTTGTCCACAAAATAATATTCGGTAAGGCAGTCTTTAAGCTGCGGCTCAAGGCAATTGTAGGGAGCGTCGCCGATTCCCAAAACGTTGGCGCCGTTCTTTTTTAGCCGGTCGCAAAAGTTCCAGTAAGTTCTAGGAAAATGCGGCGAAACAAAAATAAAGTTCATAACCCCTCCGACGCGGCGTTCAAGTCCAAAATCGTCGCGCCTCGACAGTTCCTATTTTAACACAGTTTTTTTGAAACCGCAATGCCGTCGCCCGCGCTGTAAAATTCCGTCTTAAACTCCGTGTTGTCTTTTAAAAACTGAATGTACTTGCGGATTTTTTTTATCAATTTTTTTGTGGAATAATTGTGCGTAAGGCTTATGTCTTCCACCATTCCGTGGAACGAAAGGTTGTCGCTGATTATCGCTCCGCCCTGCGCCAAATTGTTTTTGTAATGCTCAAAAAATTTTATGTACTGCGCCTTTGGCCCGTCGATGAAAATCAAGTCAAACTTTTCCTCAAAGCTGAACGTAGCCGCGTCGCCCAAAAAGCAAGTCACGCGGTCCATCAAATTTTCATCGTGAAAATTCTGCACCGCCTGATGGTAGCGGTCGATGTCCGCCTCTATCGTAAACACTTGGACATCCGGCGACGCGAGCGCGAATTTTGTCGCCGAGTATCCGATCCCCGTTCCAATTTCCAAAACGCGCCGCACCTTGTTTTGCTTGATGTAATTTAAAATGAATTCCATTCCGCTGTCCTGCATTATCGGAACGGCGTTGTCAGCGGCTTCCCGCTTGATTCGCTCGATGTCGGTCATATTAGAATTCCACCCTCAACTTTGGTATCTCCCGCTTCCAAATCTCGGCCATAAAGTCGTAGCCTGCTTGGTTGGGGTGGACGCCGTCCAAGCACATCAGTTCTCGGTAATTTGGATGGGCCAAGAACTCAGAGCGCATGTCCACGGTTTGGACGTTGAGAGAACGCGCCAAGTTGGCCGCTGTGATTGAATACAATTCTTGGTTTTGGTAAAGGCGCAGGGCAGCGGCGCTGTTTTGGTCTTGCAAAGCATTCTGTTCTTGCAAGCCATACTTCCTCTCCACAAACTTTCTTATCACATTCTCGTCGTTTCCAATGCAAATGTTTTTAAACCACCAGTCCGGGACAAGGGGATTGGGAATCATGATAACAGGAGTGATTTTGTTTTGGCGGGCAACTTCTACCGCTTCCTGCATCAAGGCCTTGAACTCGTCAATCGGGCAGCGCTGCAAGTGGTCGGCGTCGGGGTTTTGGTTTACGGCAATCCAATCGTAATCGCTGTCGTTGGAACCCGACTCAATGATCGCCATTTGCGCGATGTTTCCGGCGCGAATGCTTCTGTCCTGAGTGCGGCGCGTTTTTGTCATCCACGAGCCAAAAACGCTTTTGTTGGCCAGCTCAATCCCAAGCGCCTTGCAGGCTTGGCTAAGAGAATCGTTTTCTGTAATGTCAAAGCGCTTTGAGTCTCCGCCCGACACAACGCCTTTTAAAATCGAGTCGCCCCACGCGATAATAGAAGTCACCATGCCTCAATACTAGCGCAAAGCCCCGCCCCGGGCAAGCATATTGCGCAAGAGGCCGTTTTTTCGTATCATTGAATTTATGAAAAACTTTTTGACGCTTTTTGCAATCGCGTTGGCGGCTTTGGCCCTTGCCGGCTGCGCCACGACAAAACTTTACGACCTCAAGAACGACAATTTGAGCGCGCCCGCGCAAAACGCGGTTCGCATTTGCAACACGCTCACTTGGATTTACAATACAAGCTCAGACTTCAACGACATGAGCGAACTGTTGGATGAAATTGGAATCTCGCGCCAAGAATTGGAGACGCTTCAGTTTAAGGGAACGTACGAAAAGCCATTTGGCCGCCAGTTTTCAATGTCGGCAGACAGTTCCGACGACGAAAAGCAAGTCTACAGTTCAGCAAAAAAGCAGGCGCAAAAAATCGCCCGCCTTATGCTAAAAAAATTGCCGCCCCAAGGCGGCAATTCCGAACAGTAAACCATTACCGTTTTACATTTTAATTTCCGTTACGTAACTCTGCGTGTCCTTAAAGAGGTCAATCTTGCAAACGCGAGTCTTCCAGTATTCGGCTTCGCTCTTGGTTGTGTAAGGTCCGACGCGAACGCGGTAGAACAAGTTGTCCTTGTTGTCCTTGTATGTGAACACTTCGGCCGGAATCTTGTTGTCGTCAAGAGTGGCGCGGGCGCTGTCGGCGCTCTTTTTGTTTGTGAACGAAGCGGCTTGAACCCAGTACTTTGAAGAAAGGGCCGGAGCCTTGGGAGCGGGAGCGGCGGCAACCTTCTTTTTGGGAGCCGGAACGGCGCTCTTTGCGGGAGCGGCGGCCACAGTCTTTGAGGCTTCGCTAGCTCCGGGATTTCCTGTGTAAATCGTAGAAGCGGTTGACTTGGCGCCGGCGTTTGAAAGCGCTTCTTGTCCGGCGCGGCTTGTCGCGGTCACGGCGCTAGAAGCGTTTGTGTTCAACTCAATCGTTGTTTGGGCGGGAGCGGCTTCTTGCGCGACGGCGGCTGTTTGCTCGCCGGCGGCGGGCTGCTCTCCGCTTTCAATGTTTTGAAAAGCCAATGTATTTGAGTCCAAGGCTGTCATAGAAGCCGGCGTGTCAACCGGGCTGATTACAGGCTCTTCAACCTTGGCCGTAACAGGCGTTGTGTCAATCGTTGTAATAGAAGCGGTTGCGGGAGCGTTTGACGAAGGCGCGTTCAACAAAAGCGCGGCTCCAATAACCACCAACAAGAATACGCCGCTAGCAGCGACAATCCACAAAGTCTTTTTCTGTTCCATAATTTGACCTCAAATTTTTCTAGTCTTATACTCCCATTATCGGAACAGAAAAAAAAATGTTTAGCGCTTTTAGTCAAATATCGCGGACTTGGGGATTTCTACCGTAACGCGGCTTACCTTGCCCTTGCGCTCGAACAACTCGCGGCTAAGCGTTTCGCTCAACTCCTGCCCAAACGAATTTGCTCCGACACAAACTTTCACTTCGCCGCCGCCGCTCAACGCGTACTCAAAGGGAACGCCAAAGCGGGTGAACGAAAGCTTTCCGTCCGCGTCAAATTCCTTGTTAAGCAAAAGCGCGGGATTGATTTTTAGCTTGCCCTTGTTGACCGTCATTCCCAACTCGCCCCAGCGCGTGATGACCTCTTCCTTGACTTGGCCGGTCATGCCGGGCTGCTTGGCGCCCTGGCCGCTTGGCGTGTGCGAATACGGATCGACAGGAAAAGCCCCGTAAAGTTCGGGCGTTTTGTTGAACGAAAGTCCGTCTCGAATCTTGTAGTAGCGCGTTCCCAAATCTTTTGCGGCCGCGTCTCCCGCTTCCACCGCGGCAAAGAAATTTTCCTGAACGGCGAGCAAAAGCTTAGAAACCATGTGCCAGTAAATCGAACCGATTCCCTCAAATGCGTAGAAGGTGCCGCTGCGTCCAGTGAACTTTTTGTGGTTAAAGACCTTTTCGTAAAGCGCGGCAATTTGTCCGCGCTCCTCTTGCGACAAGTCCGGATACAAGCGGGCGGCCGCGTCAAACATGACGTTGGCGTTCCTAAAGTCGGGGTTAAAGTGAACGAAACTCTTGTCAATCGCGTCGTTGTAAACAAGCGAGCCTTCGTCGGGAGCGGTGTAGCCGCGCTCCAGCTCCGCCTTTAAGACAGGAATCTTTTTGGCTTCCGCCGCGGGAACGATGTTCTTTTTTACAAAGCCAGGCAATTCCTTTGACGGATAAAGCATGTAAGAATGTTGGCGCTTTTCGTACATCGCGCTCTTTTCCAAAGCGTCGCACAAGTCCACGACTTCTTTGGGCGACAACAAGCCGCTGGAAAGAACGGCAACCTGGCCTTCGAGCATTTCCTCCAAATAGCCGATTTCCATTCCGTCCGCGTTGACAGAAAGCGTGTTGTAGGAATGGTAAAGGCCGTCGCTTCTCTTGTTGGCTTTGATTGAATGTTCGGCCGCCGCGATAAAGGCGTCAAAGGCTTGCAAGATTTCGGCCTTAGAAATGTCCAAAGTTTCCTCCAAGCGCGAGCATTTTTCGTAAAAGGCAAAGCGCTCGTTTTGGAAAGCCAAGCCGCATTTTTTTACAAAGTCTTTTTTGGCGGCCGGGTTTTTCAAAGCCTCAAGGTCGGCGTTTTTGTACAAATCCCAAATTTGGTCAAAGAAAGTTTTTAACGCGATCGGAACGGTCCAGCTTTCGTCGCCGGATTTTTCAAAGATTCCGCGAACAAAGACCATCATCCTTCGCAAGTAGCAAAGGGTCACAACGCTAAGGCCGTAGCCGGCGAGCGCGTTATTGGCGTCGTTCCACTCGGGACGCTGGGTGTTAAGCCAGATTCCGCCGTAAGGAACAAAGTTGGCAAGCTTGGTCAAAATAAGCTGCAAAAGCTTTGCCGCCATCGTGACAAGGTAGGGGTTTCCGTCCTTTGAGCAAAGCTTGGCGTCGCTTCCGTACTGCTTGGCCTCCGCCAAAATCTTGTCGTTCAGCTCGCGCATAAAGGTGATTGTGTCGCGCGGATTTTTCTCGATGTCCGCGTACATTTTAATATGGTAGGGAACGTTGGCGGCGGTAAAGAGCTTTTTGTTCAACAGTTCCGGCAAAACGCCCGCGTCAAATTTGTCCTGCAATTCCAAAAGCTTTGAAAGATAAATTATTTGGTGGTCGTTCCAATAGCCGATGTTGGCCCAAGGATTGTTGGGCTCGGGAATTTCCCAGTCAAGGCCGGCTCTTGTGATGCGGTAGGGGTTAAAGCCGTCAACAGTCGTCGCGTTAAGGAACTTTGAAATCATTCCTGTAATGTAAACCGGATAGCTCATAGCGAGCGCTTCCCAGTTTTGGAAAATGTCGCGCCAGTTTCCTTCGTAGTTCAAAATCGGCTGGCCAAGAGAGTCCTTAAGATTGATCGAAAATTTGTTCCACGGGCGGCTGGGGTCGCCGTGCCTGCGCGAGAACGAAAGCGGAAGATATTCCAAGTAAAGGCGCTCAAGCTGGGCGTCGCGCGTTTGGCGGACAAGGTTTCCCAACTCAACGTAGTCAACCGTCTTTGCCAAGCCTAAAGCCTTTGCGTCGCTCGCTTTGGCGCGGCTTCGCGTCTCGACAAAGTTTATAAAGTCGTCGGAATTAATTGTGTTGTTCTGAACGAAAACGCCGCCGCGCATAATGTTGAACATAACGTTGGCCTCATGGTGCATGCAGGCGATTTGGTCGGCGGTGTTCTGCAAGCCGTCGGCGCCGGCAACGTATTCTTCCAGCAAGGCGCGGGTCGCGTTGACGTCGGCCAAAATGTTTTTTTCCAAAGCGGCGCGGTCGCGCAGCGCGGCGATCAATTCCTGCGCGCGGCTGGCTTCCAAACGCGTGTCAAAAACCTGAATCCATTTTTCTTCCGCGCCGGCGCCAAGCGTCAGCTCGCGCTGGATAAAGCAAGAGGCGCGCTGGCCTTTAAGAACGCGGTCAACCTGCAATTCCCTTCCGCTCCTAAAAAGGGCCGGAGTCTCGGGCGACAAGTAAACTTGCGATTCTTTTGTAAAGTAAGAGACGTTGGCGTAAAGGGCTTCGCTTGGCTCGGCCTTGTCGGTCAAAACTGACGACATGGAAAAGAGCGCCAGTCCCGACGGGTCAAGGTCGGTCTTTTTGTATGCGTCGATCAAGTTTGAGGTGGTGGCCTGGACCTCGTTGTTGGCGCAGGCAGGCATTATGTTTTGCGCGCCGTCCAAAACTACCGCGGAGCGTTCGCCGCTTTCGACGTTTTTAATGGAACAAATTCTAACCAAGCCGTACTTGTCGCTAGAAGTCCATTCAGTCCGCCAAGCCAAACCCAGCTCCTTGTTGATTTCCTCAAAAATAACGTGGGAGCCAGAGGCGTTTTTGTAAAGGTTCCGTTCAACCTTGAACTCCGCTTGATCGGCGAAAGGCTCCCAAACAAAAGTGCCCTTGTCGCCCTTGACCTTTACGGCGCTAAAGCTGCCGGTGGTGGCCTTTAAGTCCAAGATTTTGTCGGCGGTGTAATAGGGAAAAACCGCGCGGCTTGCGTCCTTGCGGCCCGCGGTAAGCGCTCCGTTGGACCAAATGAAATTCCAGGCGTCGCTGGAACTTGTGATGGTCATAAAAAACGGCGGAATGGAATCGACGTTGGCGATTTTGTACCAAGTCTGGCCGTCAAACTTTTCGATTGAACCAGCGGACTTATCCGCCTGCATTCCCGCAAATTCTTCAACAAAACGCATATACACCCCTTAAGGCAACCGGTTGCCTTGACCGCTCTAGCATAAGGGGGAACGCGCATTTAGTCAAGCAAAAACCTCGCCCGCCGCGCAAAAATCGCGCCAAATTTCCGCTCCGCCCGCGTTCCTTTACATTTTCACAAAAGCCCTTGCCCTTGGGCAAACATATCGTAAGAAAAACAAAAAGCGGGCTTAAATGGCGGGTCCCAGCGACGAAAAAAAGCCTTAGGTGCCCCCCGTCCTCCGCTTGCGCCTTGATGCCTTCGGCCAAGCCGCTACGCTGACGGGGCCCCACCAAGCCTTTTTTTCTGCGTCCCGCCCCTTTTTGCCCGCGTATTGCCTTCTACCGCAACGGTTGCCCAAGGCAAGGGCTTTGTCTTACCAATAAAAACGCGGAGCGGAAAGGCAAACGGGGCGAACTTAGGACACGTTAAGCTAATCACTAGGCCCCAAAAGTACCTCGTGAGCAGCCGTTTGAATTTCCGCGGGAGCGTTTTTTTATTGTCTAGCAACACCCCTTGCCTTGACCAAGGCGTTGCGCTAGAATATTGGCATGCGAGCGAAATCGCGTCAGGATCCAAGATTTGAGGTTTTGGGCCGCGTTCAGTGCCAGGAGATTTCCGCGCTTCCGGGAAACTTGATCGACATCAGCGCCCACGGCTGCAAAATCTTTTATTCGGTTCCGGTGACGATACACCTTGAAGACGACTATACTCTCTTGATTCAAGTGGCCGAAAGTTCCACCTCAGACTTTAGCTTGATTTGCCACCCGGCGTGGGTCAACGAGGACAGCGGCCAAACTGTAATCGGAATGACGATTCTCCGCTCCCCCGACTCAGAACGCTTAAAGACCTTTGTGGAATCATTGGAAACAAAAAAAGGCAATGAAGAAGATTCCCAAAGCCAAATCGTGGACTCTCAATGCCAATTTATATAGAACAAACGGGCGGAACGGCTTTCTTGGCCTTTGAAGGCATGGAAGACTTTTTGCTGTCCGAACTTTCAGAACGCTTTAATTACAATTCCAGCCCAGAACGCTACGGCCGCCTCTTTTACTTTAGGGACTATCCGCAAGGCTTGCCCGACCCTTGGTTTGCCCAATGCGTGATGCAAAAGCCCTTTTTCCTTAACTTTGAGTCGATTGGCCAGGCCGCGGCGGAACTAAAGAAAATCCAGCGCAACTGGGCGCCCTGCTCCTACCAATTTTTTAGGCGGGCGGAACTGATCCAGCAAAAGCTGCCCTACATCAACCTTAAGGACAGGTCTTTTCCCGTCCAAATACCGCAAAGCCCGATGGGCCTTTACTGTTTGACCGGCCAAAACCAAATTTTGGCCAGCGCCCAGACTTCAAGCCCCTTGCCGGCGGGAAAGCTTTCTTTTGTGGAGGACCACGTAAACCCGCCCAGCCGCGCATACCTAAAGATTCAAGAAAGCCTTACGCTTTTCAAGCTTTTTTTTGGGGCGGAACTTCCCAAGGCAGGCCAAAAATGCTTTGAGGCCGGAGCCTGTCCCGGCGGCTGGACTTGGGTTTTTGCCGGCTTGGGAGCCAATGTCCTGGCCGTGGACCGTTCCCCCTTGGACGACCGCCTTATGAACAACCCGCTGGTGACCTTCCAAGCCCACGACGCCTTTACCTTGGCTCCGGAAGACATCGGAGCCTGCGACTGGGTCTTTAGCGACGTAATCTGCTATCCCGACCGCCTTTACGAATGGGTCCAAAAATGGCTTAAAAGCGGCCTTTGCAAAAACATGATCTGCACGATAAAAATGCAAGGCGGAATCGACTGGGCCGCCGCCCAAAAGTTCGCCGACATCCCCAACAGTCGAGTCGTCCACCTAAACTACAACAAGCACGAGCTCACCTGGCTGCATTGCGGAGAGTAAATCAACGCCAAAAACGCCGCGCGTCACTTTGACAAAATCCTCAATTATGTCATTCTCCCCTTGACTCAGGCCTTGTCTTTCTATATAATGTAACGGTTTTTAAAACAAATGGGATGGGAATTGATCTAACAACTAGAGGGATTTTACGATTATGAAACTTTCCAAGCGCTTTTCGCTATTAAAAAAGAGCCTGGGCTTGGCGCTGCTTGCGCCATGTATTCTTGTCTGCGTCTCGTGCAACAACCTAACGTCAGTGCCAACGCCGACGATGACGGCCACCGCGTCCAAAACTCTTTCGGCGCCAGTTTTCCCGGAACACACAAAGAACGACGACGGAAGCCTAATTGACAACATAACCTACGGCGAGCGCTACTACACGGTCAGCCAAGGCCTCAAGCGCAAAATCAGCTTTTCATGGAATGCCGTCGAAATCGCCAAATACTACGAAGTTTTCGCCGCGCAAAACATCAACGATGACTTTGTAAAGGTCGGCGAGACCTCTAAGGCCGAGTTTGAAGACAGCGTCGCGTCCGGAGCCACTTTCTACTACAAAGTCCGAGCGGTAAGCAACAAGGGCCAGTATTCAGACTTTAGCTCCATCGTAAAGGGAACCAGCCTTGCCACTCCGGCGGTGACCGACATATCCATAACCGACACATCCGCAACGGTTTTCTGGTACATGGGAAACGTCGGAATCGACAGCTACGCCAAAAACCTTGTCTACGAAATCCACGCCAAGGGCGAAATTGATAAAGTGGCCACAGTCAAAGCGTGGAACCAAGAAAAGCAAAGCATCGTAGAAGAATACACTTTTGACGGTCTTGGCGGAAACGTAGAATACACCTTTCAAGTTTTTGCCTACATAACAAGCGAACAGGACAGCGTTGAAAAAAGCCCCGAAGTCTCAAAGAAAACTTTGGCGCTCTACACGCCGGTGTCGCCGGAATTCACAGCGACCCAAGGCGAATCAATCAACTACATAAAGCTCTTTATCACCTTGCCTACAAAAATTCAAGTCAACACAAGCGACTCCAGCGGAAAAGAAGATGAATTTAACTATCCGATTTGCTTTGAAATCCAGCGCAAGCGTTCCACAGAAGAAAACTGGAAAACCATAGTTCCCTGCCTTTACTACAACGCAACTACGACAGCGCCTGCAAGCGACACAGCTTACGACGCTTACAAAGAAGGCAATGTAATCGAATACGAAGACAAAACCGGATCAACATCGGCTTCCATCGCCCGCGGCGCCAAATACGATTACCGCATTCTTTCTTGCATAGACAGAAACTATGCCACGGTAAAAGGCCACGCCTTTAACGCCATCATAAAAAGCAAAGAGTCCCTTGCCAACACCGCGCAAGGCTGGGCCGCTGCCCGCCCTGAATTTAGGATAAAAAATTACAATCGCGAACTTGACCCAAATGACAACACAAAAGTTCAAAGCGTTTCTTTGGGCTTTGACGTAGCATGGAACGACATGGGAAAAGCCGCTGATTACAAGTACGCCATTGAGTACAATAGGACATATAACGATGGCGGAGCGGACAAAACAGAACTTGGCTGGATTACTGACACAAATGGAAACATAATAATAAATAGCATAGAAGAAATTTCTGCCATCGAAAAGAAATACAATGTAGAGGGCAACACAGACAACGTAAAAGGGTTTTATAAATACACCTTGTATATCTTCCCCGCAAAATACATTGACTCAAATAAAATAAAAGACGAGCCCTTAGCCGCAATCGAAGCCCCAAATACTATAGGCGTTGACCGAACAGCAACTGACCCCTACAGAGACCTAAAGGCTGAAGGCGGATGGACAGACCATACCTTGCTTACCTGGACCGTAGAAGCTGGCGTCGCTTACAGCATAGACTGGAAACAATATGACCCCGACACCAACATTAAAACCGCCGAAGGAACAATTACATCTGATCAATTGAAAGACGCAAGCGGAGCCTATACCGGCCGCTACGAACATTATGTTTCTGGAGGATATAAGTATATATACGAAATACACGCAAATGCAAGCAACGGCAACACAGATCAAAGCGACATACCAGAAGCGAACACTTTAGGAACACCAGTGGTAGATTTTGAAGCCAACTCATACACAGACATAACAATTTCTTGGAAACAAGTGATTGCGGCTGAAAAATATCAAATCACACTTGGAAGCTCAAATGATTTTGGAAACGGAGTCTCGTTCGTACTAAATATGAAAAAAGACGCTAACGGAAATATTATTGGAACTGAAGTTTCTGAAAATACAAGTGGCATTACACTTTCGTCAGACTACGACGAACCCACAAATATAATAAGTCTTACAATTTCCAAGCCATACGGTTACAATGACGCGACGCTTTCCGGCAAAGCGACTCCCCTTGTTGTGGAAGCGCAAAGTGAACTTGACGCTCAAAACAACATAAAGGGAAAGAGCCCATTCACAAAGAGTGTATGGACAATCGGTCCCGCAGCTATAAACCTAAAGGGAACAAAAGACTTTGCCGCAACAGACTTAAAAACAGACCAAGTCAAAATCGAATGGAAAAAGCTTGATGGCGCAAAGGGTTACGCTGTTTATCGTATGAGACCCGCATTGGTAGGCAGCATAAAAAACAATGGCGAGCATGAAGGAGACAAACCTGATTCCTTTGACGCATACTTCGTTTCCCAATCTGGAGTTATTGGAACAGGAAATGCCACTGTTAGCCTTGCAAGCGACGGAACATTCACTCTTACAGACACATATAAAAAGGCGGCCACAACAAACGCATACGATATGAATCAACAATATTTGGCGCTTGGCATTCCGTTTACATATACTGTCATTCCTATTTTGGAAGAGAATGCAACCGCTATAGATAATTTAAACCAAATAAAGCCCACCGGTGAAGAATACAAAAATATTGCCTCTGCTCAAAAAATCGGTTACACAACTGGTTTCGGAATTGAATTGGAAGCGACAAAGGCTGAATATCCAAACAAAGTTGTCCTTAACTGGAAATTACCGCCAAGCGCTACAGAGAAAGGCAAAACGCCCACTCTATTCTTCAGAAAAAAAGGTTCGACTGGCACATGGGTGAATTCTAACATGCCCATCGCGGACTCTAAAACCAATAGCATAGCCTTTACGCCTACAGATGTTGGCGCCACTCCAGAAGACGACGACTCAATCCAAGCGCTAGAATATGCAATCACATATAGCGGCTCAATGAATTCATCAGACGAAAACAGCAAGGACGCTGCCTATGTTTCTTACCTTTCAGATAAATACGACAAAAGAATCACAGACGCAGAGATTAGAAGCGTAGGCTATATGTTCAACTTACCTGACATAACCTACGCCAAAATAACAAGCAACAATGAGGACTATTCAGAAACACTCCAATGGCATCTCTATAATTGGAATAATACTAGAGCCATAGGTGGTGAGGTAAACGGCTATAGCCTTACAATAAAAAACCTCAACTGTTCTGCTGACGACTGGCCGGTTTACGAATATAGCAAAACTGGAGATGTAACCTCCAATCCACCAACAAAATATGGTTGGTATGACATAACGCCAAGTTCCTCCACTCCGTCAGATGGCGCAGTAACAGTAAAAATAACCCCTGGAACCATAGATCAGAGTGCCGACACTGGAACACACGACGGCTTGCTAAAGGTTCAGCGTGACTACAAGCATTATTACACGCTCACGACAAGCCGAACGTTTACAAACAGGGATGGAGATGAAGTTACCATAAACGCCTCAAGCAAAGCTACCCTTTATAGAAAGATAACAAACGATGAATTTGCAAAGTGCGTGACATTGATTGTAGCAGATGCTTTCCACAAAAAAGGCGGCGAAGGCGGAACGTTAAAAACTCTTCACGTAGGCGATTTTACTATGACAACAGATTACCAAGATTGGTCTGTTCCTGTAGTTTATTATTTGCGATATAAATTTACATCATTCAAAAATATTTTCGCAACGATCCTTGGCCAAAGCGGAGAATTTACCAGCGCCTTTACCCTTTCTAGTAGCGAATCCGCTAATGGATACGCATATGATCATAAAGATATGGAATTGGGCTCCAACACAATAACAGTCAAGCACGAAACGGGCTTGAACTCCTATCAAGGTTCTGTAACGTTGGCGGCTGGAGAATACTATAATGAAGTCTTTTCTTGGTATAAAACAAAATGGAAACTGTCTTTGACCTATAAGCACGATTCTCTAGAAAATGAAATGACAAAATCCATTGCTAATAATCAAACGGATTTCAAGCAATGGTTCCCATTCGCATTAAATGGAGATTTAGGCGACAAAGAAACCGAAGGCACTGACTCAAAATATCCGACTATGAACGGAACATGGTGGGAGGCTCGACAAAAATGAAAAAAATTACAATAATGAAACGCATCACGCAATTCACAGCCATCGCCCTTTCAGCGCTCCTCTTTGCCTCTTGCGCGGACATGTTCCAAGACCG
>JBGUQT010000151.1:0-22745 GCA_045131275.1 Treponema sp.
GTCTCCAAAAACCTTGGGCTGGATCTCGTAAAGCCCCTCAAAGACCTTTCCGTCAGAGGACGCGCATTTCTTAAAGTCAAAAGCCATTTAATAATTATACAATAGACATGGCTTTTAGGCAAGAAATTCGCCCGCCCGCCTACGCCGCGGCCTCGTACTTGCAAATCTTGATGTCGCCAAAGAGCCTGCTTTGGAAGATCGTGGCCATCTTGAATTTTACGGCCTCCAACAGGGCCATAAAGGCGCAGATTACGTCCATTTCGTTGCCGCGGCGGGTGATAAGGTCGGTGAACATGCAGCTGCCGGCTTCGTCAAGCTTTTCGTTCATCAGGGTGATCTTTTCGTTGACGCTTATTTCCTCGTACATGTTAAGGACTTTTTCGTTGGAGTACTTTGACACCATCGTCCTGAAAATCTTTTGCATTTGCTGCAAGAGTTCCCAAGTGTCAACGCGCTCCCACTGGCTTTCGGCGTCGTCAAAGGGCAGCATACGCTGGATTTTCTTTCGCTCAAAGGTGTAGGCGCTGTCGTCTTCCTTTTCTTCCATAAGTTCGGTAAGCTTCTTGAACTTTTGGTACTCGATAAGCTTTTCGACCAATTCCTGGCGGGGGTCCTCTATGTCGTCGCCGTCAAATGGAACGTCCACGGGCAGCATCATGCGGCTTTTTATGTAAACAAGCTTGGCGGCCCAGCTGTAAAAGTCGCTAAGGTCGGTAAGGTCGGTCTCCACGATGCTGTCAAGGTAGTCCAAGTATTGCTCGGTGATTTGCGCGATCGGAATGTCGTAAATGTTGATCTTGCTTTCGCGGATCAGGCTCCAAAGCAAGTCAAGCGGGCCTTCAAACTGGCCGGCCGAAAATTTCTTAACCTTTGTTTCTGTCTGGGCAGGCGCCTGTTCCAATGTCTCTTGTTCCATACTGTTCCTCTTTTATATAACTTAAAAAGGCCTCCGCGCCCAAATCCAACGCAATCCCCTGCCCGCAAAGCGTTGAGCAAGCGCTCTTAAGCCCGGATATTGTCTCCAAGCCGAAGCCTTTCCACTTTATATTATCGGCATCTTTTGCCAAAATCTCCACTAAAGGAACAAGAACAAAGGCCCTTTCTTTTAGCCTTTGGTGCGGAACGATTAAATTTTCCGCGTTTATCGTCTTGTCGCCGTAAAGCTCGATGTCTATGTCCAAGCTTCTTGGCCCGTTCCTGATTTCGGCGGAACGGTCGCGGCCAAAGCGCGCCTCAATGCCTTGAGTTTTTTCCAAAAGCGCAAAGGCGCTCGCGCCGTCGTCGCCATACGCATCATTATCGAAGAAACCCATCACGGCCAAATTGTAAAAGTCGTCCTGGTCTTCGTAATACATCGCGCGGGTCTTGTAAACGCCGGAGCATTCAAGTCCGGTCAAAAGCTTTTTTAGTTCGGACACTGCTCCTTGCAATATTTGCATGCAGGAGAGTCCCTCAAAACTTTTGTTGCTTCCAAGGCCCAGCGCGACTGGAATCATTAGAACAATTCCTCCGGAACGGACTTGGCCGCCGCCTTTTTGGCGGTCGCCGGCTTGGCTTCCGCAGCTGGAGCGGTTGCCGCAGCAGCGGCGGCTGGAGCGGCCTTGGCTTCCGCGGCGGGAGGAGTGGCGTCAGTCGGAAGGCTTCCCGTTCCAACGCCCTTCTCTCTCATCGCCTTTTCGTAAGCGCGGATTTGTTCCTCCGTAACGACCTCGCCTTCCTTGTTGCGCAAGACCTGGCCCGGGAAAAGCTGGGCGCGCAAGTCTTTTTCAAGCTGCATCTTGTAGTCGGGATTGTTTTCGATAAAAGAGACGGCGTTTTCCTTTCCCTGGCCAACCTTTTCGTCGCCGCGGGTGTACCAAGCGCCGCGCTTGTCGATGATTCCGTGCTTTACGGCGCTGTCCAAAAGGCTTGCCGCGCTGGAGATACCCTTTCCAAAGTAAATGTCCAGTTCCACCTTGCGGAACGGCGGCGCCACTTTATTTTTCACAACCTTTACGCGAACGCGGTTTCCGATGGCCTCTTCGTCGCCCTTTCCGTCAATCGTTTCGATGCGGCGGATTTCCAAGCGGACGCTGGAATAAAATTTAAGCGCGTTTCCGCCGGTGGTGGTCTCGGGGTTTCCGAACATTACGCCGATCTTCATGCGGATTTGGTTGATGAAGATTACCGTGCACTTGCTTTTTCCTACGATGGCGGTGAGCTTTCGCAAGGCCTGGCTCATAAGGCGGGCCTGCAAGCCCATCACGCTGTCGCCCATCTCGCCTTCGATTTCTTTTTGCGGAGTGAGCGCGGCGACGGAGTCGATTACGATTATGTCAACCGCTCCGCTCCTGACAAGGTTTTCGCAAATTTCCAGGGCTTGCTCGCCGGTGTCCGGCTGGCTCACCCACAATTCGTCAATGTTGACTCCAAGGTTTTTGGCGTAAACGGGATCCAGCGCGTGCTCCGCGTCGATGAAGGCCGCAATTCCGCCAAGCTTTTGCGACTCGGCCACCGCGTGCAGCGCCAGCGTCGTCTTTCCGGAACTTTCCGGTCCGTACATTTCGATCACGCGGCCGCGCGGATAGCCGCCGATTCCCAAGGCTTCGTCAAGCAAGATGGAGCCCGAGGGAATCACGTCGATTTTGGCCGTGTCCGTCTGAGTCCCCAACTTCATCAACGAGCCCTGGCCAAACTGTTTTTCGATTTGCAAGCGCGCCGCTTCCAAAGCCTGCAGCTTTTCGTTAGCGGCCGCCGCCTCTTTTTTTTCTGCCATATATTATGACCTCCACCCATAAGGTATAAATTTTATTTAAAATTTTATGATATTTTAAAGCATAAATGAAGAATTTTCAAGGGCGCGCCGCATAAAACACTCGTAATTTGTATGAAAATAAAAAAAAACGGGCTCTATAGGCGGGTCCAAGCAACAAAAATAAAAATGCTCCCAGTCAAAAAACTTCCGCCGAAACCGCTTGATATCGGCGCTACACACTGTCCGTGCCTTGAAACTATTCTACCTGCCGCTATCGCGGCAGGCACGGACAGAGTGTTTTCGTCGGCCATTTTTTCCTTCGCGCTTTTTTTTTCTTGACCTCAATTGTCCCGCCTCGCTATGCCCGTTTTTATTCTCCATACCAATAACGGACGAATGACGCGGACGCGCCCTTAAAATTTAGGCCGGGGGGATGTGGCGGAGCCAAACGTTTTAGTAAACCAACCTAAAAAAGACGGACATAAAAAGGCGGGACTGTTGGGATAAAGACTAAAAAAGCGCGAAGGAACAAAGACGCTGACAAAAACTCTCTGTTTGCGGAGCCGCGTGAGCGGCTAAGTGCAATAGTTACAAACGCAAACAGCGAGTAGCGACGCTAGCTAGCGGTTTTGGCAGCGGCTTTGTGACTGGGAGCTTTTTTATTTTTTGGGCTAGGGTCCCGCCTTTGGGGTCCGTCTTTTTTAGGATTGTTATATTAAAACTCTTTTACACTCTGGTAAATCGACCGGCCTTTGAGGATGATTTTTTTGCCGTCGACGTCGACTTTGCCTAGGACGCGGACGGGCTTTTCGGGGTCGATGGAGCGGTCGGGAACAAAGTCAAAGGTCACGCGGACGATGCCTTCCAAGTCCTTGAGGTCTTCGTAGCCTACAAGCAAGTCAAACGAAAGGAAATTTTCGGTCTGGTCCAGGTTGGAGGCGCGGCCGGACCAGTCAACATAGCAGTCAAGGTATAGCGAGGTTTGCTCGGCCACTTCTTTGTAAGAAAAGTTGTCCTTAAGGCTGTCAAAGCCGGGCGCCTCAAAGTAGTTCATGAGAGCGCGGGCCTTTTGCTTTAGGCCCGTAGAGGCGGCGGAGTTAAGCACGCGGTTCACCTCGCGCTGGGCCATGTTGTCGCGGCGCTCCTCAAAGTATTCTAGCGCTTGGTTGTAGGCCTTCTTTATTCCGCGGGCGTTGGAGCTGTCGTCCACGCTCAGTACGAGGGACGACAAGTCGGCCCTGTCGCTTTTGCTAAAATTCCGCGGCCAAAAATGAACGGCCAAGGCGCCTACGACCGCTCCGCAAAGCAGGGCCGCGATTATGTTGCGGACTTTTTTGGGATTGATTCCAAGCTGGGGATAGTAGGCTTCTATGCGGCCGTCGTCAACCCAGCGGCAGATTTCCTCGTAGTCGCCGTGGGAGCGCACAAGGTCAAGGCAGCGCTTGGCGTCCAAGTTTTGCGGGTCAAAGTCCAAGATGTCAAGGTAGTACTGGACCGCGCGCTCGGTGTTGCCGCGGCGCAAATGGATCGCCGCCTGAGAGAGCAAAAGGTTGGCGTCGTTGATTTTTATTTTTCGGGCGGCCTCAAAAGACTGCGCCGCGCTGCCGGTGTCTCCAGCGTACAAAAAGGCCAGGCCCAGCGTGTAGTTGTAGTCAAAGGACTCCTCGTACACGCCGCGCTTTTCGTTAAGGACTTGAATCGCTCCCGCAAAATCGCGCGAGCGCATCAAATAGCGAGCCTGGTCTATCGCGCTTTTCACTTGCGGCTCCTCAAGACTTTAAGGACTTCGTCAACTTCCGTTTGCAGCTGCTGGATTTTCATCTTGTTCAAGCTGGGGTCGCCCTGCTCCAACGAGTTGATGTGGTCTATCAGCTGCTGAACGTATTCCATGTTCAACTTTGAAGGGTCAACGCCTTCTATCGCGGTTGGGATTTGGTCCGGATCATTGCCGCTTGGGGCGGGTTCCTTTCCAGTGGTCACGCGGAGGTTTGTGGCGGGAACGTTTTCCTCGTCCTCAGCGAAAATTTCCTTTCCGGAATTCTGAAAGTCGCTGTCTGAAAAATTCACGATGAACGAATAGTTGGCCACGGCGTCCTTTTCCAATTCCACCGGATCCCAAAAGAGCGCCAGCGACGAATCGTTGTAGGACAAAATCGAGTTAAAGGTGTTGCCCGGATTAAAGAGCGTTATCGGAGTGGCAAGCTCAATCACGTCCTTGTTGGCCATGACGGCTTTTTTGGGCGGAGTCACGCCCTTTCCGTAAACGATGAACTCAATCGCGTTCTGGCCGTCGCTGGAGATTATCCAGCCTTCCTCTTTTGACGGAATCAAGACGTATTCAGAGCCTATCGCCTTGGTCACGGCGGTTGAGTAATGCGCCTGCCTGTTTTCGCCCAGGCAAAGGTTGTAGACGGCCTTTAGCGCCAAGGGCGTTTTTTTGCCGGCCAAATTCTTTACGCTGATTCTAACGCGGACGCTGTTGGCGGCCTCGTCCTTTGGCGAATACTTTCCAAGCTCGTAAAAGGCCTTGACTTCGGCAACGTCCTTTACGGTCAATGTTTCGGAGATTGACCTTGAGTTTACGTCGTAGCTGTAGGCGCAGTGGCCGTTCTTGTTCAAGCGGTATTCCTTTGCCCCGCAAAAGAGCGAAAGGTAGTTGGTCTGTCCGTATTCCGAAGGCTTTAGGGCCGGATAAATTTTCTTTCCGTTTACAACATAAAAGAGCACGGCGCCGCTTTCGCGAACGGTTTCCATGCGGACCACTCCGTCCTGCAGCGCCACGTCGCCGCCGATTCTTTTTACGACTGCGGTTACCTTGCTGTCTTTTTGCTGGGCGTCAGCGGACTCTGCGGAGCCTTCGCCCGCGGCGGCCGCTTCTTGGGCGGAACCATCGCTTGCGGCCGGCTCTTGCGCGGCGCCTTCCTGCAAGGGGTTGGCTTGCAAGGGATTTCCTTGCGCCTCTTCCACTTTGGCGGGGCTTTCAACCGCTCCCTTGTTTTTTTTGGCGTATTTTCTGTCGATTTTTTCGGCTTTCTTGGCTTCCTTGGCGTCCTTTTTGGCTTCCTTGGCGTTTTGCTTGGCCTCTTTTTTGGCCGCCTTGGCTTCCTGCTTTGTAACGGCGTCGCCGTCAACCGCCTTGGCTTTTTTGGCGAATGAAAGGCCGCCCGCAAAAACGGCAAGCAGGGCAAGCGCTAAAATTCTTTTGCTCATTTTTCCTCCCCTCCGGTTTCGTCAAGCAAGCCTTGGGCTTCGGCGGCTGATCTCTTTAGGCGGGCCAAAGCGTCCTCAAAAGCGCGGTCAACCGCGGGCGTCTCGGCGGCGACTTCTTGGCGGACAAAAGCGCTTTGCCCGTCCGCGCCGTCTTTGTTGGCGGCGTCAAGCGCCGCGCCTTCTTCGTCCAAGGCGGGGTCGCGCTCAACAAGGCCCATGGCGCTTTCCAATTCGTAGCGGCGCAAGGCCTTTTCGTAGTTTTCTTTTGAAGAAAGGTAGCTTTCGCCGGTTTGCTGCAAAAGGTACAAAAGCTTTTCCTCGCGCAGGCGCTGGTTGATGGCGTCCAAGCGGTACTTGGCGTCAACGGCCTTTATGTCCTTGGGGAACTCGTCCACGACGCGCTCGTAAAGGGGGCGGGCCTGCTCAAAGTTGTAGCCGGAATAAAAGCATTCGGCTATCCAAAAGAGCGCGGAGGCGTACATGTTGTCGCGCGGATTTTGGTGGCAAAAGTCGCTCAAAACCAAGACCGACTTGTCAAACTCGCCAAGGTAGTAAAGGCAGCGGCCCTGCTGGTATTTTACCAAGGGCGCGTACTTGGAGCCCGGATACGAGCGCAAAAAGTAGTCGGCGTCGGCCATCGCGGCCTTAAAGCTTTTTGAGTACATCTCGGCCATCATCAGCATGTAAAGGGTCGAGTCGCTTTCGTTTTGGGGATCGCTCAAAGCCTTTCTAAAAAGCATGACGGCGCTGGGCCAGTCCGCTTGGGCGTAGGCGTTGTATGCCGCTCCCAAAAGGGAATCCTTTCCGTCCTCAAAAGTCCGCGAGTTGATCCGAGCGGCCCCGTAATCAAGGGCAAAAAGGGAAAGCGGAAGGACAAGGGCAAGGGCCGCCGCCAAAAGGCTTTTTACAATTTTCTTCACTTTTAACTTCTCCAAGCAAGAGAGCCGTTAAAGAAGGCCGAGCCCGAAACCACAATGTCCACCCCGCTTTGCAAGACGGAGTCAAGGGTTTGGGCGTTCACGCCGCCGTCAACGGATATTTTATAGTTCAAGCCAAGTTGGTCCCTAAGCGCGGCCAATTCCTTGATTTTGTCCAAACATTCAGGAATCAGCTTTTGCCCGCCAAAGCCCGGCTCGACAGACATTATCAATATAATATCGGCAAATTCCAGCAAATTCTTCAATAAAACTACGCTGGTGGCGGGCTTTACGCTGATTCCGGCCTTTTTTCCAAGCGAGCGGATCTTTTTTAGGAGCTGAACGGAATCCAACCCGCCGTTTTTGGCCTCTTCTTCCGCGGCCTCGTAGTGAAAGGTAATCCAATCCGCTCCGGCGGCGGCGAATGACTCGATTTGCCGCTCCGGATTTTGGACCATCAAGTGAACGTCAAATGGCAGCTTTGACAAAGGCCTCAAGGAGCGGACAATCGGCTGGCCAAAAGACACTTCGGGAACGAAAGTTCCGTCCATGACGTCTATGTGGACCGCCCCTCCCCCGCCCGTCTCTATTTTTTGAACGGCTTCCGCCAAGCGGCCAAAATCGGCCGAAAGCAAGGACGGCGCCAAGATTTTTTTATCCATAGTTAAAAACAATTTTAGCGCAAAGCCGCCCTCCTTGCAATAACCTTGACAAAGGGGCATAAAACAATTTACACTTTACTATATTCCGAATCAAGGAGCGAATTATGAGAAAGTTTCTAATTATTTGCGCGTTGGCTTTTATGCCAATATTGCTGTTCAATTCAGCCTGCAGCAACAGTTCCGGCTCTTACGACCAAACAGGCTACAGCGGCCCCTTTAACTACAAGTTCTTGACGGCCAACCGCGGCTTTATCGGCGGCTCCTTGATTTGGACGCAGACAGGAACGGGTGCCCAAATTTCAAGCGGAACCAAAATAGGCGTCCGAATCGGAAAGCTTACAAAAACGAACGACAACGTAAACGTGGCGGCTGAACCCACGCAAGACGGTCAACCATACGAAATAAACGACAACTCCAACCCAAGCGCGTCGGATGACTCAAAGTTCGCCTCCGACTGGGCCCAGCTTTCGGGAACCCCGGACACCGCGGCGCTTTACGACGACGACGGAAGCGCGGCGATTTACGGCTACATCGCGATAAAAAGCGCCAGCGCCGACGCCATAAGCTTTGACTTTACAAGGGTTTCAAGGGACAACTCCACATCCACAAAAAGCTTCAATCTCAAAAAGGGCGACAAATGCGACATATGCGGAAGCGGCGTCAAAAACATCAAGTGGGACGAGCCTTCCATCAAGCGCCAAGGCTACGACAGCTCCACCCGCTGGCTTACCTTCCTTAACGAAGAGGACGCGACAGAAAGCGTGATGTTCTACACCTTTAGCCAGGCGGAAGTCGCCGCGGGCTACAAGTCGGCCGCCCCGGAAGACAGCTACCAAGAAGGTCTTTACGCCGTAAACTCAAACGGCGACTTCATCTACCTTTGCGGAAGCCAGCGCAAGGACTTTCCCGGCGCCTCTTACGGAGACTATGTCATTTGCATGCCCGACGACACAGATCCTTCAGTAGACTACACCGACATCGAAGTGGCCGAAGGCTACGACGGCTTTTCCGACCAAGCGCCCAGCGAGCCGGAAGTCAAGTTCGGCGGAAAGGCCTACGTAGTGACAGGCTCCGGCTCCGGCTCTCTTGACTACACAAGCTTGGATGATTTTGCCAGCTACGGCATAGACTACGAATACAAGCAATGGCAGTTCCCCGACCAAAACAACGGCCCCGTGGCCTTGGTTCAAAACAGCGACGTATGGAACAGCCTGACCCATGATCAAGGATACGCTTACACAGGAGCCTCTCCCGACAACAGCGCGGGCGCGATAAGCCTTTTGAACGACGCGCTTAAAAGCGAAAAATTCTTTAACCACGTTTTGGAAACGAACAAAAGCAAGATGACGGACGCGGAAATCGCGTCTTGCAAACAGGCTTGGGCCGCCGCCACTACCGACGAGCTGAAGAAAAGATATTGCCGCATCTTGGTGGACAAATTTTACGACGCCTCCCCCAACGCTGTAATCGAAGCGCCCGAGCTTGGAAGCATCTACCCCACGATGTACGCCAACATCGGATGCGAGGAGGACGTTAACTCCAAAGCCTTAAACGCCTGCAGGCACGGCTACGTAGAAGTCGAGGACGCAAGCTCAAAGCACGTCAACAGCAGCTACAACGAATTCACGACAAACAGGGGCAAGATCCGCGACGAATGGGCAAAATACAAGCACATCGACTTGACCAAAGTTTTGGTTCCCAAAACGGAAAACGTAAAACTCGACGCAAAGCAGGCTGGCTTTGACATCGGCTTTGGCGCCAAGCTTAGCGTAAAGAACCCCAAGGGCCAGATAAAAATAGAGGCCGCCGCGGCGCTCTTCATCGACATCGACCTAAGCCTCAACAGCCTTTCGGCCGCCGTCGACGCGGCCAGCCAAGGCGCGATAGGCAAAAAGATGGAAGAGCTGCTTAAAAAGTATTTTTCCGGCCCAAAATACGAAGTCAAGCTGGCCGACGTCCAGATCGCCGGCCCCCTTCCCTTTGTCGTCGGAGCGGGCGTCCGAATCGGATTGAACGTGGACCTTGGAGCCTACAGCCCGCACATTTGCTTTTGCGGAATGTACGGCGCCAAAACAAATTTGGACATCCGCTACGGAATCAAATGGTTCTGCAAGCCTTACCTAAAGTCGCAGATTAGCGGCGAAGGAATCCATCCCACGGAATTCTACATTGGCCTTGAGGACAAAAATGCCGCCGAGACCGACATAAAATTTGAGCCTTGGGTCCAAGCCATTCCGTCATTCGGCGTGGGCTACAGCATCGCCAGCATCCGAGCCTCGTTCCCCGTAAAAATTGGAACGGAATTGACTTGGCACTTGGCGCAGCAAATAAAAGATTCGGCCTTTAAGAAATTCGCGGTGACGCTGGGAGTGAATTTTCAACCATACGCGGAGCTGGACATAAAGATCGTAAAGCTTAGGTACACCTTTACCAACAAGACCATAATGGACCACGAGCTGGAAATCTTCCCCAACCCGGGCTTTAGAAAGCGGCAAAAGTAAAAATAGAATCTTACAAATTGCGGCCGTAAAGCTCGCAAAGAAAGGCCAGGCGTTCGGCTCGGTCGGCGGTCAAGTCGGCCAAGTCAAAGCGCCAAGTCCAGTTTGTTCCCACGGTGGACGGAGCGTTCATGCGGCCTTCGTCGCCGACGCCCAAAATGTCTTGGACGGGAATCACGGCCGTGTCGGCCGCGCTGGCGATCGCCGCCCGTACAAGGGCGTCGCGCAACTCTCCGCTGGAGGCAAGGCGCTTGGCTTCGTCGGCGCGCATCGGGCGGCCGTAAACGTATTGCGCCACAGTCTTTAAAACTTCCTCGCCGGCCGAGTCCAGCCAGCCCTGCATCGTTTGGTTGTCGTGCGTTCCTGTGTAGACAACGCAGTTTTGGCAGAACATGTGCGGCATAAAGGGATTCGTCATTCCGTTTTGCTTTATTTCGTCAGGGCTAAAGGCGAATTGCAGGACTTTCATTCCCGGAAGGCCGCAGGCGTCGCGAAGCTCTCGCACTCCGTCGGTTATTATTCCCAAGTCTTCGGCGATGATCGGAATGTCGCCCAACTCTTTTTCTATAGCGTCAAACAGCGCCGTGCCGGGGCCGGGAATCCATTTTCCGTTTATGGCGGTTTCCTCGCCGTAAGGAACGGACCAGTAGGACTCAAAGCCTCTAAAGTGGTCGATGCGAATTATGTCAACCAGTTCAAGGCAGCGGCGAATGCGGCCTATCCACCAGCCGTAGCCGGTCTTGGCCATCGCGTCCCAGTCGTAAAGCGGGTTTCCCCACAATTGGCCAGTCGCGCAAAAGTAGTCCGGCGGAACGCCCGCCACGGCCTTTGGAGTTCCGTCCGCCCCAAGCTGAAAGAGGCTTTGGCTTCCCCAAACGTCGGCGGAGTCGCAGGCGACAAAAATCGGAATGTCGCCGATGATTTTTATCCCTTTTTGGGAAGCGTATTTTTTTAGCGCCCCCCACTGTTCGGCAAAGAAGAATTGGATCGTCTTAATGCGCTCCACTTCTTGCTCATGCTCGCCGTTCCACTTGGCGACGGCGGCGGAGTCGCAGGAACGTAAGCCTTCTGGCCAATACTTGAACCATATTCCGTTTGTCTTTTCGTCGCAGGCCTTTTTGTCATAGACCGCCTTTATCGACATAAAGCTTGCGTAGTTGTCAAGCCAAGCGGCGCTCTCTTTTTTAAAGGCCTGATACTTGGCGCGGTCTTGCGCTCCGCAATTTTTTATAAAATAGTCGGCCGCCTGCGCCAAGACTGGGTTCTTCCAGTAAACGACGGAACCATAGTCAACGCGGCCCTTGTCCTGCATCCAATCGGGCGCGGCGACCGCGACGGAATCCGCCCAGCCGCGCTTGACCAAATCGTCAAGGTCAATCAAAAGCGGGTTTCCGGCAAAAGTTGAAAACGACGCGTAAGGCGAGTCGCCGTAGCCGGTTGGCCCCAAAGGAAGAATTTGCCACAGACTTTGTCCGGCCGCGGCCAGCCAGTCGATGAATTTGTAAGAGGGAGTTCCCAAGGTTCCGATTCCCGCAGAGCCTGAAAAGCTTGTGGGATGCGCCAAGATTCCGCTTGTTCGATTTGCTTTCATTCCATCATTGTATCACAGTTCGCGCGATTTTGCAAATGCGGACTGCATGCTACCGCTTGCAAAGACGCGCGTTTTTCACTATATTATTGCTATTATGGCCAAAAATTTACTCGACATACAAAATATAAGGGTCGGCATCGGCGAAAAAACCGTGCTTGACGGACTTAACCTGCAAATCAACGAGGGCGAGACTCACGTTTTGATGGGCCCCAACGGCGCCGGAAAGTCAACGCTTGGCAACGTGATTATGGGAAACCCCGTCTACAGCTTGCAGGGCGGAAAAATCATTTTTGACGGACAGGACGTGACAAGCCTTGAGGCCGACAAACGCGCCAAAGCCGGACTTTTCATGTCCTTCCAGGCGCCGCTTGAAGTTCCCGGAATCAGCTTGGAAACCTTTATCAGAAGCGCCCTGCAGCAAAAGACCGGCGAGCGCGTCAAATTGTTCGCCTTTCAAAAAGAGCTCAAGGCCGCGATGGAACTGTTGAACATGGATCCCTCATACGCGGGCCGAGACCTTAACGTTGGCTTTTCGGGCGGCGAACGAAAGAAGAGCGAAATTCTCCAGCTTTTGATGCTCAAGCCAAAGCTGGCCATTTTGGACGAAACGGACAGCGGCCTTGACGTTGACGCCGTCCGCACCGTAAGCAAGGGAATCGAGGAATTCCAAAAGTCTCAGAACGGAGCGCTTTTGATAATCACCCACTCCACAAAAATTTTGGAAAGCTTGACCGTGGACAAGGCGCACATTTTGGCCAAGGGAAAAATTTTAAAGACCGGCGGCGCCGAGCTCGTCGCGGACATAAACCAAAACGGCTTTGACAAGTATTTGGCAGAATAATTTATGGCGGAAGAAAAAACTCAAGTAAACGACATAAACCGATCCCTGTACGACTTTCGCTACGAAGAAAGCGACAAGGACTTTTACAGAATGGAGTCGGGCCTGTCGGAAGACATCATAAAAAAAATCTCGGAAGAAAAAGACGACCCGCAATGGATGCGCGAGTTCCGCTTAAAGTCGCTCGCCATCTACAACCAAATGAAGGAGCCCGACTGGGGCCCGGACATCGCGGGGCTGGACATCGCGAACATTTCTTCATACGTTCGCCCCAAGACAAAAATGAGCGGAAAATGGGAAGACGTTCCCGACGACATAAAGAACACTTTTGAAAAGCTAGGAATCCCCGAGGCCGAGCGCGCCTCTCTTGCCGGAGTCGGAGCGCAATACGACTCGGAGCTTGTATACCACAACGTCCAGTCGGAAGTGGCCAAGCAAGGCGTCATTTACTTGGGCTTTGAGGAAGCGCTCAAAAGCGCCGAATGGGGCCCGATGGTCCAAGAATACTTTATGACGCTTGTAAAGCCCAACGACCACAAGTTCGCGGCGCTTCACGGAGCGGCTTGGTCGGGCGGCAGCTTTGTCTACGTTCCCAAGGGAACAAAACTTTCGTTCCCCCTGCAGTCTTACTTTAGGCTGAACGCCAAAGGCGCGGGCCAATTTGAGCACACCCTTATCATCGTCGACGAGGGAGCTGACTTGCACTTTATCGAAGGATGCTCGGCGCCAAAATACAACGTGGCCAACTTGCACGCGGGCTGCGTGGAACTTTTTGTCAAAAAGGGCGCGCACTTGCGCTACTCGACTATAGAAAACTGGTCCAAGAACATGTACAACCTGAACACCAAGCGCGCCCGCGTCGAAGAAGGCGCCACAATCGAATGGGTGTCAGGCTCCTTTGGAAGCCACATCTCCTACTTGTACCCGGAAAGCGATTTGGTCGGAAACAAGGCCCGCGCAGAATTTACCGGCGTCACCTTTGCCGGCGAAGGCCAAAACTTGGACACTGGCGCCAAGATGATGCACCTTGCGCCCAACACTTCAAGCGTAATAAACACAAAGAGCATTTCTAAAAGCGGCGGAATCTCAACCTACCGCAGCGCCGTCTACATCGGAAAGATGGCTGAGGGCAGCAAGGCCAGCGTCTCTTGCCAAAGCCTTATGCTTGACTCCAAGAGCCGGAGCGACACAATTCCTGCGATGACTGTCTTGACCGACAAGGCGGACGTAGGACATGAAGCCAAGATTGGCCGCATCTCTAGCGACGCGATTTTTTATTTGATGAGCCGCGGCGTTCCCGAAGAGGAAGCCAGGGCGATGATAGTCTCAGGCTTCGCAAGCCCGGTGTCAAAGGAGCTTCCGCTTGAATACGCGGTCGAGATGAACAACCTTATCCGCTTGGAAATGAAGGGGACGCTATGAAAGAAACGCTCTTGAATCCCCTGCCCGTCCTTACTTGGAACTGGCTTAGAATGAACAAGGCCGCTTTCTCAGAGGATGCGGAATTCGCGACAAAGCCCGCGACGCTGGAGACAAGCGACCTTCCCGCCGGAGCGACATTCACGCAAGCCCAAGAAGCGGCCGCGCCTAACGGAGCGCAAATCCCCGGCGCGATGGGAAAAGACTTTGACGCGCTCCTTGACCAAAACGCCGCCCCGATCGCGACACTTGAATTGCAAAAAGGCTTTAGCCAAAGCGAGGCGATTTTTGTCCGCGCAAAACTGCAAGACGGCGCGGCCTCCTTCCAGCGCCTTTTTGTAAAGGCCGGCGACAACGTTGAGGCCAACATCATAATCGAATGGTCGTCAGACAAAAACGGGGGCGGCCTCAACGCCTTCCAGACAAAAATCGAGGCTGGCCGGGACTGCAAGATCCGCGTCGCCACCGTTCAGCTTTTGCAGGAAGGCTTTGTCCACATAAACGACATCGGAACGGCGGCCGGAGAAAATTCAACAATACAAATCTCGCAGCTGGAATTGGGAGCCAAGAAAATTTACCAAGGCATCCGTTCCTCCTTGAGCCAAGCGCGGTCGGCCTTTATCCACAACGCGGCCTACTGCCTTGACAAAGACCGCGAGCTTGACATGAACTTTATCGCCGAGCAAACGGGCCGCGACACCCAAAGCCTTATGAACGTTTACGGCACCCTTAAAGACAGCGCCAAGAAAACTTACCGCGGAACAATTGATTTTAAGAAAGGTTGCGCTGGTTCCGTCGGAAACGAAACGGAAGAAACGCTTTTGCTTGATCCGCAAGTGGTCAACAAGTCGATTCCGCTTATTTTGTGCGACGAAGAGGACGTTCAGGGAGAGCACGGAGCGACGATCGGCCGCTTGGACGAAAGCGTCTTGTTCTACATGAACGCGCGCGGCGTGTCGTTGGAAGAAGCGCAAAAAATGATGGCCCGATCAAAAATCGCGAGAGTGGCCGCGTTAATCGGCGACGGCCAAGAGGCGCAAAAAGCCCTGGACTTTTTTGACGCGTCGATGGAAAACGGCGCGGATGGAGGCAACTAATGCGCGATTACAAAAAGGACTTTCCGATTTTTTCCGACAAAAAAAACAAGGGCCTCATTTACTTTGACAACGCGGCCACGGCGCAACGGCCCAAAAAAGTTTTGGACGCGCTTGAAAGCTTTTACAAAAGCGACAACGCCAATCCCTTGCGCGGACTTTACGACCTAAGCGTCCGCGCGACGGAGGCCTACCAAAACGCCCGCGCGGTGATAGCAAAGTTTGTCGGCGCGGCCCAAGCCCAAGAAATTATTTTTACAAGGAACGCAAGCGAATCGCTCAACTTGGTCGCCTACACTTACGCCTTGTCCAACTTGCGCGAGGGAGACGAAATAGTCGTAAGCGTTATGGAGCACCACTCCAACATTCTTCCCTGGCAAATGGCCGCGCAAAAAACAGGAGCCAAGCTTGTTTGGCTTGAATGCGACAAGGAAACAGGCGCGATTCCGCAAAGCGAGTACAACAAGATTACAAGCAAAACAAAAATCGTCGCGATCACCCACGTCTCAAACGTTTTGGGAACGACAAACCCGATAAAAGAAATCGCCGCTCTCGCCCACAAAAACGGAGCGGTGATCGTGGTTGACGGAGCGCAAGCCCTGCCCCACATCGCGGTCAACGTCCAAGACTTGGACGCCGACTTTTACGCCTTTAGCGGCCACAAATTTTGCGGCCCAACCGGAATCGGCGGCCTTTACGGCAAGCGGGAGCTTTTGGAAAAAATGCCGCCGTTTTTGCGCGGCGGCGAAATGATAGAATACGTCACGCGCGACGAAGCCACTTGGGCGGAGGTTCCCGCAAAGTTTGAGGCGGGCACGGTCAACGTTGGAGGCGCGGTAGGCATGGCCGCGGCGGCCGAATACCTTATGGAAATCGGAATGGAAAACATCGCCCGCCACGACAACGAGCTTGCCGCGCTTTTAGTCCAAAAGATGAGCGCGATTCCCCACGTGAACATTGTCGGAAGCAAGGACGGCGCGGCTCGCTGCGGCATCGTCACCTTTACGATTGACGGCGTTCACCCGCACGACATATCGAGCATTTTGGACACTGAAAAAATCGCGATCCGCGCGGGCCACCACTGCGCCCAGCCGCTTGGCCAATACTTGGACGTTCCGGCCACCGCCCGCGCGAGCCTTTACTTTTACAACACGGCGGAAGAAGTGGACCGATTTTGCGCCGCGTTGGCCAAGGTTCGCGGCTGGTCCGGTTTCAAAGACTAAGGCAAAAAAAGGAGCGACGCATGGACACAAAGGAACTTTACCGCGAAATACTTAACGAGCACAACTTGAATCCGCTGCACAAAAAGGACCTGCCCGGCGCCACTTGCGTCCTTAACGGAGTCAACCCCAGCTGCGGCGACAAGATTACGCTCAACCTAAAAGTGGAAGACGGAAAAATCACCGACGCCTCCTACGTTGGAAGCGGCTGCGCGATAAGCCAAGCCTCTTGCGACATGATGATAGACCTTATTCTTGGAAAGACCGAGGACGAGGCCAAGCGCCTTTGCGACATCTTTATGCGCATGATCACCGGAAGCGTCAGCGACGCGGAGCTTGAAGAGCTTGACGAAGCCGCCGCCCTTCAAGACATCGCCAAAATGCCCGCCCGCGTAAAATGCGCCGAGCTCGGCTGGCGCACAATGAAGGAAGCGCTAAGCCCAAACAAATAAAAACACGGACTTTATAGGCGGGGCCCGTCAATCGCAAAAAATCGCGTTCTCGACATAAACGCCCTCCACTTCCAGGCCGTCGGCCTCGCAGTCGGGCGGCGCGTCCGCAAGCGGAACAAAAAGAGTCCGCTCCTCGCCAACGTCAAGGCCGTCATCCAAGGTCAAAAAGGCTTCGTAAAACGCGCCGCTTGCAGTTCCGCCGTCACCGGCATAATCGCCCGCGCCGTCCGCTCCGCCGCCGTCTTCCCTTTCCGCGGCGCATATCCTAAAGGAGACGCTTTGCAGCGGGCGGCCGCATAGGTTTACCGCGACAAATTCCACGCCCAGGCCGCCTTGCGGGCGTTCGCAAACCCGCTCGTCATAAACGACCACAGGCGCGGCCGCCATTCTTAGGCTTTGACAGGCGGTAAAGTTCAACAACAGAACCGCCGCAAGCCCAATCGCAAAGCGCGGCATCATTTCTTGTCCCCTTCGTCGCGGGAGGCGGCGTCGCGGACTTGGACCAAGCCCCTCTTTGGCGGCCACGAAAAGTCGGGCGAAAGCATGGGTCGCTCCAAAAGGCTTTTGGGCCTGCGCTCCCGCTTGACGATTGAGTAAATCTTAAAGGGTTCGGCGGATTCCTCCGCGCCAAAAACAATTCTTTTTTTCATAACTTTTTTCTCACTCCTTTGCTTTAAAGATATAGCAGTTTTTCAAAAAATTTGGCTTTTTTGCGAAAATATTGCAAAAAAATTCGAATTTTGCTATAATTTTTAGACTTTTTAGTTGGAGCAAGGCTGATGATCACTTACTGGCAGCAAGAAGGCGGAAAGCTGGTTGACACAGAAAAAGAAAACCTCATCAGTTCCAAGCGCGTTTGGGTTGACGCCCGCAACGTCACGCGCGAAGACATCAACATCCTTGAAAAAGAATTCAAGATCGAGCAAGAGCACATCATAGACATCCTTGACCCCGACGAGCTTTCGCGCATCGAGGACGCGGAGGACTACATCCTTACAATCACAAGGCTTCCGATTTTCGTTCCCACGGCGGAAGTGTCGTACTTTTCGATTCCGCTCGGCGTAATCTTGATGAAAAACTACATCATCACGATTTGCTGGACTGACTGCGAAGTGCTCAAGGACTTTTCGGCCGGCCGCGTCAAGAACATAAACCTCAACGACTTTCCGGCCTTTTTGATCCAAATCTTGAGCCGCGCCGACATAACCTACTTGCGCTACCTAAAGGAAATCAACCGCCGCGCCTCGGGCATTCAGGGCGAGCTGCAGTACGCGGTTGAGAACAAGGAAATCTTGCAATTGCTCAACTTGGAAAAATCGACCGTTTACTTTACGACCTCAATCAAGTCAAACCAACTGCTTTTGGAAAAGCTTCGCAAGACCCGCCTTTTAAAATTCGACGAGGACGACTTGGACTGGCTTGACGACGTTGAAGTTGACAACCGCCAGGCTTTGGAAATGGCCGACACGTATTCCAACACCTTTAGCCGCATGAGCGACACCTTTGGCTCAATCATTTCAAACAACATGAACGGCGTGATGAAAAAGCTTACCATCGTCACTGTCGCCATCAGCGTTCCGACCTTCATCACAAGCTTTTGGGGAATGAACGTTGA
The DNA here is from genome assembly GCA_045131275.1 of Treponema sp. GTDB lineage: Bacteria > Spirochaetota > Spirochaetia > Treponematales > Treponemataceae > Treponema_D. The sequence continues at coordinate 18,251 of JBGUQT010000151.1, forward strand.
GCTGCCCTTTGCGCGCTACGGCTTGTTCGGCTGCGCGATAATCACTATGCTTTGCTTGTTCGCCGTAATGGTCACGCTTTTGCGCCTCTCGCTCATGGACAGGACAAAGTCTTCGGCCAACAAAGAAAAGAAAAAGAAAAACCGGGCCAAGCGCGCCGAAATCCGCAAGCTCAAAAAAACGCTTGAAGCGCAGGAACTCAACTTGGAGGCGATGAAATGAAAAGAATTCTTTTTGCCTTTGCGGCGTTATTTCTTTGCGCGGCGCTTTTCGCTCGCCCAATAAAAAAATCGCAAAAAGCCAATGAGGCCTTTAACGACCTAAAAATGGTTTTGCTCAAGGCTTCTGAGCCGGAAGCGGAATACGACGTGTTTACGATCGGCGAGAACACGCAAAGCTACACGGCGGAACGCTTTGTCCAGCCCTTTTACATGAACGCCTACGAGACAACCTACAACTTGTGGTATGTCGGACGCATATACGCCGAGCAAAACGGCTACACTTTCGCCAATCCCGGCCAGGAAGGCTCCGCAGGAAAGCGCGGCGCCGCTCCCACGGTCCAAGGCGCCTGCCAGCCCGTCACGATGATAAATTGGTACGACGCGGTGGTTTGGTGCAACGCCCTTAGCGAAATGAGCGGAAAAAAGCCCTGCTACTCTTACGACGGAAAAGTCTTGCGCGACTCGACCGACACCGCCGCGCTGGACAAGTGTTCCTGCGACTGGTCGGCCAACGGCTACCGCCTTCCGACAGAAACCGAATGGGAATACGCCGCCCGCAAAACGCCCAAGGGCTTTCAAAACGGCGCCCTGGCCTCAGGCCAAACGGACGCAAACGTTTTGGAAAGCGACGTGGCTTGGCTTGACTCAAACACAAACGAAACCCGCGTCGTGGGAACAGCAGGAACGGTCTTTACAAAGGACGAGCAGCCCGCTCCCGGAAGCGGAAGGGCCAACGCGATGGGCCTTTACGACATGAGCGGAAACGTCTTGGAATTTTGCTGGGACTGGCTGGCCGACTACAAGGACACGGACGGCGTGGAGCGTTCTGCGGGCCCCGATTACGGAAAGGAGCGCGTTTGCCGCGGCGGCTCATGGTCGCCCTACACAGGCTTCATCTACTGCGGCGACCGCTACGGCTACGACCCCAACGAGCGCTTTAACTTCCTGGGCTTCCGCCTTTGCCAAAGCGCAGGGGAATAACGCCGCGCTTGCTAAAAGCAGCTCCCGCGCTAAAAAAACTTGCTTTTTAGCGAAAAACAAGTTATAATTGTAACAATATGTCTATTTCTATAGAATTCCAAATAGCGGGCCTGATTTATATTTTAATCCTCAGCATCGCTTTCTTTAAGAAAGTAAAGTGGGACTCGCTTCAAAACAGAATATACAAGATCTTGCTATTGCTGGTCTTTTTTGTCTTGGTTTTGGACATCGCCAGCGTAATATCCATCAACCACCGCGACGAATATCCGCTTCTAAACGACATTCTGGCAAAAGCCTACTTGATCGCCATGCTTTTGTACATTTACGGAATCGATTCCTACGCGATGGCCGCCACGATAAACAAGGGCCTTCCTGAATACAGGCGCAAAATCAAGGAAGGCGTCGTGATTTTCTTGGGAGTCGTCGTTCTTGTAATCATAGGCTTGATTTGCGCCAACACCCTCTACTATTCCGGCTACGGACGCCAGATTTTTTCTTACGGCCTTTCGTCCGACTTGATTTACATTTTCTCGACCTTTTCGGTAGCTTACGTCCTTTTCATAATGATGCTCAACTTTAAGAGCATTCCGATTTCAAAGCTGCTTTCCATCCTTTCATTCTGCTTTATGGAAGGAGCGATCGCCTTTGTCCAAATGTTCAACAAGGAGCTGCTGTTGGTAAGCTTTGGCTGCGCCGTCACGCTTTTCATCATGTACTTTACGGTTGAAAACCCCGACGCGCAGACAATCAGCCGCCTTTCTCACGCCAACAAGCGCGCCAGGGAATTGCTAAAGTTCTACTCAACGACTTCGTTCAGCAAAAAGAGCATTGACAGTTTGGAAAAGACCAACACTTTCTATGCCGACGCTTGCGTCCTTTCTTTGGACGTCGTGGACTTTGCCCGCTTTGCCAACAGAATGGGAATCGAGCGCTTCGCCAAATACTTGTCCAGCTTTTACGACAGAATCGACGGCGCGGCCGAAACGTTCAACATAGAAAAGCTAAAGATTGTCGGAAGCTCTTACATGGCTGTCGCCGGCATTCCGGAGGAGAACCGTTCCAGCGCTTCGGAGTTGATTCACTTTGCGATAGAAATTTTGTCAATGCTAAAAAGGAGCAACGACTCAAACGGAATGAATTTGCAAATACGGATTGGAATCGCAAACGGCCCCTTTGTGGCCAACTTGGTCGGAAACCAAAACTTTGTCTTTAACGCGTGGAGCCCCGCGATGTCGTTTGCCGAACAATTGCAGGAAAACTGCCTTCCAAATTCAATTCATGTTTCGGAAGACGTTTACCACCAGCTAAAGGAATTGTACAAATTTGAAGAAGTCCCCGAATGCGAATACGAAGGCATGGGCAGAGTAAAGACTTATGTCTATGAAACAACAGGGGGGGGGGGACAAATAAATAGTAGTCTTGCTGCTAGTTAAAGCGCAATGATTGCGGCGCGATAATATTATTCGCGCCGCTTGTTACAAAGATTTTAGTTCAGTGGCGGCGACTTTCCAAGCGCCGCCTTCTTTTTGCAATTCCATGACGGCGTAGTTGCCTTCGCACAAGGGGCCGGGATTGACCACGACAGTGTCCCCGATATTTTCAACGCCGCAGCCTTCGTGAATGTGGCCGCACAAAACGGCAAGGGGCTTTGTCTTGGCTATGAAGTCTGCAAAGATTTGGCTTCCTGCGTGAACGTTGGGCGCGGGCGAGTCTATCTTTTGCGCCTTGGGAGGGTTGTGGCTGACCAAAATCAAGTTGCCCCACTGCCCCTCTTCATCCAAGCCGGAATTTTTTATCACGTCAAAATCGGCCTGCAAGTCGTCTTCGTCGCGCTCGTTGGGAGTCTCGCCGGTAAACTTCGATCCGCCGCCCGAGCCGGCAATTACAAGGCCTTCAAAGCTTGCGAGCGAGCGCTGGGCGCTTATGTCCAACTTTTCGATTGACTCCAAAAGCTCGGGCTCGTCGCAGTTTCCAAGAACTGCAAAAAGGTTCGGGCAAAGCTCGCGCATTTTTTCAGCGCAAGGAAGACCGGTCTCTGGCTTTTGGAATTTGCTAAAGTCGCCCGCGAACAAAACCGCGTCGGCGCTTTTTATTTCGCCTTCCAACTTTTGCAAGTTGTCAATGTTTCCGTGCAAGTCTGAGATTAAAAGAAGTTTCATTTTCGTTCCTCCTAAAGAGCGGCCTGCCTAAAATTTTTGGATGGCGGCCTTGAGCGCGGCCATTTGCTCGGCCGTTCCGATTGTTATTCTAAGCCATTGCTCGATGCCTTTTGTGTCAAAGCGGCGCACAAGGATGCCCTCTTTTTTGAGCGCCTCGTAAACGGACTTTCCGTCCACGCCGTTCTTTTGGCAAAAGACAAAGTTTGTCTGGCTTTGCAAAACGTTCCACGAGCGCTCGCGCAAAAACTCTATGAATGAATCGCGCTCGGCCACAACCTTTTGGGCGCAATCCACATAGTAGTCGCCAGCCTTGCAAGTTTCAAGCGCGAACTTTTGCGTAAAGGCGTCCAAGGGAAAGTGGTTCAAGGAATTTTTTACTGTGGTCACCGCCTGCGCGAGCTCCGGGTTGGCCACGATGTAGCCGCATCTAAGGCCCGCGCCGCAAAGGCTTTTGCTAAAAGTTCGCACGACTACGAGGTTCTTGAACTCCGCGAGCAATGGAAGAACGGTCTCTCCGCCAAAATCCACGTAGGCTTCGTCAACCACAAAAACGCGGTCGCGGGGCGCTCGTCGCATCCAGGCGCGGACTTGGTCGCGGCTTAGGCCAAGCGACGTTGGCGCGTTTGGGTTTGCGACAATCGTTGACGAATGGTTTTTGTTGGCCCTAAAGATCATCTCTTCAACGTCTACGCTCCAGTCGCCTTTTAGCGGAACGACGTCGCTGGGAATGTTGTAAAAGCCGCAGTATACCGGATAAAAGCTGTAGGAATGTTCGGGGCGGACCAATTTTTTGTCGGAATCAAAGAAGGCGTAAAAGACAAAAGACAAAACTTCGTCGCTTCCGTTCCCCATGTAAATCATGTCGGGCGTGACTTTAAAGCCGCCGTCAAAGGGTTGGTTCTTGGACAAAACGCCGCCGGTCTTGTTAAGCAAATCGGCGAGCGCCGCCTTTAGCTCGTTTGCGTCTGGGTCGGGATAAAGGGCCAATTTTTGCGGGTTCTTTTGCAAAAAGTCCGCGGCCGCGGCTGCCACGCCTGGAGCGGGCGGATACGGATTTTCGTTGGCGTTGAGCTTTATGTAGTCCCTGTCGCGCGGCTGCTCGCCGGGCTTGTAGGGGTCTAGGTTTTTCATTCGTT
>JBGUQT010000152.1:0-13492 GCA_045131275.1 Treponema sp.
CGGATGTGAAGCTTTTGCGTGCTGATTCCAAGCTCGGCGCCAAAACCGAATTCAAAGCCGTCGGTAAAGCGCGTTGAGGCGTTGACGTAAACGCAGGCCGCGTCCACTTTGCTTTGGAAGGCGCGGGCGCGCGCGCGGTTGTTGGTCACAATCGATTCGCTGTGCTTGGTGTTGTGGGCGTTTATGTATTCTATCGCGTCGTCAACGTCTTTTACGCTTTTTACGACGCATTCGTAATCCAAAAATTCATTTCCGTAATCTTGGTCCGTCGCAGGAACGACGCAGTCGGGCCTTCCGTTTTTTTGGGCGGAACTTTTTAGCGCTCCGATGCAGTCGGGGTCGGCGTGAAAAGTCACGCGGCCGGCAAAGCGTTCTTCCAAACGCGGAAGAAATTTTTCCATAATGTTTTGGTTTACCAAAATCGCTTCTATGGCGTTGCAAACTCCGGGGCGCTGAATCTTTGCGTTCTCCGCGATGTTGAGCGCCATGTCCAGGTCGCCTTCATCGTCAACGTAAAGGTGGCACACGCCGCTTCCGGTTTCGATTACGGGAACGCGCGCGTTTTGCACTACGCTTTGGATAAGTTTTTTTCCGCCTCTGGGAAGGACTACGTCTATCAAGCCGCGGGCGTTCAATATTTTGTCAACGTCGGAATGGTCTTGGCTTTCCAAAAGTTCAATCGCCGCGGGAACTCCGTCCTTGCAAGCGGCAAGGCCTTCTTTTATAGCGGCGCAAATCACTTTGTTGGATTCCAAAGCCGCGGAAGAGCCGCGCAGCAAAATCGCGTTTCCGCTTTTGTAGGCAAGGCAAAAAGCGTCAACCGTAACGTTGGGGCGGCTTTCGTAGATTATGCAAACCACTCCAAGCGGAACCCTGACGCGCTTTATTTGAAGGCCCTTGGGGCTTTCCCAGCCGCCTTCGACTTTTCCGATTGGGTCTTCGCGGTCGATTACGATTTGAACGCCTTGGCAAATCGAGTCGAGCCGCGCGTCGTTAAGGCTAAGGCGGTCGATTAGCGGCTCGCTGGTTCCGTTTTTGCGCGCGTTTTCAACGTCGACTTTGTTGGCTTTTAAGATTGCCGCTCGGTTTTTGTTGATGGCGTCGATTACGCTTTTTAGCGCGGCGTTTTTTTGGCTTGCGTTTTGAAGGGCAAGAATGGATGCGGCGCTTTTAAGGCCCGCGCAAATTTGTTCTAGGTCCATAGGCGCGCCTTAGTAGTTGGCCAAGAAGAACATTCCCAAAAGCATTGCCACGCGGGCCTTGCTCTGTTCCCAATCCTGCTCTTGCGGAAGGCTTTTGACATAAAGCCAAAAGATTCCAAACTCAGGATCGATGCGCAAAGAGTATTCTTCAAAGTCGGCGCTCTTGGCTTGGTTTCCGAACATCAAGTAAACGACGTCTGTCACTATTTGCAAAAGCGAAGCGTATGATTTGTTCCACTGGCCTTTTGAGACAGCCTCGCTGTATTCGTTCAATTTGTAAAGAACATTTTCTTTTAACTCTGCGTCCGATTTTTCAATCCATGTCTTTTGAACCAAAAGCGAAAGGTTTTTTTGGAAGCTTGAAATCAACTTGCTTTCAAAGTCGGCGGCCTCTTTTGCAAAAAGCGCTTTGTCGGCTCCAAAAGCCGCGGCCAAAACGTCAGCGGCCGCAACGTAATTTTTTCCTTCAACAAATTCCGAGATCGCGTTCAATATTTTTTTATCTACATAACTATTTATTGTTTTGTCAAAAGTCATAGCTTATTTTACTTGTTATGAAAAAAATATTCAAGGGTTTGGGGAATCCGTTCTCGTTTATGAAATTTGAACGTTAATAGCTCATTCTCGTAAACTGAACGCTGGCCGCAGCCTCGTCAACGGTGACAAGGCCAAAGAAGCGTTCCTGCAAGTAGGCGCCGATTACCGCTTCCTTAAAGTTGTTAAAGTCGTAGTCATGCTTTTGGTGCTTGTGGCCTTCAAAGACGTACTTTACGTTGGATTCGGCAAAGTCGGCGATTAGGCGGGCGCGTTCGTGAACGTCGTCAAGGGCAAAGTAAAAAATTCCTCCGGCGTAAATGGGGTAGTGCGTAAAAATAATTTTTGGGCGGCTTGACGCGCTTAAGTTTCGCTCCAAGTCTTCTATCTGCGGGCCGCCCAAAGTTCCGTTGCCGCTGTCCAAGAAATAAAAGTCAAAGCCGCCGTTAGAGGCGCCGCCCGCGTTTATCGTAAACTTGTAATACGAAGTGTAGGGGTAAACTTTTTCTTTCCAAACTTCCCAGCCGTTGTTGTAAAGGTCGTGGTTTCCTAAAATCGTATACACTTTGTAGTCGCTTGCGCCAAGCTCGTCTTTTGCGGTTTGGATCCAGCGGGCGGCGGTTTTGTTGTAGTCGTCCGCTTCGTCTTCGTGTCCGCCGTCAAGCGTGTCGCCAATGTTGACTATAAAGCGCGGCTTTAGGCCTTCGTCTGAGTTTTGCAAAAGCTCCTTGAATTTTTTTAGAAAGTCGTCCTCGCGTCGGTCGTATTTTTTTTCGCCAAAGTGAGGGTCGGTCAAAACTATAAAGCTGTATTTTGTTCCGCTCGGAATTTGCGGAAGGTCGTTCCCCCCGAGAACTTTGACGCTGCGAGCGCGGTCTTCAACGCCGGTCTCCGCATACAAAAAAATCGGAAGGCCAAAATTGCAAGAGGCCAGCGCGATAGAAAAAAGCGCCGCTAAGAGAAGTGAGAAAAATAAAAATCCGCGCGCGAACGACTTGTTTTTCAAAAGCAAAACCTCACGTTCCATCTAAGCGAAATGTAATTAAAGTAGGCCACCGAAGCGAAAAAATCCGTCATGCTTAATTCAAGGCTGGCTCCGATTCTAACCGCGTTTTGAATGTTGTACGCCGCTCCAAAAGTCCACTGGGGGCAAAAGAATTTTGGATAGTAAAAAAGGCTGTAGCTTCCAAGCGCGGTAAAAATTTCAAGGCCGTTCTTCCAAACCTTGTCCACTTCCGCGTAGACGCAAAAGTCATGGTCTGTGATTCTAAAATCTTTTATCGCGTCAAATGTCGTAAGTCCAAAGCGGTAGCCGTTCCTGACTGTAAAAGTCAGTCCGTAGTTTGAAATCCAGCGGACTTCAAATTCTTCAAGGATGTCATGCATCGTAAAGGAGCCTTTGCGGCGCTGCATATGGTATGTGGTTGACGCGCCAAAGCGCCAGACGCCGTTTTGGTGGTAGCCCGCAAATGGAAGGTAGTCGCTTTTTATCGTAAAGTCGTTGTTCCGCGCGTCCGATTGAAAGCCGGCGAAAAATCCGAAGGGCTGCCAGTCAAAGTCGTATCGCATTCCCAGCCAGTTTTGATTGCGTTCGATTCCGCGGTTTGTGTTATGGGCAAGGTCAAATTGCAAGTATTGTTTTGGCTTTTTGCTTTGAGGGAGCGTTTCAATTTTTGCAAAGGCCGGAACGGCGGCAATAAAGATTAGGGGAATGAAAATCGCGGAAAATTTTTTCATCTCTCTGACAACTTTTTGAATAAAACGCCAAAAAAAAACGGCGTTGTTCACGCCGTTCAACCAAGTGGAGATGATCGGACTTGAACCGACTACCTCTTGCATGCCATGCAAGCGCTCTAGCCAGGTGAGCTACACCCCCAAACAGTAAAGGCATTTTAGCCGAAAAAACAAATTATGTCAATAGCGGCTAAAAGAAAAAATCTAATTAAAAGAGCTGCGGGTGTAGGGGCTGCCGATCCACATCCAGACGTCCTCGCCGCTTCCGATGTAGTCTTTGCGCTGGCCTTCTATTAAGAACTGCACGCTTTCTACCGTCGCGAATTCTGTGGCGGTGAACACGATTTGCATAAGCTGGCCGCGGTAGCCGTCCGCTCCGATGGCGTTGAACTCAAATTCCTCGCTAAAGTTAAGCGCGGCGATTCCGTTCCGAACGGTGGCGCTCAAAAGTCGGGTTCCCTGGGGAATCAAGCTCATTGACTTTTCGGAATCCAAGGGACCGGCCAAAAGCGCCTTGATTGTGTCTGTAAGCGGCGAGTCGCTTTTTGGGATTTGGCGGACAACGCTCTTTCTGTTTACGTTTCCGTCGGCGTCAACTTGGATAAAGAAAAGCTTTGCGTTTACGGTGGCGGTCGGCTTGGGCTTTTCTTGGCTGGGCTTTTTTTCCTCTTCTTTGGCGGAGGCGGTCTCTTGGGTCCGTTCTTCCTCTTTGGGGCTTTCGTTTGCCGGGGCGGAAGCCTGCTCTTGCTCGCTCTGGGAGTTCAGGTCGTCCAAGTCGTATGTGCCGGGGTCTTGCGTCTCTTTTTGTCCGGGAACGGGAGCCACGTCAACGTCAAGCAAACCGTTGGACTTGTTGTCCTTTTTCTTTGTCTCGTAGTTTTGAAGGAATTCTGGGGTGGAACCGACGACGCGCTCAAAAAAATTGGTGGACTTTAGGTTGGCGGCAAAGTCGTCCTTTTTGACGAGAAATACTATAATAAGAATTAAAATTAAGAGCAGCCAAATCGCGGCAAAGATGCCGTTCCGCTTGGCCTTTTTTGAATTTTTCCCACTCATGAAAATTATTATAGAACAACTTGAATTTCTTTTCAAGTTGCGCTACAATTTTTTGAGGTTTAGACAAAATCTCAAACTTTGTCATTTTGACATAAAAAAGCTTTATACAAAAAAGAGGCCCAACTATGATGGACGTTAAAGACAAGACAGTGCCGCGCTTGATTCAAGAAGTGGTAAAAAAGAATCCCGACGCGCCGGCGCAATATTCCAAGAACGCCCAGGGCGATTTTGACTGCTTGACTTACAGCCAAATGTGGCAAAATGCGATTGACTTTGCCGGCGGCTTGCTTTCTTACAGCGTCCAGCGCGGCGAGCATTTGGCCATCATCAGCGAAGACTGCAAGGAATGGCAGCAGGCCGACTTGGGCCTCTTGTCCATCGGCGCGATTGACGTTCCCCGCGGAACGGACGCCAGCCCTTCCGACCTAAAATACATTTTGGATTTTACCGAATGCCGCATTTGCATCGTGCAGACAAACGCCGCGGCCAAGAAAATTCTTGACCTTAAGGCCGACTTGCCCGTCCTCAAGTATTTTGTGATGTTCGACGAGCCCAGCCAAGAAGTCTTGGACTTGGCGAAAGCCGCAGGAGTCGTTGTCCATCCCTTTGAAGAAATTTTGGAAAAGGGTCGCGCCTACAACAAGGAAAACCCCTCCGCCTTTGAAGATGAAATCGCCAAGGGCAACTGGGACGACACCGCCGCGATTATTTTTACAAGCGGAACGACAGGCGTTCCCAAGGGCGTTACTTTAAGCCACGGAAATTTCTTGACCCAGCTTATCGAAGTAACCGACCGCATCAAGCTTTATCCAGGAGAGAACGCGCTTGCGATTCTTCCTGTTTGGCACGTTTACATGCGCGAGGTCGAATACGTAATTCTAAGCCAGGGCTGCGCGATGACTTACTCAAAGCCGATCGGAAAGATTTTGCTTGAGGACATGCTAAAGACAAACCCCGTAATTTTGCCCGGCGTTCCCCGCGTCTTTGAAGCCGTTATGGAAGGCATCGAGCGCAAGATGCGCCGCACTGGCGGAATCACGCTAAAGCTTTACACCTTTTTTGTCAGCGTCGCCATCCTTCATTCAAGGATGCAAAGAAAAATGCTTCGCCAAAATTTTATGCCGCGCCAAGAAATCACTCCGCTTTGGTGGATTTTGTTCTTGATTCCGTGGACGCTTTTGCTTCCGCTAAAACTTTTGGGCGGAACGCTTGTCTTCAAAAAAATCCGCGCCATGCTTGGAAAGAATTTCCGCGCCGGAATCGCCGGAGGCGGAGCCTATCCCAAGAACGTTGACGAATACTTCTGGGCGCTCGGCATTGAAATCGTCGAAGGCTACGGCCTTACAGAAACCGCTCCGATTGTCAGCGTGCGCCACATCACAAAGCCGGTCTTTGGCTGCATCGGAAAGCCGCTTTACGGCATCAACGCCCGCATCGTTGACATGGAAGGAAACGACGTCGGCAAGGGAAAGAAGGGCGTCCTTCAGATTAAGGGCGGAACGGTTATGAAAGGCTACTACAAGCGCCCTGAGCTTACCGCAAAGGCGATCAATTCTGACGGCTGGCTGGACACCGGAGACCTTGCCATTATCGGCATGGGAGGAGAGTTAAAGATTTTGGGCCGCGTCAAGGACACGATCGTTTTGCGCGGCGGAGAGAACGTAGAGCCGCTTCCGTTGGAAATTAAATTGGAGGAGTCGGTTTACGTTCAGACTGCCGTAGTCTTGGGCCAGGACCAGCGCAACTTGGGCGCCTTGATTCTTCCCAACCAAGAGGAATTGGAAATCTGGGCCAAGGAAAACAACGTCGCTTTTGCCAGCTTTGAGGACTTGCTCAAAAAGGAAGAGACCTACAAGTTCATGGATTCCATTGTCCGCGACATCATCAGCGCCAAGAACGGCTTCCGCGCCTTTGAGCGCATCCCAAGATTCGCGCTTTTGTCCAAGCCCTTTGAGGTTGGCCGCGAGCTTAGCGCCAAGCAAGAGCTTATGCGCTACAAGATCAGCGAGCTTTACGCTAAAGAATTGAAAGCGGTTTTTAAAGAGTAAACTCTGAATATGTAAACAAAAAGCCCCGCGATTTGCGGGGCTTTTTTTGTTTCTGCGCTGTTCTGTTTTATTTTATAAAAAACTTTTGGATGTAGCCGACAAGCCAGATGGCGACGATGATGATCGGCAAAATTCACTTGGCGTAAAAGCGCAAGGCGGGCGAGAACTTGAGTCCGCTTCCGGCGTTGGCTTCGGCCAAGAAATTTTCCCAGCCCCAGCCGCGTTTGGACACGCAGAAAATTACGTAGATTAGCGAACCAAGCGGAAGCAAGTTGTTGGACACGATAAAGTCTTCGATGTCCTGGACGCCGCCGATTCCCGGAATTGAAAATCCGCTCCAAAGGTTAAAGCCCAGCACGCACGGAATCGAAAGAATAAAGACAACGGCCATGTTCACCCAAACCGCCTTGCTTCTTGACCAGCCGCGCGCGTCCATAGAAAAAGCGATGATGTTTTCAAAAACCGCGATTACAGTTGAAAGCGCCGCGAACGACATGAAGACAAAGAAAATCGTTCCCCACAAGCGGCCCAAAGGCATCGTGTTAAAGATGTTGGGAAGGGTGACAAAAATCAGTCCCGGTCCCTGGCCTGGGTTCACTCCGAACGCGAAGCAAGTCGGAAGAATGATAAAGCCCGCCATCAACGCCACGAAGGTGTCCAGAGCTATTACGGTTGTCGCTTCGCCCGCCAAAGACTTTTCCTTGTCGATGTAGCTGCCAAAAATCGCAATGGCTCCGATTCCCAAAGAAAGGGTGAAGAAGGCTTGGCCCATCGCCGCGAAAATGACTTCGCCGATTCCGTTTTGAACCATTTTTGAAAAGTCGGGCTTTAGGTAGAACTCCAAGCCCTTTCCCGCGCCGGGAAGGGTGACCGCGCGCGCCACCAAAAGCAGCATCAAGACCAAAAGGCTTGTCATGATTATCGTGGAAGCTTTTTCGACGCCGTTCTTTAGTCCGCCCAAGCAAATCAAAAAGCCGGCCAGCGTCACAAAGGCCATCCAGAATATTTGCTCGCCGGGGTTTGCCAGCATGTCGCCAAAGGCTTGGGCGACTTGTTCGGGCGCGGCTCCGGCAAAAAGGCCTTGCGCGCTTTTTTGCGTGTAGGCGAACATCCAGCCGGCGACCGCCGTGTAGAACATCATCAAAAGGTAGTTTCCGGCGGCGGCAAAGTGGCCGTACTGGTGCCATTGGCTTCCCTTTGGCTCCAGCGCGTGAAAGGAGCGGACGGCGCTCTTTCCGCTGGCGCGGCCAACGGCGAATTCCATCGTCATTACGGGCAGGCCCAAAATGACCAAAAAGAGCAGGTAGAACAAAACAAAGGCCGCGCCTCCGTATTGTCCGGTGATAAATGGAAAGCGCCACACGTTTCCCAAGCCAATGGCGCAGCCCGCCGCCGTCATAATGAATCCGATTCTTGACTTAAAAGTCTCTCTTTTTGTGTTTTCCATGCCTTTGATTTTACCACAGAATCGCCGTTTTCGCCATATTTTTTGTGGGAAATTCAATTGACAACAAGCGGGTTTTGAAGTAAAATATTCCTTACATATCTATTATATACGGAGTTACCTACCATGGCAAAAACCAAGTATGTTTACTTTTTTGGAAACGGCGACGCTGACGGCGATGAGTCTATGCGCGCCGATCTCGGTGGAAAAGGCGCCAACCTTGCCCAAATGGCAAAGGCCCCTTTGAGTCTTCCTGTTCCTCCTGGATTTACTATCACAACTGACGTCTGCCAGGAATATTACAAGTTGGGAAGAAAGTACCCGGCCGGCCTCGAAGGACCCAACGGCGAAGTCGCCAAGTACCTCGCCAAGTTGGAAAAGGTTATGGGCAAAAAGCTCGGCGACGAAAAGGACCCGCTCCTTGTTTCAGTTCGCTCTGGAGCCGCCATCTCTATGCCCGGCATGATGGACACAATCTTGAACCTCGGCTTGAACGACAAGTCAGTTGAAGGACTTGCCGCCAAGACTGGCAACCCGCGCTTCGCTTGGGACGCCTACCGCCGCTTTATCCAGATGTTCGGCGACGTAGCTATGGGCGTTGAGCACGCCAAGTTCGAAAAGATCATTGACGAAGTAAAGTCTCACCGCGGAATCAAGCAGGACACAGAGCTCACGACAGACGAACTCAAGGAAATCGTAAGCAAGTACAAGATTCTCTACAAGAGAGAGAAGGGCGAGGACTTCCCCCAGGATCCGCAGAAGCAGATGTGGGGAGCCATCGGCGCCGTATTCGGCTCTTGGATGAACCCCCGCGCCATCAAGTACCGCGAATTGAACGGAATCAAAGAAGGCGCCCTTAAGGGAACAGCCGTTACAGTAATGTCAATGGTATTCGGAAACAAGGGCGACACATCAGGAACTGGAGTTGCCTTCAGCCGCGATCCTTCTACAGGCGTTAACGAGTTCATGGGCGAATACCTTATGAACGCTCAGGGCGAAGACGTAGTTGCCGGTATCCGCACTCCGCAGAAACTCGCTCAGCTTGAAAAGACAAACAAGAAGATTTACGACCAGCTTTGCACAATCCGCAACCGCTTGGAAAAGCACTATCACGACATGCAGGACATGGAGTTCACAGTAGAAGAAGGAAAGCTCTACATGCTCCAGTGCCGCAACGGAAAGCGCACAGGCGCGGCCGCCGTCAAGATGGCCGTTGACATGGTTGCCGAAAAGCTCATCACAAAAGAAGAGGCTTTGCTCCGCGTAGAGCCCACACAGTTGAACCAGTTGCTTCTTCCGCAGTTGGATCCCGCCGCTGTTAAGAAGGCCACGGAAATCGCTTCTGGCCTTAACGCTTCTCCGGGAGCCGGATGCGGACAGATCGTATTCACAGCCGACGACGCTGTCGCTTGGACAAAAGAAGGAAAGAAGGTTCTCTTGGTTCGCAAGGAAACTTCTCCGGACGACATCGCCGGTATGGCCGTTGCTCAGGGTATCTTGACTTCTACTGGCGGACGCACTTCGCACGCCGCCGTTGTTGCCCGCGGTATGGGAACAGCTTGTGTTTGCGGATGCTCTGCCGTTAAGTTCAATGGCGGAAAGGTTGTTATCGGCGACCACGTATACAAGGAAGGCGACTTCCTCACAATCGACGGATCAACAGGAAAGGTTTACGACGGAGTTGTTCCTGTAGCTCCCGCCACATTGAGCAAGGACCTCGAAAAGTTCTTGGGTTGGGCCGACGAAATCCGCAAGGGTTCAGTTCGCACAACAGCCAGCGGAAAGAAAGTTGCCGGATTTGAAGTTCGCGCCAACGGAGACACTCCGCAGAACGCCAAAGACGCGTTCCGCTTTGGAGCCGCCGGTATCGGTCTTTGCCGCACAGAGCACATGTTCTTCGACGAGCCCAAGCTCACTTCTTTCCAGAAGATGATCATTTCTGACACGACAGAAGAGCGCAAGGAAAACCTCAAGGCCATTCTTCCTTTGCAGGAAAAAGATTTCTACGAAATCATCAAGACAATGGAAGGACGCCCGGTTACTATCCGCTTGCTCGACCCGCCGCTCAACGAGTTCATCCAGGCCCACTCAGACGCCGAGCTCAAGGCTCTTGCCAAAAAGCTCAACGTTAACCGCGACAAGTTGGCCGAAAAGGTTGCCGCCCTTGACGAGCACAACCCGATGCTTGGCCACCGCGGATGCCGCTTGGCCATCACATATCCTGAGATCTACGAGACACAGGTAGAAGCCATCGCTTTGGCTACAGCCCGCTTGGACCGCGAAGGCGTTAAGCACAACGTTCAGATCATGATCCCGAACGTAGTAAGCGCCAACGAAGTTAAGCAGATTCGCGAGCAGGCTTTGGCCGTAATCGAGAAGGTAAACAAGGCCAAGGGAACCAAGCTCAAGTTTGAGATTGGTACAATGGTTGAGTTCCCCCGCGCCGCTCTTACAGCGGACAAGTTGGCCGAGTACGCCGACTTCTTCTCGTTCGGAACAAACGACTTGTCTCAGACAACGTTCGGCTTTAGCCGCGACGACTACTCTAAGTTCATCGACTCTTACCTCAAGCAGAACATCTTGGCCGAAGATCCCTTCACAACATTGGATGAAGACGGTCCTGGAGCTTTGATGGGAATCGCGGAAGAAAAGGGACGCTCAGTCAAGTCTGACTTGCACCTTGGAATCTGCGGCGAGCACGGCGGAGACCCCGCTTCTATCGCTCTCTGCTACAAGCTTGGCTTGAACTACGTTTCTTGCTCACCCTTCCGCGTTCCGTTGGCCCGCTTGGCCGGCGCTCAGGCCGTAATCAAGGCCTCTAAGGCTGGAAAGGTTGCCAAGAAGGCTCCTGCCAAGAAAGCGGCTGCCAAAAAGCCCGCTGCCAAGAAAGCTGTTGCCAAAAAGGCCCCCGCTAAGAAAGCGGCCGCCAAAAAGGCTCCTGCCAAAAAGACAGCAAAGAAAGGCAAGAAATAATTAGCTCTGTCGGGCTTGTCCCGGCAGTCAAAAAAAGAAGGCCGCCCAAACGGGCGGCCTTTGTTGTTTTGTAATGGGCTACCTTTCCTCTACCGTTTCGTCTTGCGGGGCGGGCGCGCGGTCAAAGCCGGGCTTTCCTTCAAAGCGCGGACCCTTGTGATGGCGGGGGCCGAAGTTTTCGGGGCCGTCAAAACGTCTGGGGCCGAAGCCGGGCTTGCCGCCGCGCTGATGGCGCTTGTGGAACTTGGGTCCAAAGTGGGGGCGGCCAATCTGGTCAGCCATCGGAATGTGGCTGCCTTTTACAAAAAAGCAAAAGCCCTTGCAGTCGGCTTGGAAGGCCTTGAGGGTTGCCAAGCGGGCGTCGGCCCATTCGGGCGTGACCATTTTTGCCTTGACTTGCGCGTCCAGCAAAATCTTGTAGCTTTGAACTTCCGCGTCGTGATAGGCCTTAAGGTCGGCGTCGGATGGTTTTTCAAATTTTGGCGGCTCTCTAAAGTTTGGCGCGTTCTTTGCGTCGGCGTTTTTTGCCTTGGCGTTGGGCTGGGCAAAAAGTCCTGCCGCAGAGACGAGGGCGATGGCGGCGATTGCAGCGATTGTCTTTTTCATATTAAACTCCTTGGAGCGGGCCGTTTTTTTGCGCGACTGTTTCGCTCCTTAAATAAAGATTTCCTGCTCCTTACACTTTTATTATCGAATTTACTTGTGTCAAAGGTGTGACATTTTAAAAGTTCCTCAAAAAAAGATATGGCGGATTTTTTTCTTTATGTTATAATAGAAACATGAAAATTTTAATCGCGGACGACACGGAACAAATCGTAAAGGTGCTTTGCGCCTACGCTCAAAAAGAAGGCTACGAAGCTACCGCCGCCTATGACGGCCAAGAGGCTTTGGACTATTTTGGAAAAATAAAATTCGACATGGTATTGCTTGACGTGATGATGCCCAAGGTTGACGGCTTTGAAGTTTGCAAGCAAATCAGAAAATCTTCCAACGTTCCGATAATAATGGTCACCGCCCGCGGCGAAGACTTTGACAAAATCATGGGCTTGGACATCGGCGCCGACGACTACATCGTAAAGCCATTTTCGCCGCAAGAAGTGATGGCGCGAATCCGCTGCATTTTGCGCAGGGCAAATCCCGCGAGCGCGGTTGAAAAAAAATTGACGGCAAAAAATCTTTCGCTTGACTTGGATGCCGGAACGGTATTTATCGATGACAAAAACATTCCAGTCACAAAAAAAGAATTGGAAATGCTGGAACTGTTTTTGCAAAACCAAAACCAAGTGTTTTCGCGCGAGCAGCTTTTGAACAACATTTGGGGAATGGACTACGACGGCGACGCCCGCACTGTTGACCAGCACATAAAGCGCCTGCGCGCAAAGTTGGACGCGGTGGAACACGAAGGTTGGAAAATCACTACTGTTTTTGGAACGGGGTACAAATTTGAAAGCTAAGATTTCGGCAAAACTATTTTTGTTTTTCTTGACCGCGCTCTTGTTCGCCACAGCGGTGACAGGCGGCTTCTTTTGTTTTTTAATCGCGCGCCACACGACGGCCATTTACAAAAACGATTTGACTCGCCGCGCCGAAGTGATGTCCAGAACGCTTTCTCGCATTTACGAAATGTCGGAGCGCCACAAGCGCAATCCAGTTTTTTTTGTACGCAACTTGCATGAAATTTCGATGGCCGACGTGTGGCTTATCGACCAAAGCATGAATGTGGTTACGATGGCCGGGCACGGAATTCCTCCGCTGCCGCCGCGCGACCAAAACGTTTTGCAAGACCAAAACGCGCCGCGCGTTGAAGGCGTTCCGCAATTTACGGAAGAAACAAAATTGCCGCCGGGCGCGGACGAAGTTTTGAAGAAAGCCTTTGCGGGCCAAGCGTCCGTGACCGAAGTTTTTAATCCGGTTTTGGAAATAAAATCCCTTACCGCGGCTACGCCGGTTTACGAGCGCGAAAGCCAAAACGTAGTTTGGGTTTTGCTTTTGCATACTCCGATTGTTGGCTTGCGAGAGGCGATTTTGCAAAGCGTGCGAATTTTGGCGGCCAGCGCGGCTTGCGCTTTTTTGCTTGCCCTTTTGGCCGCGGCGCTTTTGAGCCGTTCCTTTACAAAGCCGATAGAAAAAATGAACGGCGCGGCAAAAGAATTGGCCAAGGGAAACTATTCTATAAAAACCGGCGTCCAAGACAAAAACGAGTTGGGCGAGCTTGCCGCGACTTTGGACGCGCTGGCCGTAAAGCTTAAGGACGCAAGCGAAGAAAGCGCGCGTTTGGAAAACATGCGCCGCGACTTTATTGCCAACGTTTCGCATGAACTTAGAACGCCTGTGACTGTCATTCGCGGCTCGCTTGAAGCGCTTGTTGACGGCGTGATTTCCGCTCCCAAGGATGTCGCCGAATACCAAGACCAAATGTTAAAGGAAACGATTCACTTGCAGCGTTTGGTCAACGACTTGCTTGAGCTTTCGCGCTTGCAAACCGCGGGCTTTAATATTGA